>CBIHPE010000014.1:0-31994 GCA_966212015.1 uncultured Frankiales bacterium | reverse complement strand
CTGGACCTGCGGCTGGACCTGCGGCTGGGCCTCTGGCTGGGCCTGCGGCTGGACCACGACGTACCCCGGCTGGCCGGTCGTGGACGCGGGCGAGGCGGCCACGGTCTGCGGCTGGTTCACGGTGTCGGTGTAGGCGTCGGCGGTGACGGGCTGCCAGCTGCCGGTCGCCGGGTCGAGGACGAGCGAGGCGGTGAGCTGGCCCGCGCTGTTGTAGACGGTGTAGCTCTCGCCGATGCCGTCGTGGTTCGCGTCGCGGACCGAGACGATCGAGCCGCCGGACGCGGCGGTGAAGGTGTCGAAGACGCCGTCGCCGTCACTGTCGGCGTTGGGAGTGCCGAGGGTGACGACCTGCCCGTCGAGGTTCACGGTGATGGTCGGGGCGGTCCACTGCACGGCGGTGCCGGAGTCCATGTCGACCGGCTCGCAGGTCTGGCAGCAGGACCCGCCGACCGCCGGCAGCGGCGCGAGGTCGGCGACCAGGCCGTCGGGTTCGGCGACGGGATGGGTGAAGGCCTCGTCGAGGACGGCGCCCCCGAGAGCGTCGCCGCCCCCGAGGTCAGGCTCCGCGTCGAGGTCGAGGTGCAGGTGCAGGTCGGTGTCGGTCATGACAGGTGCTCCGTTCGTGAGTGCGGTTCGGTGGTGGGACGCCGCAGCCCCTCGCCGAGGAGCAGCAGCTCCTCGCGGGTGGCCGTGACGTTGCTGAGGACCGACCGGAGAGCGGTCGGTGCGTGCGCGGCGTCCTTGCGGTCGCGCTCGATCTGCTGGATCTGCCGGGTGAGCGACTCCATGCGCTCGTCCAGGGCGTCCTCGAGCATCAGCGAGATCGACGCCTGCAGCTCGTTGAGCCGCGCGATCGCCGCCACCGACAGCTCGTTGCGGACGTCGGGCAGCGAGCGCGCCACCCAGCCGAGGGCCTCGCTGCGACGGGAGCTGGCGACGCGCAGCCGCAGGAGCGAGAGCGCGACCGCGCCGCCGAGCCCCACTGCCACGACCTGCCCCACGACCGGCACCCCCACGGCCATCGCGGCAAGCGGGCCGAGGGTGGTCAGGCCGACCCGGCCGGTCGTCACCCCGAGCCCCAACGACATCGCGCCCAGCATCGGCAGGTCGAGGTGGCCGCCCTCGAACGACCGCATCGCCACGTCGGCGGCCAGCTGCTGCTCGAGGTGCCGCGCGATCTGCGCGCGGTCCTCCGGCGTCAGCAGGTCGTTGACCCGGTCGCCGACCAGCCGGTCCGCGAGCCGGCCGAGGAACTCGGAGAGCTCGAGCGCGACGAGCTCGAGGTCGGCGGCGACCAGCTCCGGGAGCCGCTTGGGGTCCACGTGGCGCGCCATGACGGCGTCGCGGTACTGCTCCTCCAGGTCCCTGAAGGCCCGGGTGAGGTGCTGGTTCACCTCGAGCCGGGCGTTGTTCACCGAGACGCTCAGCTCCGAGCGCGTGACCCGGCCGAGCGTCCGGCGGGCGGCGGTGAGGCGGTCCCGCTCCTGCTCGAGCCCGGCGAGCCGGGTCGGGTCGCTCAGGCTCTCGATCCGCTCGGTCAGGACCGAGGCCGCGTCTTCGAGGGCGGACGCGGTGAGCCGCAGGCAGCTGAGGGCGTGCAGCGACCAGCCCCGGTTGGAGCAGACGGCCAGCAGGGCCTTCTCGAAGGCCGCCATGCCGCTGTCGTCCCAGGCCGGCGTGCCTCGGCCCTGCCGGGCGGTGACGTCGTCGACCGGGAAGAAGGAGACGTGGGCGAGCCGCGGGACGGCGGCCGTGATCCGCTCGCGGTCCGCCGCGACGACGGCGTCGAGGTCGTCCGCGCTGAGGTCACCTGCTGCGGTGACGACGACGAGGACCGTCTCCACCAGCTCTGCGGCGGCAGCCAGGTGCGCGAGCTCGTGGCTGGTCACCTCCGTGTGGGCCTCGAGGACGAACACGAGGGCGGCGCTCCGCGCGAAGGTCTCGCGGGTGAGCCGGCCGACCTCCGGGGAGAGGCCGCCCAGTCCGGGGGTGTCGAGCAGCGACAGGTCGCGCAGCAGGGCCGACGGCAGGTGCACCTCCGCGCAACGGGTCGGGACCCGGCTCGCCGCCTCCGCGCCGGCGAGGGTCGTCCACGTCGCGAGCTCGGCGAGCGGCACCTCGTCGGCCGTCTCGGACCCGGTCAGCTGGACCGTGCACCGCTCCGCGTCGCCGTACCGGAAGTGGATCGGCGCCGCGGTCGTCTCGAGGACGCCCACCGGCGAGAGCTCGTCGACGCCGAGCAGCCGGTTGACCAGCGTGCTCTTGCCGCGCTTCGCCTCACCCACGACGGCGACCATGGGGACGGCGGTCACGTCGCGCTCGCGGCAGTCCCGCGAGAGGTCCGCGGCGGCAGCTGCGTCGCACTGCCGCAGCAAGGTCTCCGCCTCGGTCATGGCCGCGTCGAAGGACGTCGCGAACGACGCGGTGAACGGGCCCCTCATGACGATCTCCTCCAGGTCGGGGTGGACGTGACGACACCCTCGACGCGCTGGGGCCCGCGCTCCGTCCGCTGCCGGACGCTCGCGGCGGTCACGACGCGGTCCTCGTGACGATGACCCGCGCCGGGCGGAGCAGCCGCTCGCCCTCCGCGTACCCGGGCTCGTCGACCGAGGACACGATGCCGGCCGGACCGCCCTCGACGGGCACGGTCGCCACCGCCTCGTGCAGCGCAGGGTCGAAGCACTCGCCCGCGATGCCGACACTGCGGACGCCGGCCTTCTCCAGGTCCTGCGAGAGGCGGGCCGCGACTGCCGGCGACGACGCGCGGTCGATCGCGTAGATGAGGCTCGCCACGAGCTCCTCGCGCTGGCCCTCGGGCGCGGGCTGAGGAGCTCGCTCGCCGCGGCGTCCGGCGAGTGCCGACGTGCCGAGCAGGAGCAGGCCGCCGAGCCCGGCGGCCAGAGCAGGCGTGACCCCGGAGGGCTCGGTGCAGCCCCGGACCACCTGCGGGATCGTCGCGACCTTGTCCAGCGGCTTGCCGAGCTCCGCCGTCGGGATGGCCGCCCTCGGCGGCACCACGAGGGTGACGCAGGCCGGCCGGTGCGACAGCAGGCCGACCAGCAGACCGAGGGCGGCTGCGGCAAGCAGACCTGCCGTGCAGCGCAGGGCGGTACGGGCGCTCACGACCGGCCCCCGTCGGAGGTCGCGTAGAGGTCGCGGAGCATCAGCTGGAAGGCGCGGCGCACGACCGAGGCCGCCCGGGCCTGCTCGGGGCCGGCCGCCGTCACGGCGAACTCGGCCCAGCGCTGCATGGCGGTCGTGGCCCGGTCGGCCAGCTCGCGGTCGGTCATGTCCGGCTCCTTGTCATCGGTCGTGCGGTGGAGGAGGAAGCGCAGGTCGTCCTGCAGCTGCGGCGGCAGGGCGAGGGCCCCGGTCCGGACCCGCTGGGCGACGTCGCCGAGCCGCAGCTGATGGGCGATCGGCTCGCTCAGGAAGGACTCGACGAGGGACCGCAGCACGACCCGGTCGTCCGGCGAGGCAGTACGGGCGAGCCGCTCGACCTGGCCCAGGGCCCAACCGGCCTTGAGCGCGCCGGCCTGTCGCCGCAGCGTCTGGTCCAGCACGGCGACCAGCTCGCTGTGGCCGGCCCGGGCGAGCAGCAGGTCCCGCAGCCGGCCGTCCCCGAGGGCCGGGTCCTGCCGGAGCGCAGCGACCCCTTCCTGCAGCCCGTAGAGGGTGAGGGCGCGGACGAGCTCGTCGACGCGCGAGGCCAGCAGTCCGGTCGCGGCTGCCTTGAGGGCCTCGGTCGAGGCGAGGTCGCTCTCGGTCAGCGCGGCCGCCGCCAGTCGCTGGAGGTCGCACGTCATCCGGTGGTCGAGGCCGCCGGTGAGGAGGGTCTCGAGCAGCGCACCGACCACGGGCACGACGGCGGCGACCGTGTGCCCGAGCCGCGCGCGCAGCTGGTCGACGACGAGGTGGGCCGCCTCCCACGGGTCGCCGCGCCGGCCGAAGCGGTCGACCTGGTTCACGACGGCGACGGTGCTGACCGCCGCCCCTCCGGTCCGGGCGAGCGCGGCTCGCAGGGAGTCGAGGACCTGCTCGTCGTCGGCCCGCGCGTTGCGCGAGATGACGTAGACGACCGCCTCGGCGCCGAGCAAGGCCGCGTCCTCGCCGGGCGCCAGTCCGAGGAAGCGCTCCGACCGCGTCGCCCGGTCGGCGTCGGTCGTCGCGAGCCCGGGCGTGTCCACGACGGTGAGGCCGCGCAGGGCGCCACGGGTCACGCTGACCTCGAGGTGGTCGATCCGCTCCGTCGGGAGGGGCAGCTCAGCGGGCACCTGACCCCGGGGGTCCAGGCCCACGGTGACCCGCTCGCCACCCCTCCCGACGACGTGCACCGCGTCGACCGAGCCGTGGCTGTACTCGGTGACGAGGCTGGTGCACTCGCGCAGGTCCGTCGCCGCCAGCCGCGCCTGCAGCACGACGTTGGTCAGCGTCGACTTGCCTGTTCCCCGACGCCCGGCGACCGCCACGCGCAGGGGACCTCCGAGGCGCAGGCGGAGGTCCCCGAGCGCCCGCCGCACCGCGGCGTCGAGGAGCTGCGGCTCGGCCGCAGCGCAGTGCCGGTCGAGGAGCTGCACGAGAGCGTGCTCGGACATCGCGATCGACCTACAGGTCCGCCGCGCGCGCCGAGCGGCCCGCGACGAGGGCTGCGCCCGCGACGCTCGTGGCTGCGGCCACGGGGACGCTCAGGACGATCGGCAGGATGGTCGCGCCGTGGGCGAAGCTCACGCTGTGGTCCGGCGTGTAGACGACCGACGGGATCGGCTGGTCGACGGCCGTGTGCAGCGCCGCCGAGCCCGTCACCGCGGCGAGCGGAGACTGCACCGGGTCCTGGTTGGACAGGGCCGGACCGGTGCTGAGCGGCACCTGCACCGGGTTGTTCGCCGCGGGGTGCGCGTCGAGAGCCTGCGCGGGCGCGGCCGTGACGACGTCCGACGCCGGCGGGACGTCGATCAGCTCGTGATCGGAGTCCGCCCACGCGCTCTCGAAGTTCTCCAGCGGGATGGCCTCGAGCTGCCCGTCCGGGGTCCCCGGGTCGTTGAGGAGCACGATGCCGCGGGTCACGTCGATCCCGACGACCGTCACGAAGTGGTTGGCGCCGTGGCCGCCGTCCGTCGCGTCGTCGTTGACGAGCTGCCCGCTGGCGTTCTTCCAGACCTCGTCGGCGTCGACGGCGACGATGACCTCGCGGCCAGCGACGAGGTCCTGCTCGAGGCTCTGCACGCTGCCGTGGTCGAACGTCGCCGGGATCCCCAGGTCGCCGAAGACCTGGACGAGCTGCGGACCGGTCATGCCGCTCCACCCGTCGAACGGCCCGTTGGCCGTCTTGGTCAGCAGGCCGTCGGCCATGGCCGTCTTCACGACCGTCGCCTCGACCGCGTGCAGGTCGTGGACGCCGGTGCGCTCGGCCACGATCTGCGCGACGGTCGCGGGTCCGCACCAGCCGTTCTGCGACTGCTCGAACCAGTACTGCGCCTTGCTGAACGGGTCGCCCACGACCTGGTCGTCGGTCTGCGGGTCCAGCGGGCCGGTCGACGTCGGCTCGGTGCTGGCGGGCTCGGTGCTGGCGGGGTCCTCGCTGTACGGGGTGCCGGGCGCCGGGTCCTGCGCGTGCGGCACCTGCGCGGTGGGATCGGCGACCGGCTCGGCGGCCTGCACGGGGTTGCCGGCGTCGTCGAGCTGGGTCTCGTGGCCCTGGGCGTCGTAGGCGACGTCAGGGGTGCCGTCGCCGTCGGTGTCGTGGAAGACCTCGAGCGGGTTGCCCTGCGCGTCGAGCAGCGCGGACGTGTCGATGACGCCGTCGCCGTCGCTGTCGAGCACGACGATCGTGGTGCCGTCGGCCTGGTGCTGCAGGTAGGCGTCGATGGTGCCGTCGCCGTCGAGGTCGGTGGGGGTGAACCCGGTGTCGGTGTCGGTCATGTCCGTGCTCCTTCGTGGTGGTGGTGGTGGGTTGGTGCTGGGTCAGGGTGCGAGGACCCGCTGACGTCTCGCTGACGCGCGGGTGCGGCTGCCTTCAGGTGTCGTGGCAGCACTGTCGCGAGGTGGGGCGGGTGCCGACTGTTCGCCGGCGGACGCTGGAGGCGACTGGCCTCAGGCGGTGCGTGGCCCCAGGTCGACCACGAGCCCCTCGTGGGCGAAAGTCCCTGTGGGATAGGCGATCGCGAGCTCGTCGAGCTGCTCGTCGGTCCGGTCCGGGTCGTGGTGGAACAGCACGACCTGGCGCGCGCCGGCAGCGGCGCCCAGGGCCAGGACGTACTCCACTGCTGCGTGTCCGAGGAAGGAACGCGACGGCAGCTCCGATGCGGTGAGCTGCGCGTCGTGGACGAGCAGGTCGACGCCGTCCGCCAGCTCCAGGACGGCGTCGTGCCGCTCGCCGAGCCCGTCCGTGCCCGGGCCGAGGAGCGTCGGGCAGTGGTCCGTGACGTAGGCGAGGCTGCTGCGGCCGTCCGTCACGCGGTAGCCGAGAGTCCGTCCGCCGCCGTGCGGGATCTCCCTCGCGACGAAGTCCCAGCCGGCGGCCGAGAAGGCGCCTGGCGCGACGTCGTCGAACGTCCACGACCCGCGCAGCTGGTCGAGCTCGAGCGGGAACAGCGGCGGCCCGAACGCGCGTCGCAGCCCGTCGACCGACGGTGCGCGCAGATCCACGCGCCCTCGGTCCGCGGCAGCGAAGAACGGCAGCCCGCCGATGTGGTCCCAGTGCAGGTGGCTCAGCAGCACGGCGCCCGAGAACGGCCGGCCCTCGAGCAGCCGCGTGACGTTGCGCAGGCCTGTGCCTCCGTCGAGCAGCAGGCTCGGGTCCTCACCGTCGCGGCTGAGCGCGACGCAGGAGGTGCTGCCGCCGTACCTCTGGAAGGCCTCGCCGGCCACGGGTACGGAGCCTCGGACTCCTGCGAACGTCACGCGCACCCCTGAAGGCTGCTCCGGCCCGAGGCGGAGAACTGTTCGGCAGCGAACACTTCGCCCAGTACGTTGCGGGCAGCCTTCGGAGGTGGCATGACGACAGGACCGAGCGTGCGCTGGGCGGTGCTCGACGCGCTCCCTCCAGCCCAGGCGCGTGAGGTGCTCACGACGGCTCGCCAGCGCGAGTACGCCCGCGGCGACCACCTGTTCCTGGAGGGCGACCCCGCCGGCGCGTGCCACCTCATCGCCCGCGGCCTGGTGTCCGTCACCGTCACGACTCCTGAGGGCGAGGCGGCGATGCTCCGCGTCCTCGGACCCGGCCAGCACGTCGGCGAGCTCGCCCTGCTGTCCGACGCTCCCCGCAACGCGACCGTCACCGCGCTCGAGAAGACCTTCACCTTCGAGGTGCCGCGCGAGCTGGTCCAGCGCCTGCGCAAGCAGGAGCCGGCTGTCGACTCCGCCTTCCTCGACATCGCCGTGAACGAGGTCCGCCGCCTCTCGGCCCAGGTCCTCGAGATCACCTACGTCCCCGTGGTCGCGCGCCTCGCGCGACGGCTCCAGGAGCTCGCTGCCAACTACCCCGCGGGGCGTCCCGTGACGCTGCCGCTCACCAAGGAGGACCTCGCCGGCCTCTGCGGGACGCGCCGCCCGTCCGTCAGCACCGCCCTCAACCAGTTCAAGGCGGAGGGGCTCGTCGAGCTGGGCCGCGGGAAGGTCGTCGTGCTCGACCCGAACGGGCTCGACCGCTACACGTCCTGACCGGGCGAGATCGGCTCAGCCAGGCATCCGGCCCTCGACGTCCTCCGGCCAGCCGTGGATCGCGAGAGCTGTGGTGGGCGAGGGGGGAGTTGAACCCCCACGTCCTTACGGACACACGGACCTGAACCGTGCGCGTCTGCCATTCCGCCACTCGCCCGAGTTGCGAGTGACAACGGTAGCAGGGGCGCGACCGCGCACGCGGATACGATTCCGAGGTGGGCGTCCTGCAGCGGTTCGAGCGTCGGCTCGAGGGGCTCGTCCAGGGTGCCTTCGCGAAGGCGTTCGGCGGGTGGGTCGAACCGGTCGAGGTGGCGGCGGCGCTGACCCGCGAGGCGGAGGACAAGAAGGCCATCGTGGCGGCGGGGCGGGTGCTCGTGCCGAACACCTACGTCGTGGAGCTGGGGCCCTCGGACGCCGACCGGCTCAAGGAGTACGACGAGCCGCTGCGCAAGGAGCTCGCGGCGATGGTGGGCGAGGCGGCCAAGGAGCGCGGCTGGTCGTTCGTCGGGCCGGTGGAGGTCGTGTTCGAGGAGGTCGACGACCTGCAGACGGGGACCTTCCAGATCCGCAGCGCCGTCGAGGCAGGCCAGCAGCCTGCGCCGGAGGCACCGGTCGTCGGGTCAGCGCACCTCGAGGTGGGCGGACGTCACGTGCCGGTTTCCGGGACAGTTGTCATCGGGCGGGGTACGGACGTGGACGTGCAGCTCACCGACACCGGCGTCAGCCGCCGGCACGCGCAGGTCACCGGCAACCGGGTCGAGGACCTGGGCAGCACCAACGGGACCCGCGTCAACGGCGTCAAGATCGCGGCAGCGGACCTGCAGGACGGCGACCGGATCACGGTCGGCAGCACCGAGGTCGTCTACCGGTCGGCGACCTGATGGGCAGCGCGCTGATCGTGGCCCTGCTGAAGTACGGCCTCCTGGCGCTGCTCTGGGTCTTCGTGCTGATCTGCGTCCGCACGATCAGGGCGGATCTCAGCGGCAAGCCTGCCGTCGTACCCGCCCCCGTCGCCGCGGCCGCTCCGAAGCAGGCCAAGGCGCCGAAGCCGCAGCGGAAGAAGGGCGTCCCGCGGGTCCTCGTCGTCACCGAGGGAACGCTGCAGGGGACGACGCTGACCCTCGGGGACAGCCCCGTCACGCTCGGCCGCGCGCACGACTCGACGCTGGTGCTCACCGACGACTACGCGAGCAACAGGCACGCGCGGCTCGTGCCGACCGCGGACGGCTGGTCGCTCGAGGACCTCGGCAGCACCAACGGCACCTACCTCGACTCGGCGAAGGGCAGCGCGAAGGTCACGCGCCCGACACCTGTGTCGGTCGGCAGCGCCATCCGGATCGGCAAGACCGTCCTCGAGCTGCGTTCATGACGCTGGCTCTGCGCTACGCGGCGCGCTCGCACGCGGGGCTGCTGCGGTCCCTCAACGAGGACAGCGTCTACGCCGGGCCTCGGCTGCTCGCCGTCGCCGACGGCATGGGCGGGCACGCCGCCGGGGAGGTGGCGAGCGCCGTCGCGATCGCCAGCATCGCGCCGCTCGACGAGGACGTGCCGGGAGCCGACCTGCTCGCCGCGCTGTCGGCCGCGACGATGACCGCCAACACGCACCTGCAGCAGATGGCGTCCGCCGACGGCGAGCTCGCCGGCATGGGCACGACGCTCGTGGCGCTGCTGTTCTCCGGCAGCCGGGTCGGCCTGGCGCACGTCGGCGACTCGCGCTGCTACCTGCTGCGCGACGGCGAGCTCAGCCAGATCACGCACGACCACACCCTCGTGCAGACCCTCGTCGACGAGGGCCGGATCTCCGACGAGGAAGCCAGCACCCACCCGCAGAAGTCGGTGCTCACCCGCGTCCTCGACGGCCGGCCCGACGTCGAGCTGGACCTGTCGGTCCGCGAGGTGCGCGTCGGCGACCGCTTCCTCGTCTGCAGCGACGGGCTCACCGGACCCGTCGGCAGCATCGACACGCTGCGCGAGGCGCTGCTCATCGCCGACCCCCAGGAGTCCGTCGACCGCCTCGTGTCGCTGGCGCTCAAGGGCGGCGGCCCCGACAACGTCACGGCGATCGTCGCCGACGTCATCGACGCCGACGCACCGGGGATGCCGCCGATCGTCGCGGGCGCCGCTGCCGAGTCGCCGCAGGAGGCGCCGCCCGGCATCGCCGACAGCCCCGCGTCGCGGGCCCGCGTCGCCGAAGGGCGGGACGCTCAGCCTCGCGAGCGGGCGGCGCACGCACCTGCACCGAAGCGGCGGGGCAGGGCGATCGTCTGGACGCTCGCCGTGCTGGTCGTGCTCGGTGCAGTCGCCACCGGCATCACGGTCTACGTCCGTAGCCAGTACTACGTGGGCTTCGACCACGACAACGTCGCCGTCTTCCGGGGCGTGCAGGGCAGCGTCGCCGGCATCCACTTCTCGAGCGTCGAGGAGCGGACGCTCCTCAGCCGCGACCAGCTGTCGGACCTGTCGGCGGAGCGGGTCAACGACGGGATCACGGCCAAGAGCCTCAAGGACGCGCAGGACATCGTGCACCGGCTCGTCGAGCAGACGCTCTGCGCGACGCCCCAGCCCACTCCGACGCTCACGCCCGCCGCCACACCCGGGGTGAAGCCGACCACCGTCGCGTCCGCCAGGCCCGGGGTCACCCCCGCTCCGACCGCGTCACCGAGCCCCACGGGCAGCGACTGCTCGTGACGTCCCTGACCCTCCCGAAGCCCCCGGGACGCACCGGCCGGGGGGCCGAGCTCGGCCTGCTCGTGTTCGCCGTGCTGCTCGCCGGACTCGGCTACACCGCCGTGCAGGTCTCGGTCACCGGGTCCGCGGACGGCGGCGTCCTGTCGTACTCCGCCGGTCTCGCGGTGCTCTACGGGATCGCGCACCTCGCGGTACGGCGGTTCGCGCCGTACGCCGACCCGCTGATCCTTCCGTGCGTCGGCCTGCTCAACGGCCTCGGCCTGGTCATGATCCGCCGGCTCGACCTCGCCGTCGCGGAGACCGCCCGCCAGCAGGGCAAGGTGATCCCGCGCGCCGACGCTCCGCTGCAGCTGGTGTGGACGGTCATCGGCGTCCTCGGCTTCGTCGCCCTGCTGGCCTTCGTCCGCGATCACACCCGGCTGGCGCGCTACGCCTACACCGCCGCGGCGGCAGGCCTCGTGCTCCTCATGCTGCCCGCCGTCCCCGGCGTCGGCGCGACCATCAACGGCGCGCGGCTGTGGGTGCGGTTCGGTCCGCTCACGGTGCAGCCGAGCGAGGTGGCGAAGATCCTGCTGATGGTGTTCTTCGCGGCCTACCTGGTCTCGAAGCGCGACGTGCTGTCGCTCGCCAGTCGTCGCGTCCTGGGCATCGACTTCCCCCGCGCCCGCGACCTCGGGCCGGTCCTCGCGGCCTGGGGCTTCTCGATCCTCGTGCTGGTGCGGGAGAACGACCTCGGCAGCTCCCTGCTGTTCTTCGGCATCTTCGTGGCGATGCTCTACATCGCGACCGAGCGCGTGAGCTGGCTGCTCATCGGCCTGACGATGTTCCTGGGGTCGAGCGTCATCGTCTACTCCGCCATCTCCCACGTGCGCGACCGCATCGACACCTGGCGCGACCCGTTCCACTACGCGTCCGGCAACGGCTACCAGATCGTGCAGGGCTTCTTCGGGATGGGGACGGGCGGCATCCTGGGCACCGGCCTCGGCGAGGGCTCGCCCAACACGGTCCCCTACGCCAAGACCGACTTCATCGTCGCGGCCATCGGCGAGGAGCTCGGCCTCGTGGGCGTCATGGCTGTCCTCGTGCTCTTCCTCCTCGTCGTCGCCCGTGGCCTGCGCGCGGCCGTCGGCTGTCGCGACTCGTTCGGCAAGCTGCTCGCCGGCGGGCTGGCGTTCTCCCTGGCGCTGCAGGTGTTCGTCATCGTCGGTGGCGTCACCGGCCTCATCCCGCTGACCGGCGTGACCCTGCCGTTCCTGTCCTACGGCGGCTCCAGCGTCGTCACGAACTACGTCCTCGTCGCGCTGCTGCTGCGGATCAGCGACGCAGGTCGCCGTCCGGCACCCGCCCCGGTGTCACCCGCGACCGCACGTGCGCAGCTGGCGGACGCCCCGACGACTGTGGTGAGGAGAGCGTGAACCGACCGCTTCGAAGGGTCGGTGTGGCCTGCGTCCTGCTGTTCGGCCTGCTGATGCTGCAGGTCAACTGGATCCAGGTCGTGAAGGCCAAGGACTACCGCAACGACCCGCGCAACCGGCGGGTGCTGCTGCGCACCTACGACCGCGAGCGCGGACCGATCGTCGTCGGCACCGGCAAGGACGTGAAGGCCATCGCGAAGTCGACCGCGACGACCGACGCGCTGAAGTACCTGCGCACCTACCCGGGCGGCGCGATCTACGCCCCGGTCAGCGGGTTCGCCTCGTTCGTCTACGGCTACACCGGCATCGAGCGCCAGGAGAACTCCGTGCTCTCCGGCGACGACGAGCGGCTGCTCGTGCGCCGGCTGTCCGACTACATCACGGGGCGCCAGATCAAGGGCGGCACCGTCGAGCTGACCCTGTCCGACAAGGCGCAGAAGGCCGCGTTCGCCGGGCTCGCGGGCAAGCGCGGAGCGGTCGTCGCGCTCGACCCGCGCACGGGAGCCATCCTCGCGGAGGCCACCTCCCCCTCGTACGACCCTGCCCTGCTGTCCACCCACGACGGCAAGGCCATCCGGGCCGAGTACAAGAAGCTGCTGAGCCGCGACGACGACCCCATGACCAACCGCGCGGTGCAGTCCACCTACCCGCCGGGCTCGACGTTCAAGGTCATCACGTCGGCCGCCGCCCTGGCCCACGGCTACAAGCCGGACAGCCGGATCCCGTCGCCTCCGGTGCTGGACCTGCCCGGCACCACCGCCAACCTCGGCAACTTCGGCGGCGAGCACTGCGGCGACGGCCGCACCGACACCCTGATCGACTCCCTCGTCATCTCCTGCAACACCGCCTTCGGCGCCCTCGGGATGCGGCTGGGCCAGGACACCGTGCGGCAGCAGGCCGAGGCGTTCGGCTTCGGCGACGACTCGCTCGACCTGCCGCAGCCGGTCGCGGAGTCGGTCTTCCCCACCGGCCTCACGAAGGCGCAGACCGCGCAGTCGTCCATCGGCCAGTTCGACGTCCGGGTGACGCCGCTGCAGATGGCGATGGTCGCCGCCGGCATCGGCAACGGCGGCAGCGTCATGAAGCCCTACCTCGTCCGGTCGGTCCGGGCCGACGACCTGTCCGAGCTGGCGTCGAACGAGCCGCAGCTCTACCGGAACGCCGTGTCGTCCGACGTGGCGAAGGCCCTCACGTCCATGATGGTTGCCGTGGTGCAGCGCGGGACGGGTACGAAGGCGCAGATCTCGGGCGTCACCGTCGCGGGCAAGACGGGAACCGCCCAGCACGCGAAGGGCCAGCCCCCGCACGCGTGGTTCATCGGCTTCGCCCCGGCGGTCAACCCGGTCGTCGCCGTCGCCGTCGTGGTCGAGGACGGCGGGTCAGCCGGGTCGGAGGCGACCGGAGGCAAGGTCGCGGCCCCGATCGCCCGGGCTGTGATGGAGGCGATCGTGCGGTGAGCGAGCTGCTGGGGGGGCGCTACCGGCTCGGCGACGTCATCGGGCGCGGCGGCATGGCGGAGGTGTGGCACGGCAAGGACGTCCGGCTCGACCGCGACGTCGCCGTGAAGTGCCTGCGCCCGGACCTCGCAGCCGACCCGACCTTCCAGGCCCGCTTCCGTCGTGAGGCCCAGTCCGCGGCGGCACTCGACGCGCCGACGGTGGTCGCCGTCTACGACACCGGCGAGGACAGCGGCGGGGTGCCGTGGATCGTCATGGAGTACGTCGACGGGCGCACGCTCCGCGACATCCTCACGACCGAGGGCCGGCTGCTCCCGAAGCGTGCGCTCGAGGTGACAGCCGACGTCTGCTCCGCCCTCGAGGTCGCCCACGAGGCGGGCATGGTCCACCGCGACATCAAGCCCGCCAACGTGATGCTCACCTCGCGCGGCGAGGTCAAGGTCATGGACTTCGGCATCGCCCGCGCCGCAGCCGGCAGCGAGTCCACGATGACCCGCACCGAGTCGGTCATCGGCACCGCGGCCTACCTCTCGCCCGAGCAGGCCCGCGGTGAGCACGTCGACGCCCGCTCCGACATCTACTCGGCCGGCTGCCTGCTCTACGAGCTCATCACCGGCTCCCCGCCGTTCACCGGCGACTCGGCCGTCGCCGTGGCCTACCAGCACGTCCGCGAGGACCCGAAGCCGCCGTCGGAGTTCGACAGCACGCTGCCGGCGGACGTCGACGCCGTCGTCCTCAAGGCCATGGCCAAGAACCCCGCCAACCGCTACCAGTCCGCCGACGAGATGCGCGAGGACCTGCTGCGCGCCGTCGCCGGCAAGCCCGTCCACGCGACCCCGCTGCTCGAGACGGTCGCTGTCGACGAGGAGTGGGAGGCCCCGCGCCGCCGGCGCAGCGGCGCGGTCGTCTACTCGATCGCCGCGGCGCTCGCGGTGCTGCTCGCCGTCCTGAGCGGGATCTTCGTGCACAGCCTGCTCGGGACGCCGTCCGACCTCGTGACGCCGCCGAACGTGGTCAACCTCAAGCAGCAGGACGCGATCGAGCAGCTCGCCTCGGCCGGCTTCGTCGTCAAGGAGGTCACCTCCCGGGCAGACGTCGTGCACGACGTCGGCACCGTCGCCGACCAGATCCCGGACGCCAACTTCCTCATCAAGAAGGGCTCGCTGATCTCGCTGGTCATCTCGCGCGGCCCCGACCTCAGTGCCGTCCCGAACCTGGCCGGCCTGTCCACGACGGACGCGGTCAACGCGCTCGAGGCGCTGCACCTGAAGTACCGCCTCGACCCGCACCCGATGAACTCGCCGAAGGGGATCGTGCTCGGCACGAACCCCGCACCCGGGACCCGGATCCAGATCGCGCCCGTGGTGCCGGGCAAGCCCCAGCGGGTCGTGGCCGTCGCCTACACGTCAGGGACCAACCTGGTGCCGGACGTGCGCACCCTCAACCAGGACCAGGCCATCGCCATCCTCGGTGCTGCGGGCTTCGGCATCGCGGTCCGCGGCATCCCGACGACGACGGTCTCCCCCGGGACCGTGGTGGGGCAGTCGCTGCCGAAGGGCTACGCCGACGTCGGGTCCGACATCCAGATCGACGTCGCGTACGACCCGGCTGGGCCGCCCCCCTCCGCGCCGACCCCACCGCCGTCACCCACGCCGACGCCACCGACCCCGGTCGTCACCCCGACCCCGTAGCCGCCGATCCGTGCCGCTCCGCCGCGTAGGAATCACGCCCCGGCGCGCACGCATCGGCGCGTGAGTCAGGCGAAGGCCGCCAGGCGCTTGGACTCGACCCGCTCGGCGAGGGCAGGAGCGAGGTCCAGGGCCTTCTCGTCACCGCACTGGAGCAGCCAGCTCGCGAGCATCAGGTGGCCGCCCTGGGTCAGCACCGACTCCGGGTGGAACTGCACGCCCTCGACGGGCAGGTCGCGGTGCCGCATCGCCATGACGACGCCCGACGCCGTGCGGCCGGTGACCTGAAGCTCCGGCGGCAGGGTGTCCTCCTCGACGGCGAGCGAGTGGTAGCGGGTCGCCGTGAACGGCGACGGCAGCTCGTGCAGGACGCCCGCGTGGCTGTGCGTGACCTCGCTGGTCTTGCCGTGCAGCAGCTCCGGCGCCCGGCTCACCGTCGCGCCGTGAGCGACCGCGATCGCCTGGTGCCCGAGGCACACCCCGAACAGCGGGACGCCCATGTCCTCGCACGCACCCACGATCTCGATCGAGGCACCCGCTTCCTCAGGGGTGCCGGGACCGGGTGACAGCAGCACCCCGTCGTACCCGTCGACGTCCTTGCCGCTCACCGCGTCGTTGCGCAGCACGACCGTCTCCGCGCCCAGCTGGTTCAGGTACTGCACCAGGTTGAAGACGAAGCTGTCGTAGTTGTCGACGACCAGGACCCGAGCCATGCCACGAGGCTATCCGGCGACCGCGACCGACTTCCCCGGGAAGTGCCCTGAACGCCGCTGGCCAACTGAGCGCCCTCGCACTCAGTTGGCCAGCGGGTGCAAGGGTGTGTCAGCCGCGCTTGGCCGGGGCCTTCTTCCCGGGCGCCTTCTTGGCAGGAGCAGCCTTCTTCGCCGGAGCCTTCGCTGGAGCCTTCGCGGGGGCCTTCTTCGCAGCCGGCTTCGCCGGGGCCTTCTTGGCCGGGGCCTTCGCGGGAGCCTCGGGCTTCGCTGCCTGCGGGGCGGACGACGGCACTGATGCCGGCTTCTTCTCCGCGGTGCCGGCCTGCTTGGCCTTCTCCTCCTCGACGAGCACGCGACGCAGCACCTTGCCGACGGTGTTGCGCGGCAGCTCGGTGCGGAACTCGACGAGCTTCGGGACCTTGTACGCGGTGAGGGACGTGGCAGCGTGGGCGACGACGTCGTCCTCGGTGATCTTCGCGCCGGGGGCCTTCACGACGTAGGCCTTCACGGTCTCGCCTCGGTACTTGTCGGGGACGCCGACGACGACCACGTCCTGCACGCCCTTCAGGCCGAACAGGACCTCCTCGACCTCGGACGGGTAGATGTTGAACCCGCCCGCGATGATCAGCTCCTTCTTGCGGT
Source organism: uncultured Frankiales bacterium (assembly GCA_966212015.1). Lineage (GTDB taxonomy): Bacteria > Actinomycetota > Actinomycetes > Mycobacteriales > SCTD01 > RYN-111. Next base: position 15,732 of record CBIHPE010000014.1, on the reverse strand, counting down.
CGACGATGAAGAAGTAGCCGTCCTCGTCCATCACGGCGACGTCGCCCGTGAGGTAGTAGCCGTCCTTGGTGAACAGGCCGTCGACGTCGTCGCGACCCCAGTAGCCGGAGAAGACCTGCGGGCCGGAGACGGCGAGCTCACCGGGCTGGCCGACGGGGACGAGCTTCGAGGAGTCTTCCTGGTCGACGATCTTCACCGACGTGCCGGGGAGCGGCAGGCCGATGGAGCCCGGCTTGCCCTTGCCGTCGACCGGGTTGCAGTGCGTCGAGGGGGACGTCTCCGTCATGCCGTAGCCCTCGACGAGACGGGCACCGGTGACGCGGGTGAAGTGCTCGGCGATCTCGACGGGGAGCTTCATCGCGCCGGAGACGCACAGCCGGATGCTCCGCAGGTCGGAGGTGCGGGCCTTCGGGTGGTCGGCGATCGCCTTGTAGATCGGGGGAACCGCCGGGAACAGCGTCGGCTTCACCGAGACGATCGTGTCGATCACCTGCTCGACGTCGAACTTCGGGACGAGCACGAGGGTGCCGCCCAGCAGGATCGTGTCGGTCATCGCGACGGTGAGGCCGTAGGCGTGGAACAGCGGGATCGCCGCGAGGGTGATCTCCTTGCCGCCCTTGGCGTCGACGTCCCAGAGCCGGTTCATGTAGGCGTTGCTGACCAGGTTGGCGTGGCTCAGCTTCGCGCCCTTGGACAGGCCGGTCGTGCCGCCGGTGTACTGCAGCAGTGCGAGGTTGCTGCCCTCGAGCGGCTCCTGCCGGGTGACCGGCGTGGCCCCCTTCATGAGGTCGCTCATGTCCTTGACCTGCGCGCCGCGGGGCAGCACGGCAGAGAGCTCGGCGCGCGCCTTCTGCGCCTTCTTCACCGGCAGCTTGAGCTGCAGCTGCTTGCCGCGCGGGAGCCAGTCGGCGAGCGACGTGGTCACGACCGTCTCGACGGACGTGTCCTTCTTGACCTTGGCGACCTTGTCGTAGACGCGGTCGAGGACGACGACGACCTTGGCGCCGCAGTCGGCCAGCTGGTGCTGCAGCTCCTTCTCGGTGTAGAGCGGGTTGTGCTGCACGACGACGGCACCGATCCGCATCGCGGCGAAGAACGCGATCACGTTCTGCGGGCAGTTCGGCAGGACGAGGGCGACCCGGTCACCCTTCTGCACGCCGAGTCCCTTGAGCGCGCCGGCGAAGCGGTCGACGTGCTCCTTGAGCTGCTTGTACGTCGTCTTGGCGCCGAGGAACGAGAGGGCGACGTGCGTCGGGTAGGAGCTGGTGGCGTCGTCGAGCAGGCGGGTCAGCGGCGTGGTCGGGAAGTTGTACGTCGCGGGCACGCCCTTCGGGTACTGCCCGACCCACGGCGTGCTGGCGTAGGAGGCCTTCGCCTTCGGCGCCGCCTTGTCGACGGAGACCGGTGGCGTCGCTGTGGCGGCCTTGGTCGTCGCGCGGGTGGCGGGTGCCTTCTTGGCGGCAGCGGTCTTGGCCGGCGCCTTCCTGGCAGGAGTCTTCTTGGCCGGGGCCTTCGCAGCGGCCTTGGCGGGCGCCTTGGCCGCAGGCCTTGCCGGCGTCGAGGGCGCCTTGGTCGGAGCCGCCTTCGCGGCGGCAGCCTTCTTGGTGGCCTTCTTGGCGGCAGTCTTCTTCACGGGGGACGGGCTGGGGCCGGGCACAACAACGCCTCTCCGTGCACAGGCGTGCACGCACAAGTCGAGAAACAGGAAAGAAAGGGGTGGCCCTAGGGCCCGGACAAGTGTGGCAGATCCGGCACCGGGCGACCCTCACCCGAACGGCTCAGCGGTGGTCAGCGGCCGTCGACGGTGACGTCGTTCCAGGGCAGGTGCGGCTCGACCCACGGGAAGACGACGAGCATCAGCAGGGCCACGACGGCCAGGAACAGGACGAGCAGCTGCAGCAGCCGAGCCACCAGGGGACCCGGCAGGTGCCGCCAGAGCCAGACGTACATCAGCTCAGCTCCTTCGCGAGGGCGGCAGGGACCACGCCCGGCCCCTTGGCCAGCGCGCCGTTCGCCGGCAGCAGCCCGTGGACGATGAGGCGGGTCCGGGCGCTGTACTTCGGGTTGCAGGTCGTGAGCGTGAGCAGCCGCTGCGAGGGCTTCTGGCCCAGGTGGCCGGGGACGGGATAGGTCACCTCGATCGCCGTCGGCTTGACGACGGTCTCGCCGGTGACGGTGTACGTGTACCAGAACCCCTGCGTCTCGAGGACGATCGGATCGCCGGTGTGCAGCTCGTCGACCCGGTTGAACGGGGCGAGGTAGGTCGTCCGGTGGCCGCTGATGACGACGTTGCCCACGGCGCCGACGCGGGCGCTCGTCGGGTAGTGACCCGGGCCCTTCTTGAGGTCCTCGCGCCCCACGCCCTCGACGACGACGAAGTGCTCGTGCAGCGTCGGGAACCAGATCCGGGCGATGCCCTTGCCGACGTCGTAGGGCAGCGGGTGCTTCGGGTCGGGGACGGGTGCATGCTGCCAGGTCCGGTCGAGGCCCTTGCCGAGGTCGTGCTGCTCCTTCTTGGTGTAGAGCCCGGTGACGTAGAGCTCGTAGACGCAGAACAGCAGGACGACGACGCCCAGCGTGATGAGGGTCTGGCCGAGCCCGCGGATCACCCAGCGAACGCGGTCGCCGATGGTCGCGTCAGGGGTGGCGGCAGCGGTGGCGGCAGTCTCCGTCGTCATCGGCTCACCGTGTGCGGCAGGTCGATCGGTCCGGAGTAGGCGGGCAGGTGCAGCTCGTGCTCCGTCGTCACGTCGAAGCGGAGGCGGTACTCGTCGACGTACTGCTGGAACAGCGCGACGCCCGGCTCGACCTGCAGCGCCGCCCGCATCCCCTTCGTGTCGCCGATGGCCGAAATGACGAACGGCGGCCCGATCAGCCGTCCCTGCACGAGGAGGGTGTTGCCGACGCAGCGGACGGCACTGGTCGACACGATGCGCTCGCCCATCAGGGTCATCGCCTCGGCGCCTCCGGACCACAGGGCGTTGATGACCGACTGGACGTCCTGCTGGTGGACCACCAGGTCGTCCGGGTTGTCGCTCGCCGGGGGCTGCCCCGCCGGCGTCGCCGGGGCGTCGTCGAGCGACACCGTCAGACCGGGCCCCTTCACGGCGGTCAGGCCGGCAGCGGGCAGCAGCTGGTCGCCGAACAGCCGCTCCCGCGCGACCGTGGACGAGCCGGAGGCGGCTGCCCTGGTCGCCTGCTCGACCTCCGCGCGCTGCTTGGCGGCCTGCTTCTCCTGCCGGGCGACGTTCTTGCTGGCAGCGTCGATGAGGTCGGTCAGGTCGGAGAACCGGCCGCCGCGCAGGTCGGTCCCTCGGGCGGTCTCGGCGCTCGTCGCGAACAGCAGCCCGCCGAGCAGCGCCGTGACGGGGACGAGCGCCCGCCAGACCCGCCTGTGGCTGCTCACTCCGATACGCTAACGCGACAAGCCGTGCCCAGGAGGTCGACGACGTGCCCGAGTCCAAGAAGCGGAAGAAGGCCGTCTACGTCCCGCCGCCGCCCCCCGCCGCGACCCGCAAGAAGGGCCCGAGCCCGGTGTGGGTCCCCGCGCTGATGCTCGGCCTCATGATCCTCGGCGTGGCCTGGCTGGTCGTCTACTACATGGGCAGCACCCAGACTCCCCTCATCGGGGAGTTCGGCAACTGGAACCTGCTCATCGGGTTCGGCTTTATCGTGGCCGGCTTCGGGCTGTCCACCCAGTGGCGCTAGCCGTTCTTACACCGGTGTAGTTCTCCCCAGGAGATACCCACAGTGGGGATATCCGGGGTCTGGCAGCCGGCGCTGGGGTGGGCCTGTGGACAACTTGTGGCCGGGGCCGTCCTGCTGGCCGCCCTGCCGCTGATCGACCCGGTCGGCGCGCTGCTCGTGGTCCCTGCCGCCCTGGCCGCGCTCGGCTTCGGCCTGCGCGACCTGCTGCTGCGCCCCGTCCTCGTGGCGGGCGCCGACGGGCTGACCGTGGTGTCCGGGGTACGGCGGGAGCACGCGGCCTGGAGCGAGGTCGAGCGGGTGCGCGAGGTGCGCGACCGGCGTACCCCCGTGCTCGAGATCGACCTCGGCGACCGGCTCGTCGTGCTGACCGCCCGCCGGCTCGGTGCCCCGGTTGAGGAGGTGGCGGCCGCCCTAGCCGCTGAAGGCGCCGGGTAGCGGCATGGCGTTCAGGTCGTGCGTGCGGACCGCCACCATGATCACGATGATCGCGAGCACGCCGGCGGCGCCCGCGAGCTGCACCAGGGTTCGCCGCTCCCGGGGCGCGTAGACCAGCGCCGCAGCCATCAGACCGCCGGCGACGAGGCCCCCGATGTGACCGCGCCAGTCGATGCCGGGCACGGTGAAGCTGAAGACCAGGTTGAGCGCGATGGTGCTCACGATCGAGCTCGAGTCGAGGCCGCGGCGGCGCTGCAGGACGTAGTAGGCGCCGAACAGGCCGAAGACGCACCCGGACGCACCGGCCGAGATGCCGAGCACGGGGCCTGCGGCGTAGGACAGCGCGGACCCGCCGAGCCCGGCGACCAGGTACAGCACGACGTAGCGCAGTCGACCGAGGACCTGCTCGAGGGCGGGACCGAGCTGCCACAGGCAGAACATGTTGAGCGCGATGTGCAGGATGCCGAAGTGCAGGAAGCACGCGGTGAGCAGCCGGTAGTACCCGCCCTGGGCGACGCCGTCACCGGTGCTCGCGAAGGCGGTGGGGATCTGCGCCAGCTTCAGGAACAGGCTCGAGTACGTGACGGTGCCGCTGCCGAAGGTCGTGAGCCGGTAGCCCGCCGTCACGACGAACATCACCAGGTTGATGCCGATCAGGACCATCGTGACCAGCGGCTGTTCGCCCGACCGGGCCGTCCCGCCGTAGGCGCCCCGGGCCGTCCGCACCGACTTGCTCCCGGCCTTGACGCAGTCCGGGCACTGGAACCCGACGGCGGCCTGCCGCATGCAGTCCGGGCAGATCGGGTTGCCGCAGCGCGTGCAGCTGACGTAGGTCTCCCGGTCCGCGTGGCGGTAGCAGACCGGGGCTGCCTGCTGCTCGGTCAGCTCAGACCTCTTCGATCGTGATGCTGTTGATGACGACGTCCTCGCGGGGACGGTCCATCGCGCCGACCGGCGTCTTCGCGATGGCGTCGACGACGTCGCGGCTGGCCTGGTCGGCGACCTCGCCGAAGATGGTGTGCTTGGTGTTCAGCCACGGGGTGCTGGCGACGGTGATGAAGAACTGCGAGCCGTTCGTGCCCGGGCCGGCGTTGGCCATGGCGAGCAGGTACGGCTTGGAGAACTGCAGCTCGGGGTGGATCTCGTCGTTGAAGCGGTAGCCCGGGCCGCCGGTGCCGGTGCCGAGGGGGTCGCCGCCCTGGATCATGAAGCCGTCGATGACCCGGTGGAAGACGGTGCCGGAGTAGAGCGCGCCCTCGCCCTTGGAGCCGGTCCGCGGGTTGGTCCACTCGCCGGTGCCGTCGGCCAGGCCGACGAAGTTCTTCACCGTCTTGGGAGCGTGGTTCGGGAAGAGCTCCACCCGGATGTCGCCCTGGTTGGTGGAGAGGGTTGCGAACGTGGCCACGAGGGCTCCTGTCGTGAAGGCGGGTCAGTCGCCGTTCACTCTAGGCGTCGGCGCCATGACGTCGCCGTCCTCGGTGCCGGTCGACCGCCCCAGGCGCTGGCTGACCGCGCGCCGGAGCAGCGCGTCGACCTGGGCCTCGGGCGGGACGCCCTCGCTGACGGACGTCTGGTTGCGACCCGCGTGCTTGGAGCGGTAGAGCGCCTCGTCCGCAGCCCGGACCAGGGTGTCGGCGTCACCGGCGTGGGACGGGTAGGTCGCCACGCCCGCCGAGGCGGTGATCGGGACGACCGACGGCGCCTGCGACACCGAGCGGCGAAGGCGCTCGGCGATGTCGCGCGCCTCCTCGGGGCCGCAGCCGGGAAGGATGACCGCGAACTCCTCGCCGCCGTAGCGGGCGGGGGTGTCGAAGTCGCGGCACTCGCACGACAGCGCAGCGGCGACGTTGCGCAGCACCTCGTCGCCGGCCTGGTGGCCGTGGGTGTCGTTGAGCGCCTTGAAGTGGTCGATGTCGACCATGACGAGGCTGACGTGCTCGGCGCTGCGGGTCGCGCGGGCGACCTCCCGCTCGAGGGTCGCCTCGAAGGTGCGCCGGTTGGCGATCTTGGTGAGGCCGTCGGTGGCGGCGAGGCGCTGGACCTGCTCGAGCAGCCAGGCGTTGCGGAGCGCCAGGGCCGCGTACGACGCGGACCTCTCCAGGCCGGTCACGACGCGACGCTGGATGCGCATGCCGCTGGTGTGCTCGACGACGAGCGCGCCGAGCGAGCGGCCCTCCGCCGACAGCGGGACGACGACCAGGTTGCTCGCACCGGGCAGCAGCCGGGCCAGCCACGGGTCGGCCTCGACGTCGAGGCCGCGCACGAGCACCGTCTGCTTGGCCTCGTGCGCCTGCTTCACGACCAGGCTCGGGCCGGGGCGACCGGGGCGACGGGCCAGGTCCTCGTCGAGCCCGTAGGAGGCGAGCACCGGCAGGTGCCCCTCGGCGGAGGCGAGGACGACGCCGCGCGGGAAGCCGTAGGTCGTGACCGCCGCGTCGAGCAGCGTCCGGGCGACCGAGCTGGAGTCGTCGGTGCGCTCGATCTGCTCGGCCAGGCTGGTCAGCGCTTCGAGGTCACCACGGCGACGGCGCAGCTCGCGCTCGTTGATGGCGGACAGGGTGCTGGTCGAGATGGCGACCAGCCACAGCACGACGATGAAGATCGCCAGCCGGTGGTCGGCGGAGCCGTAGCCCGACAGGTTGGTCGGCGAGGTCTCGGTGAGGACGTTGCCGGCCACCATGTTGCGCAGGGTGAACAGCAGCAGCGAGTGCCAGACGGCGAGCTTGATGCCGGTCCGGTAGGAGGCCAGCAGGCACACGGCGCCGAGGTGCAGCAGCATCGCGTAGCGCAGCGGGCTGGTGGTGCCGCCCGTCAGGTAGGCGGCCCACGCCAGCCACATCCCGTCGACCATCAGCATGCCGCTGAACAGCAGCACGGTACGGCGGGGCAGCACGCGCGCGATGAGCTCGGCGGCGACGATGGCGCCGCCCAGCGCGAAGGTCCACGGCACCAGGTCGTGGCGGTCCGGCAGCAGCGTGTCGGGCGCCAGCAGCTTGCACAGCAGCACCAGCCCCAGCAGCGCGAGGCGCAGGTACTGCGTGATGCGGAAGCGCTCGGTGACCGGGACAGCGTCGCCTGGGAGCGTTGCTACGCGGGTCATGCCGGTGCACCTCCTCCCAATCCCTGAACGGGTCCGAAGTCGAGCTCCGGCTCCGCTCCTACCGGGGCCGACGCGAGCTTGGGGTCACGACGATCGATGCGGTTCTGCAGCAACAGGAAGCCAACCACGACTCCGAGCAGCAGGAGGGGGATCGTCGGTTTCTGCGCGACCTGCGCGAGGGTGTTGCCGATGGCCTTGGTCGCTTCCTTGGTGATCAGCTGGCCCGGTGACGGGATGCCGGCGGCCTGGGTCTTGGTGCCGGGCGTCGTCTTGCCCCCAGCGCTGCTCGGTGTCCCCGCACCCGTCTGGCCCGGCGTCGAGCCGCCGTTGTCGCGGTGCTGGATCGGGGCCGGCGGGACGACCGTCCCACCGTCGACGGGCTGCCCGGGGCCGGAGGGGCCGCCCGGGCCCGTCGGGGTCGACGGCGGCTTCTGGTGCGTCGGCCCGGGGGTCGTCGGGCCAGGGTGGCCGAGGTGCGTGTCGGTCTTGGTGCGCGGGACGTAGTGGTAGCGCGACCGCGCGCCGAAGGCGCCCTGGTTGGCGTGGCTGTCGGTCAGTCGCACCGACAGGTCGTAGTAGCCACCCGGCTGACCGGTGAGGTCGGCGGTCATCTGGCCCGAGGTGCAGTCGCCCTCGTCGAGCGTGCTGCTGCCGTCCGACACGACGCACAGCGCCGTGTAGGGGCCGTTCTTGGACGGCAGCGTCAGCGTCCAGGTCGGCGTCGTGTCCGGTCCGGCGAGGGGCGCCTTCGCGGTGATGGCGGGGACGGGCGGGAGGTAGTCGTAGCTCGCCGACACGACCGGGGAGACGTTGCCGGCCCGGTCGACGGCCGCGGCCGAGAGCGCCCACTCGCCGAACGAGGCGAGGGTCGCCGTCCTCGGGCTGGTGCAGCTCGTCAGCGCCGGCACGACCGCGCCCTTCTTCGCCAGGCCGCACGCGAACGTGACGGTCTGCTCCGACGGGTCCTCGAAGAAGGTCCAGCTGGTGGTCTTGTCGAGCCCGAAGGGCTTCGCGGGCGTCACGGTGGGCGGCAGCGGGGCCTTGCTGTCGAACGTGTAGGTGGCGACGCTGGCCTTGTCCTGGGTGTTGTGCGCCGCGTCCTCCGTGAGCACCTCCAGGTCCACGGTCGTCTCCGTGCCTGCCGGCAGCGCCGAGAGGTCGACGACGCTGTCCTGGTTGGCGAGGCAGGGCGTGGCCACGAACGGGAGGGTCGACCCGGCGACCTTGACCGTGCAGGTCAAGCCCGTCACCTGCGACGTCGGGTCGTCGAGCGCGATGTGGAACACGGGGTGCGTGCTGTGCCCGATGGTCTGCGCCGCGGTGACGTCCGCAGCCGGCGGGGCCGTGGTGTCGTAGACGTAGTCCGGCGACACCGCGGGGGGCGACGACTGGTTGCCGGCGGCGTCGGTCTCGACCACCTCGAGGTGGTAGGCCTGCTGCGGCTGACCGGTCAGGTCGTAGGTGACCGGCGAGGCGCAAGGGGCGAACCCGGCGCCGTTGAGCCCGACGAGCTGGCACTGCAGCTGGTCCCCGGCCTCGCTCGGCGTGATGTTCCACGTCGGGTGCGCGTTCGGGTTGGGCGAGCCGGGGCTGGTGCTGATCGTCGGCGGGGCCGGCGGCGTCGAGTCGAAGACGTAGGACGCCGAGGCGGCAGCACTGGTGTTGCCGGCGTCGTCGACCGCGGTGAGGGTCAGCGTGTAGGTGCCGTCGCCCGGCAGCGTCGTCGTGAGCGGTGACGTGCAGACCGCGTCAGGGCTGACGACGCCCGACGCCGAGGACAGCGCGCAGTGCGCCGTCGTACCGGCTTCCACCGAGAAGGTCCAGGCGATGGTGCCGGCGTTCGACGGCGACGGCGGGACCGACGGCGCAGCCGGCGTCGCCGGCGCGGTGCGGTCGAGCTCGTAGCTGCTGGACGTCTCCGGGCCGAGGTTGCCGGCAGCATCACGGCTGCGCGCCGTCATCGTGAAGGTGCCGTCGGGCTTCGCGGTCAGGTCGGCCGTGAAGGTCCCGGTCCCGGGCAGGGCTCCGACCGGGCACGCGGAGAACGGCGGCGCCACGAAGCCGGGACCGGACAGGCGGCACTCGAGGGTGGAGTCGGTGTCGCCCACGAAGGACCAGGTCGGGGTGCTGTCCTGCGACGGGCTGACCGGCGCGGTGACCAGGACCGGGTTCGGCGCGGACGAGTCGAGGACGTAGGTGCCGCTGCTGGTCGGTCCGAGGTTGCCCGCGGCGTCGGTCAGCTTGACCGAGAGGGTGTAGCTGCCGTCAGCGGCGCTCGAGAGGTCGAGGTTGTAGTTCGACCCGGCCGCGCTGATGGGGCAGGACGCGAACGGCGTGACGACGCCGAACGGCCCGGTCACCTGGCACTGCGCGGTGACGGTCGGGTCGCTGGAGGAGATGGCGAACGTCGGGTTGCGGTCGGTCGACGGGGAGGCCGGTGTCACGACCGTCGCCGCCGTCGGAGGCACCGTGTCGAGGACGTACCCGCTGGTGACGACCGGCGAGAAGTTGCCTGCGCTGTCGATCACGCGCGCGGAGAGCGTGTAGGTGCCGTCACCGGGCAGCAGCACGCTGAACGTGGGGCCGCAGGCCTGCCAGTCGCGCACGACCGTCGCCGCGCCCTTGATGAGCTGGCACTGCGTCGTGCCCTCGCTCGAGGTCACCTGCCAGATCGGGCTGACGACCTTGCCCGGCGACTTCGGACCGACCACGTCGGCGGTGGCAGGGGCGGTCGAGTCGAGGACGTAGCTGCGGCTCAGCGACGGGCCGGTGTTGCCGGCGGCGTCGGTCGCCGTGACCGTGAAGGTGTAGGTGTCGTCCGTCGAGAGCGTCACCACGAAGGGGCTCGAGCAGGGGCTGGTCGTGGCGAACCCGAGGGCGCCCGTGACCTTGCACGTGAGGGTCGCGCCCGCCTCGGCGGAGAAGCTCCACGTGGGCGTCTTGTCGGGCGCGGTCGCGGCCGGGCCGCCGATGAGGACCGGGGCGCCGGGCGCGACGGTGTCGAGGACGTAGGTGGCGGTCTGGGACGCGCTGCTGTTGCCTGCGGCGTCGACCGAGCGGGCACCCAGCGTGTAGACGCCGTCCGGCAGGCCCGCCAGGCTCACGGGCAGCGGGCTCGTGCAGGTCGTCTCCGCGCTGATGGTGGTGCCGCCGCTGGTGAGCTTGCAGAAGCTGGTGGTGCCCGGGTCGCTGGTGAAGGAGAACGACAGGGCACGGGTCTTGCCGGGCGACGCCGGCACCGACGTGAAGACCGGGACGCTCGGCGCTGTGGTGTCGAGCTGGTAGGTCGCCGAGCCGACCGGGCTGACCAGCCCGACGGCGTCGGTGACGCGGACGCTCAAGGTGTAGGTGCCGTCGAGCTGGGTGCTGAGGTCGGTGACGTACGGCAGGGAGCAGCTGGTCCAGTCGGTCACGACCGTCGAGCCCGTCGTCACCTTGCACTCGGCCGTGGCGCCCGACTCGAACGTGGCCGACCAGCTCGGCGCGGTGCTGCGGCCCAGCGGGCCGGGCGGGCTGACGACAGGGGCCGTCGGCGGCGTCGTGTCGAGCAGGTACGCGCTGCTGACGCCGGGCTGGCTCTGGTTGCCGGCGGCGTCGGTGAGGCGGACCCGCGCGACGTAGGTGCCGTCGCCGCTGAGGGTCGGCGTCCACGGGCTGCTGCAGGGGACCGGCGTCAGGTTCGTGCCGTTCTGGACGAGCCGGCAGGTCGCCGTCGTCCCGGCCTCGCCGGTCCACGTGATGCTCGGGACCACGCTCTGGGACGGGCTGGCCGGCACGGTGACCACCGGTGCCGCGGGAGCCGTCGCGTCGTACTGGTAGCCCAGCGAGGAGCCGCTCGCGCCGGTGTTGCCCGCGGCGTCGGTCGCCCGGACCTCCAGGGTGTAGGTGCCGTCGACCAGGCCGGTCAGGTCGGTGCCGGGCGGCGACGTGCACGCCGTCCAGTCACGGACCGGCAGGGCGACCCCGGAGCGGAGCAGGCGGCACTGGGTGACCGAGCCGGCCTCTGCCGTGAAGGTGAACGCCGGGGTCGCGCTGTTGGACGGGCTCACCGGTGTGGTGACGACAGGGGCCGCGGGGGCGACCCGGTCGAGGGCGTACGGCGCGGTCTGCACCGTGGTGCTCGCGTTGCCCGCCGCATCCAGGACCGTCACCTGGAGGGCGTAGGTCGCGTCGCTCGGCAGCGTCCGGCTGGCACCGCTGGTGCACGTCGCTGCAGACCCCGCTACGCCGTTGCGGACGAGCGTGCAGCGCGAGGTGGACCCCGCCTCGGACGACCAGGTCCAGCTGACCGTGGCGGTGGAGCCGCTGCCGGTCGGGCCGCTCTGGATGACCGGGGCCGCCGGCGCGACGGTGTCGAGGAGGTAGGGGGCTGTCGACGTCGCCGGGCCGGGGTTGCCCGCCGCGTCCGTCAGCTGCACCACGACGACGTAGCTGGTGTCGCCCGACAGCGCCGGCGCGAAGCTGCCCGTGTTGCAGGGGACCGCGCTGCCGATGACGCCGGCACGGTCCAGCCGGCAGGTCGCGGTCGCGCCGGCCTCGCCGGTCCAGGTCCAGGTCGGAGCGGCCACGTTGCCCGGTCCCGTCGGACCGCTCACCACCGGTGCGGACGGGGCCGTCCGGTCCGAGGTGTACGGGGCGCTGCTCGCGATCGCGGCCTGGTTGCCGGCGAGGTCGGTGACGAGGACGTTCACGGTGTAGGTGCCGTCCGCCGGGGACGTGACCGTGTAGTGGCCGGTGCTGCAGTCGCTCCACGCGCTGACCGACACGCCCTGCGCGAGCTGGCACTGGGCGGTCGTGTTGGCCTGGACCGGGAAGGACCACGACGGTGCAGCCGCGTTGCCGGTGCCAGTCGGGCCGGAGACGACGGGCACGTTCGGAGCGGTGGTGTCGAGGGTGTAGGGCCAGCTGGTGACCGCGGTGTTCTTCGCCGTGTCCTTGGCGGTGACGACGACGGAGTAGGGGCCGTCCTTCTTGCCCTTCAGGTCCGGTGAGTAGCTGGTCGTGCAGCTCACCTTGCCCGTGGCGCTCTTCGTCGTCGCCGGGATGCCCTCGAACACCTGGCAGGTGATGGTGTCGCCTGGGTCGCCGACGAGCGTGAACACCGGCGATGTCACGTTGCTCGGGCCGGTCGGGCCGCTGACGACCACCGGCGTCGGCGCGGCGGTGTCGAGGACGTAGTCGAACGTGCTCGGCGTCGACACGTTGCCGGCCGCGTCGGCGAGGCGAACGGCGAGCGTCCAGGTGCCGTCGCTCGGGAGCGTCGGTGTGAAGCTGCCGCTCGTGCAGTCCGTCCAGGTGGGCGTCGCCGGCGGGGTCGCGGTCAGCCAGAAGGAGCAGGTGGCCGTGCCGCCCGGCACCTCAGGGCTGAAGGACACCGTGGGCGTCGGGTCGCTGTCGGGGGTCGCCGGGGTGACGAGCACCGGCGCGGCGGGGGCCGTCCCGTCGTACACGTAGCTGCCGGGGCTGGTGCCGATCGTCCCAACGTTGCCCAGGGGGTCGACGAGCTGCGCCTGGAAGACGTAGCTCCCGTCACCGGGGAGCACGGGGTCGAAGAAGCGCGCGTCGCAGCCGACCCACGCGCCGTCGGTCACGACAGCTCCGACGGTCCGCTCCCAGCGGCACGTCGCCGTGCTCGGCAGCTCGCCGGTCCAGGTCACGTGCGGCGTGCCGTTGTTCGACAGCCCGCTCGGAGCCGTCACGACCGGTGCGGCCGGGCCGGTGGTGTCGACGACGTAGGCGGACGGGCTGGTGGTGGAGACGGTGTTGCCGACGCCGTCGTCCTCGGTGACGACGAGCGTGTAGCTGTCGTCGGCGAGCCCGGTGTAGCTCTTGGGCGAGGTGCACGCGGAGGTGGAGACCGTGCCCTGCGACGCACCGACGAGCGTGCAGGTCGAGGAGGTCCCGGGCTCCGTGAAGGTCCACGTCACCGAGGTGCTCGTGCTGGGGCTCGTCGGCGCGGTGCCGAAGACCGCCGGCGCGGACGGCAGGGTGTCGAGGGTGTAGGTCGGGCCCGTGCCGGCGGCGCTGCGGTTGCCGGCGGCGTCGACCAGCACCACGGAGAGCTGGTAGTCGCCCTGCGCCGACACGGTCTTGCTGAACGTCGCAGCGCCCACGTCCGCGGCCGACCCGCCGGCGACGCCACTGGCGCAGCCGACCTCGGTGCCGGGCCCCGAGGGGGTGTCCAGCGTGCAGAGCGCGGTGCTGCCTGAGTTGGTCCAGGACCAGGTCGGCGTCGTGTCGTTGTGGGTGCCGGAGGAGCCGGTGACGGTCGGCGCGCTCGGGGCGGTCAGGTCCAGCACGTAGGTGCTGACGTCCGGGGCAGACGTGTTGCCCGCGGGGTCGGTCGCCGTGGCCGTGAGGGTGTGGCTGCCCTCGGTGAGGTCGGTCGCGGGCGTGAAGCCGTTCGTGCAGTCCGTGGCCGGGTCGCTGTCGAGCACGCAGGAGACCGAGCCGGAGGGCTCCGTCGACACGGTCCACGTCGGGCGCAGGGCGCGCTGCGGCGACGCGGGGGCCACGACGCTCAGCTGGGCGTGGGTGTCGAGCGTGTACGCGACCGTCGCTGGGGTGCCGTCGTTCGCGACCGACTTCTCGCGGACCGAGAGGTCGTAGGTTCCGTCAGCACCGAGCGTCGCGTCCCACGGCGTCGAGCAGTCCTGCCAGGACGGGGCGCTGGTCGCGAGCGCGGACGAGCACTCGTACGGCACGCTGTCGTCGGTCCAGGCGAGGACCGTGCTCGCGTCCCGCGAGAGCACGGTGGCCGTGCTGGGACTGGTGATGCTGGGCGCGTTCGGGCCGGCGTGCGCGGGGAGGGCCAGGGCGACGAAGCCGGACGCGGAGACGCTCGCGCCGAGCAGCAGGGCGACAGCGCTGCGAACCGTGCGCGCCCTCGTCGAGGTGCGCAGCAGGCGAGCACCGCGCATGCCCATCCGCAACTCCCTGCACTTGCCCCAAGTCACGACAGCCGCTGGGGGACCGCCGTGGCGAGGCGTGCCGTCGCACGCCTCAAGGAGTGCTTCGGCACAGTCACCCGAAAAGGTGAGGGCCGATCAGCGGAAATCTGCCTCCGCCGGGCGCTCTGCCCGGAACGCGGCTTTGGTCCGAACGGGTGAACCTGTGGAGCCACGGGGATTCGAACCCCGGACCTTCGCCTTGCAAAGGCGCTGCTCTACCACTGAGCTATGGCCCCGTGCCGGGACGGCGGGTGGATCAGCGGAGGTCGGGCTCCCTGGTCGCGGTCTTCCAGACGTCGCGCTCGGAGCGCCGGGCGCGGGCCCGCTGCGCGAGTGCCGCCGCTCCGGCCAGCAGGGCGGCGAGGACTGCTCGCTTGCCGACGGGCTTGCGCACTGGTGCCTCCGGGTGGACGTACTGGTGGGCCTGGGAGGACTTGAACCTCCGGCCTCATCCTTATCAGGGATGCGCTCTAACCGTCTGAGCTACAGGCCCGGGTGCGTTGCGGTGGACGAGCGTACACGAACCGCGGACCCGGCCTCAGTCCCGCTCGGTGAGGGTCAGCTCCAGCCCGCCGGTGAACGTGGACACGAGGTTGTAGAGCATCGCCCCGATCGTCGCGAGCAGCGTCAGCAGCACGACGTTCGCCGCGGCGATGAGCGCGGCGATGCCGACGAAGGTCCCCTTCGTGAGCAGGTGGTCGTTGTCGGTGAAGGGCTTGAGCTCGTCGTTGATGCTGCTCGGCACGCCGAGGGCGTCGAGCAGCAGGTAGAGCACGAACGCCGCGACGATGGTGCTGATCGCGAGCATCAGCGACAGCACCAGGCTCGTCACGAAGACCGACCAGGGGTCGACCCGCTTCACCGCGAGCTTCGCCCGCCGGCCGCGGGCCCCGGCGCTCGTCCGGTTCACCGGGCGCGGCGCCGGGCGCCGCGGGTTCTCCGGCACGACGGTCGTCGTCCCGAGGCTCCCGGCCACGCCGGTGGCGGCCGCCGCGCGGGGCGCAGACCCCGTGGTGCGCGGTGGCGGGAGCGGGCTCGGACGGGGCGGTACGCCGGTGGGCACGGGTGGCCGGACGGGCGGGGGCGCCTCGGTGCGCAGCGGGGGCGCGGAGGTCGGACCGGCCACCGGCCGCGGCGCCTCGGTGCGGGGCTCTGGCCGCTCCTCAGGGCGCTCCTCGGTGGCGTCCGGGCGCGGCTGGTCGCGCTGCTCCGGTCGGGCCGACGGTCCCGGCGGCGTGACGGGCCGGGTGGTCCAGCCGCCCGCCGGCGTGCTCGGTCCGGGCTGCGGGCCGCGCGGCGGCCCTGCCGGGGTGGTCGGGATGCTGCCGGGGCGCGGGGCCTCGGGGCGGCCCGGCCAACCGGTGGCTGCCGGTCTGGTCGGCGAGACGTACGGCGTCGGCTGCGGGCGCGCCGGCTCGCCGGACCCGGCCGGTCGGGGATCGTCCGGGCGGTCCTCCGGCTCCTGCTCGGGCCGCGACGGCTCGACGGGCCCGGTCATGCCTCGGTGGTCCCCTCAGGATCTCCGGCATCCGCTGACTC
>CBIHPE010000013.1:0-34175 GCA_966212015.1 uncultured Frankiales bacterium | reverse complement strand
GTGAGGCCGGCGAAGTCGATCGGCGGCTTCTCGGGGTCGGGGTGGAAGTAGCGGTTCCACATGTCGAACACGACCCGGTCGCCGGCGACGATGTACCAGTTGAGGACAGCGTGCACGTCGTAGGAGACGGCCATCAGCTCGGTGATCCAGGTGCGCACCGCTTCCTTGCCGGCCATCGTGCCGAGCTGGCGCTCGACGTAGTCGACGTCGTCGGTGAAGTGGTCGGCCCAGGCCGACCAGTCCTCGTTGGTCGAGCCGGTGATCCAGAAGGCCTTGAACGCGTCGACGACCTCGCTGTCCGCGTACGTCACGCGATCTCCCTCAGGGCAGCAGCGTCCTCGGCCGACGGGACCCACTGGCCGGCCTTGACGTTGGCCCGGACCTGCTCGGCGCTGGTCGCGCCGGCGATGACCGAGGCGACGGTGGGGCGCGCGGCCAGACCGCCCATGGCGACGTCGAGCAGGGAGATGCCGCGCTCGTCGGCGAAGGCGGTCAGCCTCTCGACCCTGTCCCAGTCGCGATCACTGACCTTCATGCCCCACATCTTCAGGCGGCTGCCCTCGGGGTGGTCCTCGCCGCGGGTGTACTTGCCGGTGAGCAGGCCGGACGCGAGGGGGAAGAAGGGCAGTATCCCGATGCCGTACTCCTGGAGCGCCGGGACCAGCTCTGTCTCGACCCTGGTCTTCAGCAGGCTGTACTCGTTCTGCGCGCTGATGAAGCGCTCGAAGCCACGGGTGCGGGCGGTCCACTCGGCGTGCGCGGTCTCGAAGCCGCTGAAGTTGGAGTGGCCGACGTACCGGACCTTGCCCTCGTGCACGAGGTCGTCGAGGGCCGAGAGGGTCTCCTCGATCGGGGTCTCCGGGTCGGGACGGTGCAGCTGGTAGAGGTCGATCCAGTCGGTCTGCAGCCTGGTCAGCGACGCCTCGACGGCGCGCTTGACGTAGCGGCGCGACCCGCGCGCGCCCCAGTCCTGGCCGTTGTCGTTGCCGAGCCGTGTGACGTCGCTGCCGAACTTCGTGGCGAGGACGACGTCGTCGCGGCGACCCTTCAGCAGCGCCCCGAGGCGGGCCTCCGACTGCCCGTAGGAGTCGGAGGTGTCGATGAGGGTGACGCCCGCGTCGAGCGCGGCGTCGAGGACCTCACGGCACCCGTCGTCGTCGAGCTTCATCCCGAAGTTGTTGGTTCCCAGGCCCACGACGCTGACGACGAGGCCGGACGTGCCGAGGCGGCGGTGCTCCATGGGGATGGAACGTACCGCCGCCTCGGGTCGGGGTCAGATGCGGGAGCCGTGCCCGCTGCGGTGGTGCGTGGCGTTCCAGACGAGCAGCACGAGGATGGCTCCGACGACCGAGCCGACGATGCCGCTCGGCTGCAGGGCCCCCTCGCTCATGTCCTTGCCGAAGATCGCCCACCCGATGAAGCCGCCGACGAAGCTGCCGACGACGCCGAGGACGATGGTCATGCCGATGCTCATCGAGTCGTCGCCAGGGACGATGGCACGGGCCAGGAAGCCGGCGACCAGGCCGACGACGAGCATGGTCAGAAGAAAGCCGATCACGGGGGTCCTCCAGGAGGGTCGGGGGTACGCCGCCTGTACCCAGGCACTCGCGGAACTCACCTCCCGGGCTCCGTGGGCCTGGGCTGGTCAGCTGACGAACGTGCCGCCCCCGTCGACCGCGATCGTGCAACCGGTGATGTACGACGCGTCGGGGCCGGCCAGGAACACGACGGTCCGACCGATGTCGGCCTCGGGATCGCCCGTCCGCGGCAGGGACAGCTGACCGTAGATCGCGTCCAGCATCCCCGGCGTCGCGTCGAAGGTCGCCTGCGCCGACTCGCTCAGGGCGAAGGGGCAGATGGCGTTCACGGTGATGCCCTCGCGACCCCACTCCCGCGCGGCGTTGCGGGTGATGCCGGCGACGGCTGCCTTGCCGGCGAGGTAGGCCGTGTAGCCGGGGATGCCCGACATCTCCGAGCCCGAGCGCAGGTTGATGACCCGACCCTTCCCCCTGAGGTGGGGGAAGCAGGCGCGCATGAAGTACAGGGTGGCCGTCGGCCCGGTCTCCAGCGCCAGGGCGATGTCGTCGTCGGTGAGGTCCGCGATGGGCACGCCGACCCGCGCCGCCATCGCGTTGTTCACCAGGATGTCGATGGTGCCGAAGGCCTGTGCGGTCTGGGCCACGAAGGCGGCGACCTCACCGGACTGGCGGATGTCGCAGCGGTCGCTCGTCGCCTTGCCGCCGCGGCGCTCGATCTCGTCGACGACGGGGGTGGCGTCGCGGACGTCCGCGATCGCGACGGTCGCGCCCTCCTTCGCGAGGGCGAGCGCGATGCCGCGTCCGATGCCGCGCGCGCCGCCGGTGACGATGGCGACCTTGCCCTCGAGGATCACAGCTTCTCCACCAGCTTGGGCGACCAGATGACCTTGCCGAGCCAGGTGTCGGCGGCTGGATCGCTTGCCAGCCAGGCGATCACGCGACCCGCGGCATCGTCCGGCGCGCCGTCGAAGCCCTGGGCGGCGATGGCGTCGGCACCGCCGCGAGCCCTCATCGCCTCGGTGATGACGAAGCCGGGGTCGACGTTGAAGCACCGGATCCCCTGGCTGAGGTACTCGGCGTTGACGGCACCTGCGATGCGGCCGCACGCCGCCATGCTGGCCGCGTAGGCGAGGCTCCATCCGCCCTCGGCGGGCGGTGCAGGCGGGTCGGTCGTCGCGGAGCCCGAGGCCATCATCACGATGGTCCCGCTGCCCTGCGCGACCATCGCCGGCAGGACGGCCTGCACGAGTGCGAGCTGTGAGAGGTAGTTGCCCCGGACCATCTTCTCCGCGACCTCGAGGTCCTGCGCGAGCACCCGCTCGTGGCCGCCACCGAGCTGGGCGATCGCGTTGTTCACCAGCAGGTCGACGCGGCCCCAGGTGTCGAGCACAGTCGCCGCCGCGCCCCGCACGCTGGCGAGGTCGAGCAGGTCCATCGGGATCGCGAGCGCGTCCCCGCCGGCCTCCTGGATGAGCCGGGTGGTCGTCTGCAGGCTCCCCTCCACCTGGACGGTCTCGCCCCGGAAGCGCGACGGGACGGTGCCCGTGCCCTCCTCGAGGGTGCGAGCGGTGACGGCGACGTCCCACCCCTGCCGAGCCAGGACGAGGGCGGTCTGGCGGCCGATGCCGCGGCTCGCGCCCGTGACAAGTGCAACACGTTTCACCACGTGTGCGAATCTGCCACTCGTGGAGTTCGCCGTCATCGCCCCTGCCACCACCGGTGTGTCCGCGGACCCCGGCTGGATCCGCGACTACGCGCAGGCGGTGGAGGGCCTCGGGTTCGAGTCGCTCGTCGTCGTCGAGCACACAGTCGTCATCCGCGGCTACGAGGCGGCCTACCCCTACGACCCGTCGGGCCAGATGGCCATCGACGACGACTGCGACGTGCCCGACCCCCTGCAGGTCCTGGGGTTCCTCGCCGGCTGCACCTCGACGCTCGGTCTCGCGACCGGTGTGCTCGTCCTGCCCAACCACCACCCCGTACCGCTCGCCAAGCGGGTCGCGACCCTCGATGCCCTGTCCGGCGGGCGGGTCCGGCTCTGCATCGGCATGGGCTGGATGAAGGAGGAGGTCGAGGCCTGCGGCGCGCCCTTCGAGGCCCGGGGCCGGCGTGGCGACGAGCAGATCGAGGTGCTCCGCAAGCTGTGGACCGGCGAGGCGGTCGACCACGACGGCGAGTTCTTCTCCTTCCACCAGGCGATCTGCCGGCCGGCCCGTCAGGTGCCGATCCACGTCGGCGGCCACACCGTCGCCGCGGCCCGACGGGCCGGTCGGCTCGGCGATGGTCTGCAGCCGCTCGGCGTGGGCGGCGATGACCTGCGCCGGCTGCTGGACGAGATGCACGGCGCCGCAGCGGACTCGGGCCGCGACCCCGCCGCGCTCGAGCTGACCCTCGGTCACCTCGTGGCGCGGGTCGACGAGGGCAAGGCAGCGCGGATGGCTGACCTCGGTGCGCACCGGATCGTGCTCGACCCGACGCCGACCACCGACCTGGCTGCGGCCGTCGCCGAGCTGACCGCGTGCGCTTCCCGACTGGGCCTGTCATGAGCGGGGAGCTGTCGCAGCTCGTGCACCGCTACGCGCTCTACGTCGACACCGGCGGCCCCGTCGCGTCGCTGTTCACCCCCGACGGCGTCCTGGTCTCCCCCGATCCGCCGGCGTCGCTGCTGCCTGTGGTCGAGCACCAGGGTCGGGACGCGATCACCGCCGCGATGACCGGCCTGCCGAAGACCTTCCACGCCATCGTCGGCGAGGTGTTCACCCTCGACCCAGCGGGGACCACCGGCCGGATCGCCTGCGTGGCCCACCACGTCATCGGCCCGGAGAAGGACCTCGTCTGGCACCTTCGCTACGCCGACGACTACGTCCAGGTCGACGGCAGCTGGCTGATCGCCCGCCGGGAGCTGACGATCGACCTCGTCGAGGTCCGCCCTCTGAAGCAGGTCCGCTAGAGGCGGAGTGGCGGAGGGTGTGGGATTTGAACCCACGGTTGGTTGCCCAACGAGCGCTTTCAAGGCGCTTGCACTCGGCCGCTATGCGAACCCTCCCGGGTGACCGACAGCCTAGACAGACGCCCGGTGCCTTGCCGCCCCCGGCGGGGCTACGAGGACGTGAGCCGGGTCAGCTCGTGGCCGGAGGCGTCCAGCAGGACGAGCTGGTCGCCGTCGCGCGCGGCTCGGGCGGCCTGGTTCAGCTGCGCACCGGCGGAGGAGTTGTTGCAGCCGACGAGGGTGTGCGGGCCGGACACCGACAGGATCTCACCGCCCTGGCCCAGGGCGTAGCGGCCGCCCTCGCCGTTGCAGCCGTCGGACCCGGTGAACGACCCGTCCTCCTTGAAGAGCAGGTAGGCAGCAGCGTTGTCCTTGGCGAGCCACTTGGTACCCGTCAACGTCGACGCGGTGACGGGCTCCAGGGCTGTCGGGACCTCCGACGCCTCGGCGACCAGGTTGCTGCGCGCCTCGGAGACCGTGGGCTCCTTGCCGTAGTAGTCCGGGTTCATCGTCGACGGGATGCGCGGCGCGCTCGTCGGCTCGAGGGTCACCAGCGTCGCACCCGCCCCATCGACCAGCACGCGCTTGTCGCCGTCGACCCGGTATCCCTGGGTCGGGTTCAGCCAGTCCGGGAGCACGGGGCCGGTCTTGGAGAAGCAGTGGCCGTCGCCACTGGCCGAGTAGGCGACGAGACCGCCGTCCGGCGCGGCTTTCCATGACGCCTCGAGGGCGCCGCAGTCGAGGAACATCGTGAGCTCTGCGCCGAAGCGCAGCACTGCGGTCTGCTTCCCGTCTTCCTTCACGGCCCAGAAGCCGAGGAGGGACGCCGGGTCGGCGGAGACGGTCGGGGTCGGTACGGCCTTGAGACCGGCGGTCGACGAGGCCGTGCCGCAGCCGGCTAGCGCCAGCACGGCGAGGAGCGCAGCGAGTCGTCTCATGCCCATGGGACGCAGGCTGGCACGTTTCGGTTCTCCGCGAGGGTCATGCAAGGCTCCTGACCCATGGGACTGCCTGAGACGCGACCGGACGGCCTGGACTCGCCGCGCACCGTCACCCTCATCAAGTACATGGCGAAGGCGCAGGTCGCTGCGTTCAAGGCCACCAACGGGTGGGTCGGCAAGAGCTGGCGGATCGGTGCGGGCTGGAAGAACCCGGTGCCGACGCTGCTGCTCGAGCACGTCGGCAGGAAGTCCGGCAAGACCTTCACGACGCCGCTGCTCTACCTCGAGGACGGCAAGGACCTGGTCATCGTGGCGAGCCAGGGTGGCCTGCCGAACAACCCCCAGTGGTACGCGAACCTGCTGAAGACACCAGACACCTACGTGCAGGTGGCCCGCAAGGGCAGGCTGCCGGTACGGGCCCGCGAGGCCGTCGGCGAAGAGCGGGCGCAGCTCTGGCCGCGCCTGGTGGAGCTCTACGCCGACTTCGCGAAGTACGAGGCCTGGACCGACCGCGTCATCCCCGTGGTGGTGCTGGAGCCGCGCTGACGTGAGGGCTCAGCCCTTGCCGACGTGCAACGGGCCGGTCTGCCGGTAGCAGCTGCAGTCGGCGTGCCAGACCATGGCGTGCACGAGCTCACCGCCGTTGGTCTTGCCCGGTTCGAACAGCGACTGCGGGCTGAACGCGCCGTCGTAGCGGCCGAGGTGCTGCAGCGCGTTCGCCCAGGCTGGGCGGGTCAGGTCGGGTCCCACGGCGATGGCTGCCCTCACGAAGACGTCGAAGTAGTCGCACATCGCGTTGGCGTCGGCGTTCGGGTACGAGTTGTCGAGACCCTTGATCCCGGCCTTCTTCAGGATCGCCGAGCAGGTCTGCAGCCGGGCTGACGTCTTCGTGATCCCGGTGAAGAAGTTGGTGATCGCCAGGGACCCGTCGAACTGGTTCTTGTTGAAGTTGTGGGTGAACAGGTCGCTGGCGAGCAGCGAGTAGTCCGACGCCATGTACTTGTACTTCCTGGCCCCGGAGCCGCAGGGGCCGCCATCGGCGGACTGCAGGAACGTCTGCGCGGCGACGAAGGACGTCGCGAGGACGACGTGGGTCACGCCGTCGATGCACATCCGCTGCTGCAGGGCCGGCGGCTGCGACTGGGCGTAGGCGGCCGAGCAGTCGCTCTCGTAGGTCTTCACCGACGCCGGCTTCAGCCGCTGGATGCCCGTGACGAGGATCTTCGCGACGATCGAGTGCGAGGGCTCGCAGTTGTCCTCGAGGACACCGACGTGCTCACCGCCCTTGAGGAACCTCAGCTTCTGCATCTCGTCGACCCACTCTGTCGCGATCCGGTCGAGGGACCGGGTCTCGCTGACGTCGTAGCCGTTGCCCTTGTCCATGAAGGCCTCGGACTCGGCGTAGCCGTGGACGTACGGCGTCTTGTTGTCCTGCGTGAGGCAGGCCTGCGGGTTGGCGAAGATGAAGGACTGGGTGTCGATCACGCCGAACACCTTGTTGTCCTTGACCATCTCGTCGCAGGCCTTCTTCTGGTCGTCCTCCTCGAGCGGGTCGGTCGTGCGGAAGACGGGCACGATCTTGCGGCCGTTGATGCCGCCGCGCCTGTTCTGGTCGTCGATGAGGGCTTGGACGACCTGCTGCGTGTCGGTGCGGACCTGCAGGGCGAAGCCGCTCGCGTCGAGGCCTCCGATCTTGGCCAGCAGGACGCCGAGCTTCACGCAGGGGCTGGTGCCCGAGCAGTTGTTGACGCCCCGGTCGGTCGACCTGCTGATGTCGAAGCGGGTGCCGCCCGACGTCCCCGTCCCGCTCGAGCCCGAGGTGCCGGACCCACCGCTCGTCGACGAACCCGACGTGGCGGTGCTGCCGCTGCCGCTCGTGCCGCCGCCACCGCCCGTCGTGGACGTGGCGCCGCTGGAGGAGGAGCCGGACGTCGAGCTGCCCGCACCACCCGGCGTGCTGCCCGACGTGGACGTCGAGGAGGACGAACCGCCGCCGTCGACCGTGCCGCTGGTGGTGCCGCCGCCGTCGCCCTGGCTGAGGCCAGCCGCTGCCTTCGTGGTCGACTGCGGCAGAGACGCGATGAGCAGCGCGCCCACCGCGACGGCGACCGCTGCCGCGAGGGCGACCTGAGAGCGCGCGGCGTTGCGGAGCCAGAGCCGGAACTGCATGCCGGGAGTCATGACGTGCTCACCTTCTTGCGGGGCTTGCGCCGACTGCCGGAGCGGTCGACAGCGCTGGGGTCGGTGCCGAGGTAGGACGCGATGACGAGGGGGTCGTTGCGGATCTCCTCGGGCGTGCCGTGCGCGATCACCTGCCCGTTCTCGAGGCAGTAGACGCGGTCGCACAGCGACAGGAGCAGGGGCATGTCGTGCTCGACGATGACGATGGCGCAGCCGAGCTCGTCCCGCAGCGAGCGGAGCAGCGGGGCGAACTGCTCGACCTCCCGCTGCGCGATGCCGGCCGTCGGCTCGTCGAGCAGGACCAGCTGGGGGTCGCCGGCCATGACGGTCGCGACGTCGAGCAGGCGGCGCATGCCGGTCGACAGCTCGCTGACCAGCACGTGGCTCTTGTCCACGAGGCCGACCCGCTCCAGGAGGAGCGTGGCGCGCTGCCTCTTCGACCTCTCGGGAGCTCGGGTCCACGGGGCCGCGACGAGGGCGGAGAGGGTGTCGGTCCGGTCGGTGCGGTCGAGGGCGACGAGCACCGTCTCGAGAACGGAGAGCCCGGGGTAGAGCCGCGCGTCCTGGAAGGTCCGGGCCAAGGAGAGGGCCGGGCGGTACTCCGGTGGCAGGCCGGCGACGGGCTGGCCGAAAAGCTCGATGTCGCCGCTGTCCGGGGTCTGGTGACCGCTGACGCAGGACATCAGCGTCGACTTGCCGGCGCCGTTGCCCCCGATGAGGCCGACGATCTCGCGCGGGTGCACCTCGAGCGAGACGCCACCGAGCGCCTGGATGCCGCCGAAGGCGAGGGCGACGTCCCGGACGACCAGCGGCGGTGCGCCGTCGACGGGTCCGAAGGCGGTGTCCGGCAGGCCTCGCTCCAACCAGCCCAGCAGCCAGGAACGGGTGCGTTCGACGACCTGCGTGATGCCGCCGGGGACGTAGAGCATCACGTTGAGCAGCAGGGCGCCGGAGAAGAACGCCCGCCAGCTGACGCTGTTGAAGTAGCTGATGAGGAACGGCGCGCCGAAGACGAGGAACGACCCGACGATCGGTCCGTAGAGCGAGCCGAGCCCGCCGACGATCGCGATGCCGAGGACGACGAGCGACAGGTTCGGGTCGAAGCTGTTGAAGTTCCAGCGCTCCGTGCCCATGGCCCAGACGGCTCCGCCGAGACCGGCGATGAAGCCGGACAGGCCCAGGGCGACGATCTTCACGGCGTACGGCGGAAGCCCGTGCGCTGCCGCGGTCGCCTCGTTGTCGCGGACGGCCAGCAGGGCACGACCGGGTCCGGTGCGGCGCAGTGACCAGAGGGCACCGACCACGAGGAAGAGCACGGCGAGCGCGACGTAGTAGACCTGCCGGTTGTCGGTGAGCCGCCCGTACCAGGGCAGTCGCAGGCTCTCCTGGGACAGGTGGCCGTTGCCGGTCCCCTTCTCGCCGAAGACGCCCAGCCGGAACAGGTAGGTCGGTGCGACGACGGCGAACCCGAGCGTCGTGACGGCGAGGAACAGTCCCCGGTAGCGCAGGGCGGGAAGCCCGACCACGATCCCGATGAGGGCACTGATCGTGCCGGCGTAGAGCAGGACCACAGGGATGGCCCAGCCGTGGTTCGCAGCAGACGCGGCCGAGTAGGCGCCGACACCCAGGAGGCCGACGTGCCCGAGCGAGATCTGACCTGCCCAGCCGGTGAGCAGCGTGATGCCCAGGGCCACGATGGCGAAGGCGATGATGAGGATCAGGCTGAAGGCCTGGCCGTGGCTGCCCAGCCCCGGCAGCGTCGGCAGCAGCACGAGCACCAGAGCCAGCAGGGTCCAGCCGTAGCGGTCGAGGTTGCGGGCGAACGACACGTGCTGCAGCCGCGCCGTCAGCGGCGGGCGGCTGACCGGCGCGCTGACCCGGTCGTCGCCGGCCCGGGTGCCGCGCGCCAGGGTGCGTCCTTGGAGCAGCACCCCGAGCACGATCGCGACGAACACGACCGTGTTGGAGGCGGTCGCGCTGACGTGGAAGAGGACCTCGTTCTCGACGACGCCGAGGACGATGCCGGCCGCGAAGGCCTTGCGGAAGTCGGTCATGCCGCCGAGCAGCGCCGCGGCAAGACCCCGCACCAGTAGCGTCGGGCCGAGGTTGCTGACGTCCAGACCGCTGACCTGCGGCGCCTGCAGGATCGCCGTCAGGGTCGACAGCACGCCGGCGATGACCCAGACCAGCGTCGATGTCCGGCGCACGGAGATGCCGGCGAGCCGCGCTGCCTCGGGGTTGCTCGCCGCCGCGCGGATCGTCCGGCCGAGCTCGGTGCGGGTGAAGACCAGCTGCAGCACGACGACGATGACCGGCGCGACCACGAGGGTCACGACCTGCGCCGAGCTGAGCCCGACGCTGCCGATCGTCCAGCCGCTCTTGAGCGGCACGGGGAAGGTGTCCGCGCCGAGGTGCAGCAGGAACGGGTTGGGGAACCAGGACACGTCGAGCGTCCCGAGGCCGAAGGCCGTCTGCGCGATGCCGATGCTCGCGATCAGCAGGACGAGCCGCGGTGCGTTCTCGAGCTTGCGGATGAAGGCGACCTCGAGCAGCGCTGCGAACAGCCCGCCGAAGACGAGCGCGAGTGAGATCGCGAGCAGGTAGGGGAAGCCGGCGTCGAGGACGAGGCGGCCCATGACCAGCGAGCCGAGGACCCCCATCTGCCCGTGGGCGAAGTTGACGAAGCGGCTGGCCCGCCAGACCAGGACGAGGCCCAGCGCGAGCAGGCCGTACTGCAGGCCGTAGGTCACGCCGACCATCAGCTCGCCGAGGGTGTTCACCGGTTGTCAGCCCCCAGGAACACGGAGCGGGCGATGTCGCCGCGCTCGAGCAGCTCCTTCGGCTCGCCCTCGAACCGGATCGTGCCCTTCTCGAGGAAGACCGCCCGGTCGCAGAGGTTGACCGCGATGTTGAGCGACTGCTCGACGACGACCACCGTCGTGCCGGCGAACCGCACGTCGCGGACGGTCTGGAGCAGGCCCTCGACGATGACCGGGGCGAGGCCGAGCGAGAGCTCGTCGATGCAGAGCAGGACCGGGTCGAGCAGCAGCGCCTTGGCGATCGCGAGCTGCTGCTGCTCGCCCCCGGACAGCGAGCCGGACGGCGACGTCCGGCGCTCGGCGAGCCGCGGGAAGCGCATCAGCTCACGGTCGATGCGGTCCCTGCGCTCGTGCTTGGGGAGCAGCCGGGCGCCGATCTCGAGCGACTCCACCACCGTGAGGTCGGGGAACATCGCCTTGCCCCCGGGGACCATGGCGAGCCCGCGCTTCACGACGTCCTCCGCCGGCCCGACGGCCTGGCCCTGGAAGAGGACCTCGCCGCGCGAAGCGGGCGAGAGACCGGACAGCACGCGCAGCACGGTTGACTTGCCGGCACCGTTCGTCCCGAGGAGGCCGAGGATCTCGCCCTCGAAGATCTCGAGGTCCACACCGAACAGGACCTGGAGCTGGCCGTAGGAGAAGTCGACGGCGTGCAGGGACGCCAGTGCAGTCATGAGCTCTTCCGTTGCTGGGTTCGTGATCTTTCGACCGCGACGGTCGCACGGTTCAGCGAGGCACCGCACCTGTCGCACCGCAGCTGCGGGACGAACCCGTTGCCGCAGGCGTGCGTCGCGACGAGGGCGGGCCCCTCTGCAGCCGGGTGCCAGCGCTCACCCCAGGCCACGAGCTGGGTGACGGCGGGGAAGAAGTCGCGGCCCTTGTCAGTGAGGACGTAGCCCTCTGCCTCGTCGCTGCGGAGGACGTCGAGCTCGACGAACTGGCGGAGCCGCTCGCTGACGACGTTCGGCGGCGCGCCGAGAGCCGCCTCGAAGTCGCGGAACCGCGACGCTCCCAGGAACGCGGCACCGAGGGTGGCGCTGCTCCAGCGGCTGCCCATCAGCGCCATCGTCTCGGGGAACAGCCCCGGCCCCAGGGACCTGGAGGAGCCGGTACGACGGCGGTTGCGGCCGACCGGCACCGCCCGGGCCAGCTCGCCGGACGGACCCAGCTCGACCGTCACGTCGGTGGAGTCGGCGTGGCCGTCGCAGCCGACGCAGTGCAGGGCCGGGGAGAACACCTCACCGCAGGCGGTGTGCCGCATGGTGGGCAGCGCCTCGCCCTGCACCCAGCGCTGCTCCCAGGCCCAGATGCACAGCAGCAGCGACCACAGCTCCTTGCCGGCCTCGGTGAGCCGGTACCCGTCCTCGCGCTTGTCGAGGACGCCGCCGTCCACGAGGGCGGTGAGCCGCGACGACAGGACGGTGGGGCCGATGCCGAGGGCGGACTGGAGCGCCGAGAAGCGACGTACGCCCTGGAGCTCCTGCTGGACGATGAGCAGCGACCACTCGTCCCCGAGCAGCCCCAGGGACGCCCCGATCGCGTTCGGGGTCAGAGCTGGTGCCAGAACGAGTGGGTGCCGGAGCTGATCCGCTCGGGCAGCCGGATGCGCGCGACGAGGTCGAGGTCCTGCGCGGTGAGCACGAGCGCGTCGCTGCAGTCGTTCACGAGGTCCGTGGTGAACGTGATGAGGTAGCCGTCGTCCTCACCCGTGCTGCCGACCCGCGGCGCCATAGGGGTCTCGCTGCCGAACACGCCCTCGCCGAAGGAGTACCGCTTCTCGATGCCGGTCAGCACGTCCTGCTTCACGATGCCGTCGAACAGGAACCAGCCCGGGTGGCCGGTCATGTTGTAGGTGTAGCGGTAGGGCCGGCCGCCGTGGCGCCCGTTGATCATCCCGAACTCCATGAAGGTGTCGGAGAGGTCCTCCTCCTTCACCTGCCCGGTCCTCAGGTTGAGGCGCCAGCGGTGCGGACGCGGCTGCAGCGTCTGCAGGTCGATGTGCCGGTAGAACGAGCGGTACCAGTCGTCGCCCTCCTGCTTGCGCGGGCTCGGGTTCAGCTGCGGGAAGCCGTCGAGGACGATCTCGTCCCCTTCTTCGTACGCGTTGATGAAGTGCAAGGCGTAGGTCGCCTCCGCCTCGAACCACTGCACCTCCGTCCCGTAGCGGGAGACCACGCCGAAGCGGGACGCCAGGTCGGGGAAGAAGCGCGGCAGGTGGATGTCGTCCTTGAGCAGGTCGGGCGCCCAGAACAGCGGGAAGTCGTTCAGGATCGAGTAGTTCTCGGTGAACGCCATGTCGTGCGGCAGCCGTGGGCCGGGCAGCGGGATCGGCGTCCAGTGCTTCAGCACGCCGTCGGCGGAGACGACGCCGTAGTGCATGTAGGGCGCCTGCTTGCCGTAGTTGAAGACCAGCATCTCCCCGGTGACCTCGTCGACCTTGGTGTGCGCGCTGATCCCCTCTTCCGGCACCCAGTCGAGGGTTCCCCGCGGCTCCAGCGTCATGGGGTCAGCGGCGTAGAGGTCGCCGCACATCCAGAAGCTGCTGATGGCCTGCCCGTTGTGCACGACCACGTCGGTGCTCGAGGCGTCCTTCATCCGGCCGCGCGCGCCCCAGCCGTCGGGGCGCAGCGAGTTGGCCGGCATGTCGAGCATCCCCGTCCAGAGCGGTCCGGCGGCCTCCTGCTCGGCGAGGAAGCCCGCGGTGCGCACGAAGCGGTTGCGATAGCTGGCCCTGCCGTCCGAGAGGTGCAGCTGGTGGATCATCCCGTCGCCGTCGAACGGGTGGTACATCCCGATCGACGGGTGGACCGGGTTCTCGGTGTTGCGCAGGTAGATGCCCTGCAGGTCGAGGGGGATCTCACCCTCGATGACCTCGAGGTCGTGGGCGTCCCACTCGGCGAGGTTCGGCGCCCAGGCCCCGGAGCGGTAGGGGTGGTCGTCGTCCTCCGGCAGGGTCCGGAGCGGCTCGCTGACCTTGACTGCCTTCACACCGCTCCGATCACAAAGCTGACGGTGGTCGTCGTCGACCCGCCGATGTTCAACGTCCCGTAGGTGCGCGCGCCCTCGACCTGGGTGTCGCCGGCCGCGCCGGTGACCTGCTTGGCGGCATCGAGGACCATCCTCACGCCGGTCGCGCCGACCGGGTGCCCGAGGCCGATCAGGCCGCCGCTGGCGTTGACCGGGATCGCGCCGTCCTTCTCGAGGATCCCGCTCTCGACGGCCTTCCAGCTCTCACCGGGTGCGGTGATGCCGAAGTGGTCGATCGCCATGTACTCGCTCGGCGTGAAGCAGTCGTGCGTCTCGATGCCGTCGAGCTCCCAGACGTCGGCGAGACCCGCGCGCGAGAAGGCGTCGGTGATGGTCTGGCGCACGTGCGGGAGGACGTACTCCTCCTGGACGGCGAGCTTGTCCGCGAGGGCCAGGCCCACCGTCCGGTGGCCCCAGCCCCTGATCTCCGCGACCGGACGGCCGGTGCGACGGGACCACTCCTCCGCGAACTCGCGACCGGCGACGACGACACCCGCTGCGCCGTCGGTGATCTGGCTGCAGTCGTACCGCCGGACCCACCCGTCGACCACGTCGTCGGACGGCGTGCTCCAGGTGCGCGTCTGCGCGTTGGGGTTGGACCGGGCGTTCCGGTAGTTGAGGTCGCTGATCCCCTTGAGGAACTGCGGGTCCAGGCCGTAGCGCCGGTCGTACTCCTCGGCCAGGAGCGAGAACTGGTGCGGCCAGACGAAGTCCACGTCCGTCTCGTGACCGACCCACGCCGCTGCACCCAGGATGCGTGCCGCCTCGTCACCCGGCACCGACTTCTCCTGCTCGACGCCGAGCACCAGCGCGACGTCGTAGCGCCCCGCCTCGATCTCCGCCATCGCGGCGAGGACCGCGATGCCGCCCGACGCGCAGGCCGCCTCGTGCCGCATCGCCGGCACGCCGCGCAGCTCCGGGACGACCTGGGCCGGCATGCCGCCGAGGTGCCCCTGGCCGTTGTAGAGCTGGCCGAAGGCGTTGCCGACGTGGATGGTGTCGACCGCGTCGACGTCCGCTGCAGCGAGCGTCCCCGTCGTCACCTCGTGCACGAGGTCGCTGACCTCGAGCCCCTCCTTCGCGATGTTGCGCGCGAAGTCGGTCTGGTAGCCGCCCAGAACGAAAATGCTCATTGCACGCTCCGCCGTGACCTGGTCATGCGCTGACCGGTGCCTTCTTCTTGGGCAGGGGGATGAAGGACGAGGTCGTCGCGACGTAGTCGGCGTACTGCGGCTTGGTCTTGTGCAGGCCCTTCTCCAGCAGGCCGACGCCGCTGACCTTCAGCAGCAGGAAGGTGATGAACAGGGGGCCGAGCAGCGCGAGGACGGTCACGCCGTTGCTGACGGCGAGGATCCCGAGACCCCACCAGGTACAGGTCTCGCCGAAGTAGTTGGGGTGGCGGGTGTTGTGCCAGAGCCCCTTGTCCATGACGACGCCCTTGTTCTCCGGCTTGCCCTTGAAGGCGGCGAGCTGGAAGTCGGCGGTCGACTCGAAGAGGATCCCGAACAGCGCGAGCCCGGCGCCGATCCAGTTGGCGACGGTCATCTCGTCGTCGTAGACCTGGCCGAGCTGGACCGGGAGCGCCACGAGGGTCAGCAGGATCGCCTGCGTCAGGAAGACCCGGCGCCAGATGAAGACCTTCTCGCTGCCGCCCTTCCTGCTCTTGAGGATGGCCTGGTAGCGCGGGTCCGGCCCGTTCTTGCGCCAGCGCCACAGCAGGTAGCCGCCGAGCCGAAGGCCCCACAGGGCGCAGAGGCCGAGCAGCAGCGCCTTGCGGGTGTCGTCACCGAAGTCGCCGGCCGACGCCTGGACGAACGACGAGGTCGCGATGATGACGAACCCGATGCCCCAGAACGCGTCGATGTAGCTGGGATCCCTCGTCGAGAACGACGGGATCGAGATCAGCGTCATCGCCGCGATCATCACGGCGAGGTTCACGCCGAACAGGGTCCAGATCTCGCTGGTCACAGCTCTCCTCACTGGGTCACTACGTCATCTATAGCGCCGAGAGGCACACGACGGCAACACACGTTCGTCCCAGCCCGCCGTGCCGGACTTCCCTGAACCTGCGCCCACCCCGCGCCTGTCTTAGGACCTCGTGCACGCTCACGAAGGTCCCGCTTGCCTCGCCGAGCGTGCGCAGGTTCAGGGAGGTGGGGTCGTCACCGGTGGTGGGCCTGCTGGAAGGCCTTGCGGGCGTCGCGCAGCGCCGACATCACCTGGCGGCTGGCGTCGCGAGCGGCCTCACCCGCGGCGCGCATCTGCTCACGGCTCGAGATGCCCTGCACGGTCAGGTCGAACGACCACAGGCCGGTCTCGAGCAGCCGGGCCGCGCGCTTGAGGTCCCTGACCACGGCCTCCTGCGCCTGGTGCGGGCCCACTGCCTCGGCCGCCTGCTTGCGCATGGCGCGGTACATCACACCCCACAGCCCGACCATGGCCTCGGCGGCGATCTGCGGCTCCGGGTCGTCCGGGTCGACCCCCGCGCGCTCGGCCATCGCGCCGGCGGCGACCTGGGTGAGCCGGTCCATCATGTCCCGCTGCGCCGCGCGCAGCGACGGCGTCCCCTCGATCAGCTCCTGGAAGCGCAGGATCGAGCGGAAGCCCTCGTCCTCGCCCCAGTGCGCGAAGAAGTCACCGATCTCCTCGAGCAGGGCGTGCACGAACGAGTCCAGCGGCGAGGCGGTGGTCGAGCCCGGTCCGAGCGCGTCCCGGAGCAGCTGCTCCATCTGCGGCTCGCGGTCGAGGAGCAGTGACTCCTTCGTCTCGAAGTAGTTGTAGACCGTCTTCTCGCTGACGCCCGCAGCCTTCGCGATGTCGGCGACCCGCACCTCGTCGAACCCGCGCTCGAAGAACAGGCCGGTCGCGATGTCGGAGATCTGCTGCCGGGTCTCGCGCTTCTTGCGCTCCCGCAGGCCCTCGGGAGCAGCAGCCACGGTTCCGCTCACCACCACCCGCTGGACCACCCGCTCATTATGCAGTTGCTAGAACTTTACAGCCACTGTATGTTTCCGCGCATGACTTCCTCACCCGCTGTGGTCACCGAGGGGCTGACCCGCCGCTTCGGTGACTTCACCGCCGTCGACTCCCTCGACCTCGAGGTCGCGACGGGGAGCGTCTTCGCGATCCTCGGTCCCAACGGCGCCGGCAAGACCACGACCGTCCGGATGCTCGCCACCCTGACCGCGCCGACCAGCGGTCGCGCTCTCGTGTGCGGGCACGACGTGGTCACCGAGTCGGAGCAGGTACGGCGGTCGCTCTCGCTGACCGGCCAGTTCGCCGCCCTCGAGGACAACCTCACCTGCCGCGAGAACCTCGTGCTGATGGCGCGGCTCCGCGGCCACAGCAAGGGCGACGCGAAGGCGATCACGGACCGGCTCATCGACCGCTTCGACATCGGCGAGTTCGCCGACAAGCTCGTGAAGGCCGTCTCGGGCGGCCAGCGCCGCCGCACCGACCTCGCCGCCTCGCTCGTCATCCAGCCCGAGCTGCTGGTCCTGGACGAGCCGACCACCGGGCTCGACCCGCGCAGCCGGATGGAGGTGTGGTCCAGCGTCCGCGAGCTCGTGGCCGAGGGCGTGACCGTCCTGCTGACGACCCAGTACCTCGAGGAGGCCGACGAGCTCGCCGACCAGGTCGTGCTCATCGACCACGGCAGGGCCGTCGCCAGCGGCACGCCCTTCCAGCTCAAGGCGCAGATCGGCCAGCAGCGGGTCGACGTCGTCACCTCCGACGTCGACGCCTTCGACTCCCTCGTGACCGCCCTGTCCGGCCGGTTCTCGCTGACCACCAACCGCGAGCGGCGCACGCTGTCCATTCCCGCCCCGGACGAGACGGCCGACCTCGCCGCCGTCGCCAAGGCCGTCCACGCCACCGGCGTCACGGTCGACGAGCTCGCGCTGCGCCGCCCGACCCTCGACGACGCCTTCCTCGCCCTGACGGGCGCCCCCGCGACCACCGAGGAGACCGCATGACCACCGCCACCGTGACCCCGCGCCGCTTCAGCGGCGAGGTCGGCCTGCTCGTCGGCCGCGGCTTCCGGATGCTCCCCCGCGTCCCCGAGCGGCTGCTTGACGTGACCCTTCAGCCGGTCGTCTTCACCCTGCTGTTCCTCTACGTCTTCGGCTCGGCCCTCGACATCAAGGACCCGTCGGGCCACCACATCCGCTACCAGGACTACCTGCTGCCGGGCCTGATCGGGCAGCAGCTGGTCTTCGGTCTCATCGGTACGGGGACGGCGACCGCGAACGACTTCGCCTCCGGCGTCATCGACCGCTTCCGCTCCTTGCCCGTGCACCGGCTCGCGATCCTCACCGCGCAGGTCGTCGGCCAGGTGCTGGAGCAGATCCTCGGCCTCCTGATCGTCGTGGGCATCGGCCTGATCTGCGGCTGGCGCCCGACCTTCGGGCTCGCCGGCTTCCTCGAGCTCGTCGGGCTCGTCCTGCTGGGGCTGATGGCCTTCACCTGGCTCGGCGTGCTCATCGGCATGGTGTTCCGCAGCAGCGACGCCGTGCAGGGCGTCGGCTTCTCGCTGGTGTTCCCGCTGTCGTTCCTCGCCGGCACCTTCGTGCCGATCCAGGGCATGGCACTGATCCCCCGCCTCATCGGCGAGTGGGACCCGATCGCGGCGCTCGTGGCCAGCGTCCGCAAGGTCTGCCAGGGGACGCCGAGCCAGGGATCCTGGATGCTCGAGCACCCCGAGATCAGCATGGTCGGCTGGTGCGCGCTCATCATCGCCGTCTGCGTCCCCCTCGCCCTGCGCCGCTTCTCCCGGAGCTGACGCAAGAAAGTCGCGGTTGCCGCGGTTGATCCGGACCGGAACCCCGCACTCACCTGCAGAAGGTCGAGAACCCGGGGGTCCCAGCCATGTTCCGTCTCCGCACGTCCGCCGCGGTGGTCGCTGTGCTGTCGCTCTCCGGTCTGACCGCGTGCACGTCCGGCAGGGAGGCCACACCCTCCCTGCCGGGACCCAGCAGCACGACCCCACCCCCGTCGCCGTCCCCCCGGGCGACGAAGGCGGGTGAGCTGGCAGGTCGCCTCGCCCTGCACGCCAAGGACATCGCGACGGCGCTCCGGCCGTATGCCGACTGCACGGCGCTGCTGAAGGGCTTGCGGGCCGAGGCGCTCAAGGAGGTCACGCCGTACGGCCTGAGCACGCCCTACTACGGCGGGTACGGCATGGGCGGCGACGTCGTGCCGGTGGCTGCCGGGGGAGCGATGGGCGGCACGGCCGGCACGACGGGCGGCAGCACCGGTGGGGCGGCGCCAGCCGCGGCGCCGCAGAGCGCATCCGGTGGCGCCGCCTCCGGCGGCTTCTCCACCACGAACAACCAGGAGGCCGGCGTCGACGAGCCGGACACGGTGAAGACCGACGGCACCGTCATGGCGGTCCTGCGGCAGAACCCTGCGAGCTTGCAGGTCCTCGACGTCAGCAGCAGCCACCCGAAGGTCGTGGGTTCGCTGCCGATCAGCCTTCAGGGGTACGGCCTGCAGCTGCTGATGTCGAAGCGCACCGTCGTCGTGCTCGGTCAGCGGCAGACGGGCAGCACCGTGATGGTCGTCGCGGAGGTCTACAGCCTCACCGACCCTGAGAAGCCGACGCACCTGCGCACCTTCCAGGTGGAGGGCACGCTGCTCGACGCCCGCTTCGTGCACGGCCGGATCCTCCTCGTCACGCACAACCAGCCGCGGCTGCGGTTCGAGCCCTACCCCTACGACGTCGCTCCGGCGGTCGCGAACCAGACCGCCCTGGCGTTGAACAAGGCGAAGATCCAGGCAGCGACGCCGTCCGACTGGCTTCCGTCGGTGAAGGTCACGCCGCGCGGCAAGACCTACCCCGCCCGGTGCGACCAGACGGAGCACTCCGGCGTCGAGTCGGGGACGGCCTCGACCTCGATCGTCACCCTCGACCCTGAGGCCGACCAGCCGACATCCAACACGACCGTCATCGGCAGCGGCGACATCATGTACGCGAGCCAGGACCAGCTCTACCTCGCGACGAGCTCGTGGAAGAGCCAGGGCTTCGTGGCCCGAGGCTTCGTCGACGGCGTGACGACCGACCTGCACGCGTTCGGCATTCACAACCCCGACGAGCCGACGTACCTCGGCACCGGCTCGCTGCCCGGCAACCTGGTCGACCGCTACGCGCTGTCCGAGGACCACGGCTACCTGCGCGTGGCGACGACCGTCGGCAGCCCTGTGCCGCCCGTCGGCGAGGGCGCCCGGCCGTCCGTCCTGTCGGACAACCGCGTCACGGTGCTCAAGCCCGTCGACGGCGTGCTGACGAAGGTCGGAGAGGTGAGGGGACTCGCCCGCGGTCAGAAGATCTTCGGCGTCCGCTTCCTCGGCGACATCGGCTACGTCGTGACCTTCCGCAGCATCGACCCGCTCTACACGCTCGACCTCTCCGACCCGGAGCACCCGCGGACCCGCGGCGAGCTGCACATCTCCGGCTACTCCTCCGCCCTCTACCCGCTGTCGACGGGCAAGCTGCTCGGTGTCGGCCAGGCCGTCGGCGACCACCAGCAGCAGCTCGGCGCCCAGGCAGAGGTCTTCGACGTCTCGTCGCTGGCGAGGCCGAAGCTGGTCGGCAAGAAGGTCTGGGCCAACGCCTACTCCGACGCGGCGTCCGATCACCACGCCCTGCTGTGGTGGCAGCCCGAGGGCCTGGTCGTCATGCCGCTCAGCGGCTCGGGCAACCAGCTCGTCGTCCTCAAGGTGTCGTCGTCCGGGGCGCTCAGCGAGGTCGGCCGGATCCGGCACCCGCAGGGCGGGGGCACTGGCGGGAGCAGCTCGGGCAGCAGCGGCGTCGCGTGCTGCTACTACGGCGAGAGCCAGACACGTGCCGTGGTCGTCGGGAACCTGCTCTACTCCGTGCTCGGTGACGGCGTCGTCACCAACCCGCTCGACGAGGTGACCGCACAGCGATGGCTCCCCTTCCGCTAGCCGACGGCGGGCAGGAGGCTGCCCTCCTTTCGGCCGCCGCGCGCGGCAAGCCGGAGGCGGTCCGCTGGCTGCTCGACGAGGTGGCGCCGATCGTGCACGGCTTCGTCTGGGCCCGGGTCGCCGGCGACCGGACCCTCGCCGAGGACCTGCTGCAGGAGACGCTGCTCAGCGCCGTCGCGTCGGCCGAGAGCTTCCGCGGCGACTCCGCTGTCTCGACGTGGATGTGCGGCATCGCGCGGCACCTGGTCGCGCGGCACTGGGAGAGCGAGCGGCGCAGTGACGTCGCGCGCTCCAGGCTGCAGGTCGTCCCGGACGTGGACGTGGAGCAGCAGCTGCTCGACAAGGACGAGGTGGCCGCCGCCCTGGGCCGGCTGCCGGCGCTGCACCGCCAGGTGCTGGTCCTCAAGTACCTCGACGAGCTGCCGGTGCAGGACATCGCGGAGCAGGTCGGGCGGACGAAGGTCCAGGTGCAGTCGCTCTTGCAGCGCGCTCGCGAGGGCCTGCGCAAGGAGCTGGGGCAGTGACCGGCCCGCTCGACGGCCTCGACGGGCCGCGTCCGCTGCCGCCCGGGCTGCGCAGCCGGCTCGAGGACGCGCTGCTCGGCGCCGACGCACGGCCCCTGACGGAGGAGCAGGACACGACCCTCACCGAAGCCCTGCGCGACCCGGTGGGCGAGCTGCTCGCCGGGCTGGACGCGCCGCGAGCCCTGCCGACGGCGGTGCGGGCCCGCCTCGAGAGCGACCTGGTGACCCGCAGGCGGCGCTGGCTCGTGCCGGGGTCGGCGGCCGCAGCGGCCGCGGCGGTCGTGGGGGTGCTGGTGCTGCAGGGCGCGGGAGGCTCTTCCCCGCGGCAGCAGGCGGGTTCAGCGCGACCCTCGGTCAGCCCGACAGCCGTCGACCTCGTGCCCGGCAGCGGCGGCGGGGTCGCGGGCACGGCAGGGACGAGCGGGGGCAGCGGGATGTTCGGGAGCCCGACGTCGGCCACGCCCTCATCCGTGCCTCCTGTGGTCACTGGCGTCGGATCGTCGCCCCTTCCGGCGCCAGCCAGCGGTGGTGGAGGTGCCGACGGGACGTCGGGCACCAGCACGACGGGCGGCGGCACCAGCGGTCAGGCCGCGCCGCCGCCAGCTCCCTCCCTCACGGGGATCAGCCCAGCGGCAGGAGCGCCAGGCACCTGGGTCACCCTGACGGGCAGCAGCTTCTACGGAAAGGTGACCGTGGTCTTCGGCAGCACGAAGGCGGTCACGGTGAAGCAGGTGTCGGCAACGCAGGTGCAGGCACGCGCGCCACAGCACGCGCCCGGCGCGGTGCAGGTGGTGCTGAAGACGGGCGGTGGCAGCACCGGGGGGAAGAGGTTCCTCTACCTGCCCTGATAGCTGCCCTGATAGCGCACGCGCACCGGCTTCGGGGCGCGGGAGACGCCGCCGATCTGCTGCTTGCGCGGCGTCACCTCGGTGAACAGGGGCTGCAGGTCGTACGCCTCGAGCAGCCGCCGTACCGCGATCCGGATGGCGGTGATCGAGAAGCGGGACGCCGGGCAGGTGTGCCACTTGTGGCCGAAGGTGCTCACGAGCTCCTTCGCCGGGAGGTCCACGGTGAGCCTCCGCTGCGTGTAGTGCGCCGGGTCGAAGGTCTCGAGGCCCGGGGCGGCGGTGGTGTTCGTGACGGACAGCATCGTCGTGATGAAGCTGCCCGGAGCGGCGGTGTAGGTGCGTACCCCGTCGTCGATCTCCACCGGCCGCAGCACCTGGCGCAGGGTGATGGAGCGCTGCGCCATCCGGATCGACTCGTTGGCGCACTGCTCGAGCAGGGTGTCGTCCCCGGCCTTCACCTGCTCCAGCAGCACGGGCCGCTGCAGCAGGTTGATGAGGGTCCACGACAGGGCGGCGTAGAGGTTCGACAGCGAGCCGAGGTGGATGAGGACGAGGTCGCGCGCGATGCCCTGGGTGCGGGCCGGCTCGGGCTCGCCCTCCCACGCCTCGGCGATCTGCGCCAGGAAGCCCTCGGGCTCCCCTGCCGCAAGGACCTCGCCGACGATCCGGTCGACCTCGAGCATCGCGGCCTTCTCGCGCTTCTGCTTCGTCGCGGCCGTGCGGAACGCCTGGACGGGGCGGACGAAGGCCTCGGCGGAGTCCATCGCGTCCATCAGCGGCATCAGCTCCTCGAGCCGCTTGGTCATCTCGGGGCCGCCCCAGCTCGACAGGCCGAGCCGGTGGGCGACCCGCCGCATCTCGGCGAAGACCTCGAACGTGCCGGAGGAGCCGAGGTGGTCGATCTCCGCGAGGACGGCGTCGTCGAGCGCCTTGACGTAGGTCTCGGTGAGGTCCCGGCCGAACAGCTGGTGCGGCGTGACCCGCCGGCCGAACAGCAGGTCCTCCGGCATCTTGAACTTGATGAGCGTGTAGGTGGCCAGGCCGAAGCTGGCGTTCTTCTCCTCGAGGGCGTAGAGCGACTGCACGCCCTGCGGGCTGAACAGGCAGAGCATCCGGAAGCCGAAGGCGTCGGTGACGAAGGTGTCGCCGTGCTTCCTGCGGTTGCGCGCGAAGAAGGACGTCGGGTCCCAGAGCAGGGGGATGCCGGCGCCGACGCGCGGCAGACCGCTCACGACCGGGGGCAGGGGTGAGATGTCCGGCAGGGTCACGGCCGGAGGGTACGACCTAGATGTCGGGGTCGTAGACGACGTCGAGGTTCTTGAACGTCGGCGGCCCGGAGCAGAGCTTCATCATCTGCTCGGAGAAGTGGCTGGTCGCCGGCAGCTCGCTGTTCTTCATCGCCGCCTCGTAGGAGTCGAAGAACACGATGTTGACGTAGCTGTTGTCGGCGTCGCGGTCCTTGGTGAGGATCCCGCGCTGCGAGGTGCGGGTCCCCTCGGATGCGGCGAGGTACTCGTCGACGAGCGCCTGGACCTCGTCGGGCCGGTCGGTGCTGAACTCGATGACCTGGATGAACATGGGTGCCCCCCTCGGGCGGGTGATGCCTCCGGTCTACTCCTCCGCGGCGCTTTGCAACAGGGTGTAGGAATCTCGACATGGCGTACTTCGTGACCGGCGCGACCGGGTTCATCGGCAAGCGACTGGTCGACCTGCTGCTGGAGCGGGAGGGGGACGTGCACGTGCTCGTCCGCGCCCAGTCGGTCGACAAGGTGCGGGCGCAGTGGGACGACCCGCGCGTGAGGCCGGTCGTCGGTGACCTGACGCAGCCGCTGCTCGGCGTCGACCCCGCCGCCCTGTCGGGGGTCAGCGAGTTCTTCCACCTGGCGGCGCTCTACGACATGACCGCCTCGGCCGAGGCCAACGACGCCGCGAACGTGCAGGGCACCCGCAACGCGGTCGCGCTCGCGAACGCGCTCGGCGCCCGGATCCACCACGTGTCCTCCGTCGCCGTCGCCGGCGAGCACAAGGGCATCTTCCGCGAGGACTACTTCGACGAGGGGCAGAAGCTCCCGTCGGCCTACCACCGCACCAAGTTCGACTCCGAGAAGATCGTGCGCGAGGAAGCGACCGTCCCGTTCCGCGTCTACCGCCCCGCCGTCGTGGTCGGCGACAGCCGCACGGGCGAGATGGACAAGATCGACGGGCCCTACTACTTCTTCCAGGCCATCAAGAAGGTCCGGCACCTGCTCCCCGAGTGGGTGCCCCTCATCGGTCCCGAGCTCGGCTGGACCAACATCGTGCCCGTCGACTACGTCGCTGCGGCGCTCGACCACATCGCCCACCAGGACGGGCTCGACGGCCAGGCGTTCCACCTCACCGACCCCCGCGGCATCCGGGTGGGCGAGGCGCTCAACGCCTTCGCGCGCGCCGGGCACGCGCCCCAGCTCGGGCTGCGCGTCGACAGCAAGCTGCTCGACGCCCTGCCGAAGGGCACCTTCTCGATGCTCATGAAGCTGCCGCAGCTGCAGAGCATCCGGAAGTCCTTCCTCGCCGACCTCGGCATCCCCGACGAGGTCATCGGGCACATGGCGCTCGTGCCGCAGTTCGACACCCGCGACACGGAGCGGGCCCTCGCGGGCTCGGGCATCGCGGTGCCGCCGCTCGACTCCTACGCGACGCTTCTGTGGGACTACTGGGAGCGCAACCTCGACCCCGACCTCCACAAGGACCGCTCGCTGGCCGCCTCCGTGAAGGGCAAGCGCGTCCTCATCACCGGCGGTTCGTCCGGCATCGGCGCCGAGGCCGCCCGTCAGGTCGCAGCCGCCGGTGGTGTCCCGATCATCGTGGCCCGCTCCCTCGACAAGCTGCTCGAGGTGCAGACCGAGATCCAGGAGGCCGGTGGCACCTGCCACGTCGCCACCTGCGACCTGTCCGACCTCGAGTCGATCGACCAGCTGGTCAAGGACGTCCTCGAGAACCACGGCGGCATCGACTTCCTCGTCAACAACGCGGGGCGCTCCATCCGCCGCTCGATCAAGCTGTCCTACGACCGCTTCCACGACCTCGAGCGCACCATGCAGCTCAACTACTTCGGGGCGGTGCGCCTCATCACCG
The DNA here is from genome assembly GCA_966212015.1 of uncultured Frankiales bacterium. Taxonomy (GTDB): domain Bacteria; phylum Actinomycetota; class Actinomycetes; order Mycobacteriales; family SCTD01; genus RYN-111. The sequence continues at coordinate 9,249 of CBIHPE010000013.1, read as the reverse complement.
GGTTCCTCCCGCAGATGACGGAGCAGCGGTTCGGCCACGTGATCAACGTGTCCTCGATCGGCGTGCAGACCGGCGTACCCCGCTTCTCCGCCTACGTCGCGTCCAAGGCCGCCCTCGACGCCTACACGCGCATCGCGGCGTCGGAGACGCTGGGATCCGGGATCACCTTCACCACCATCCACATGCCGCTCGTGCGCACACCGATGATCGCGCCGACCAAGATGTACGACGCCTTCCCGGCCATCACGCCCCAAGAGGCCGGCGAGATGGTCTGCGAGGCGATCCGCTCACGGCCCAAGAACATCAACACCCGCCTCGGCACCACCGCCGAGGTGCTCTACGCGCTCGCCCCGAAGCTCGTGGACCAGGTCCTTCACCTTGCGTACCAGGTGTTCCCGGACTCCGCAGCCGCCAAGGGACAGGCGGCTCCGGAGGAGGAGCAGCGACTGTCCGGCGAGCAGCTGGCGATGGCCCACGTCCTCAAGGGCGTCCACTTCTGAGGACGGGGAGGGTCAGGACGCCGTGGCGACCAGCTCCGACAGCGCCTCGCGCAGGTGCTTGGCGAGCAGGTCCAGGTCGGGGACCGCATCGGCATCGGCGATGAGGCCGTACACGACAGCGCCGTTGTAGCTCATGATGCCGATGGCGAGCTGGTGCTCCGGCGCGAGGAACGCGAGCGGGACCAGCTCCTGGAGCTGGCGGCCCAGCATGTAGATCGGCAGCTGCGGACCAGGGACGTTCGTGACCAGCAGGTTGTAGAGCCGGCTCGAGAACCCGAGGCGCGAGGCGCGGGCGAGGATCGCTGGTGGCAGGGCGTTCTCGAGCGAGGTGAGGACGGCAGCGCCCTCGGCCTGCTTCGACGACTTCAGGTCCTCCATCGCCTCCCTGACAGCGGCCAGCCGCTCCTTCGGGTCCCGGATGCCGACGGGCAGCGGCGCGTTCATGATGGCGATCTCGTTGCCGAGCGCACCGCGCTTGGAGTCGGGACGAAGCGACACCGGGACGCAGGCGCGCAGGGACAGCCCGTCGATGGAGACGTCACGGTCCTGCAGGAACCGGCCGAGGGCCCCCGCGACCGCGGCGAGGACGACGTCGTTGACCGTGGCCCCACCCGAGGAGGCCTTGACCTTCTTGTAGTCGGCGAGCTCGGTCGAGACGAGAGCCACGCGGCGGTGCGGGCCGGGCTTGCTGTTGAAGGGCGTCTTCGGGGCTGCGCTGATGAGCGGCTTGGCAGCGTCGGCGAGCGCGGTGACCTTGCCGATGGTCGTGCGCACGGCCTCCTGCGGGTGCAGGGCGAGCCCGACGCCCTGCGAGGCGAGGTCGGCCACGTTGCGCACCAGGCCGAGGGCGCCGGTGGTGAGCAGGTCGACGGCACCCGGCGTGGGCTGCGGCGACCAGGCGGGCGGCGGCTCGTCCTGCACGTCGGGGGTCAGGTCGAACAGCACCGACATCAGGTCGACGCCGCTGACGCCGTCGACCATCGCGTGGTGGGTCTTGGCGACGAGCGCCCAGCGGCCGCTCTCGAGCCCCTCGACGAGCCACATCTCCCACAGCGGCTTCGTGCGGTCGAGCCGCTGGCCGATGACGCGGTCGACCAGGTTGAGCAGCTCGCGCTCGCCGCCGGGGGCGGGCAGGGCGGTGTGCCGGACGTGGTAGTCGAGGTGGAAGTGCTCGTCCTCCACCCAGACGGGGCGCCCCGTTCCCAGCGGCATCTCCTGCACGCGCTGGCGGTAGCGGGGCAGCCGCGGCAGGCGCGCGTCGATGTGGGCGCGGAACGCCTCGATCGAGGGGGGCGGCCCGTCGAAGACGCCGAGCGCACCGATGTGCATGTGCGCGCCGTCCTCCTCCATGTGGAGGAAGCCGGCGTCGACGGAGGTCAGCCGGTCGAGGTGCCCTTGGTGCTCGTCGGTCATGCCGGAAATCTGCCATGAAACAGACCCCGGAGAGCAACCCCTGACCGGTTCCTGCCCGTCAGCGGGTCTTGCCCAGTCGCTGGGCGATCCCGTCGCTGCCCACGAGCTGGCGGAACTCTGCGACGTCGAACGCCCGCAGCGCGGTGGTCTTGCGCGCTCTGGCCGTGGCAGCGCGCGGGAAGCCCAGCAGCGGGGCGAGCTCCCCGAAGTAGTCGCCCTTCTTCGCGGTCGCGAGCCGTTCCTCCGAGCCGTCCGCCCGCTCGCGCAGGAGCTCGATCTCGCCGCTCTCCACGACGTACACGAGCGATCCGCGCTCGCCCTGGTGGAAGAGCACCTGCCCCGGTTCGAGGGTGATCTCGCCCTCGCGCTGAGAGCCGCGCGCCAGCTCGGTGAGATCGACGACGCGGTCGGCCAGCGGGAGCATCCGGTCGTCGTGCGTGGCGACGACCACGACCCGGCCAGGAGCGGCGAGGGACCGGAGCAGGGACAGGACGCCCTCGACCTGCAGGTAGTCGAGGTGAGCGGTGGGCTCGTCCGCCAGCAGCAGCGGGGGGTCGTGCGCGAGAGCTCGCGCGATGGCCACCCGCTGCTGCTGTCCCCCGGACATGCTCCCGGGTCGGAAGCCCGAGCGGTCCCCCAGGCTGACCCGCTCGAGCAACCCCGCCGCCCTGGTGCGGGCCACATCCCGCCGCACCCCCGCCCCCCACAGGGGTGCGGCGACGTTCTCCAGCGCGGTCAGCGACGGGACCAGGTTGAAGGCCTGGAACACGACGCCCACGGTGTGCCGGCGGTAGTCGACGAGCTGCTGTCCCTCGAGAGCGACGACCTCGGTGCCGGCCACCCGCACCGACCCGGACGTCGGCCTCAGGATGCCGGCGAGACACGACAGCAAGGTCGTCTTGCCGCAGCCCGACGGGCCCAGCAGGAGGACCAGCTCACCGTCGCGAGCCTGCATCGAGAAGCCGTCGAGCGGGCTGACGTCGTAGTCGCCGCTGCGGTAGGTGACGGTCAGGTCGTCGACGAGGAGGCCGGTCACTGCTGCGCTCCGAAGGCGAGGGCCGGCTGGGCGCCCACCGCTCGGCGCAGCCCGACAGCGCTCGCGAGCAGGCCGACCAGCACACCGACCGCTGGCAGCAGCAGCCGGGACGAGGACGGCACGCTGAACTCCAGGGGGAACACCGGGAGCATCAGCTGCGCAAGCACGATGCCGAGGACCGAGGCGGCGGTCGAGAGCAGCACGGCCTGCAGGGCGAGACCGGCGGCCAGGTGCCGGTTCGACCACCCGGTGGCCTTGTAGACGGCGAAGTCGCGGACCCGCTCCAGCGCCGACAGGTAGACGACGGAGCCGACGACGAGGGCCGCGACGCCCCACAGCAGGTAGAGCGTCAGCCGCACCGAGCTCAGGGCACTGGAGATGGGCCGGATCATGTCGGCCTTGGTCTGGGCGACGGTGCGCGACTGCAGGTTGGCCGGGAGCTTCGTCGGGACGCCCTTTGTCAGCACCACGCTGATGACGGGAGCGCCGTTGACGAAGGTCTTCTGCGCGTCGTGCAGCCGGGTGTAGAGCATCGGCTGGCCGCCGTTCATCGTGAGGCCCTTGGTCAGTCCGACGACGGTGAAGTCCTTGCCCGCCAGGGGAAGACGTTGGCCCACCTTCGCGCCCAGGGACCGGTCGGCGACCAGCTCGAGGGGACTGCGGGGCAGCCGTCCGCGGTCGAGCGGCGGAGTGCCGAGCCCCCCGTCGTCGTAGGCGAGGACCTCGACGTCCAGCGGCTTGCCGAGCTGCACGGTGTGGTGGACGACCACGACCGGCGAGGCCTGCCGGACACCGGGCGCGTTGCGCACCACGTCGACCGTGGACTCCGGCAGCACGGAGATCGTGGTGAACGCGCCCTCGACGCCGGCCGGCATCACCCAGGCGTCGGCGCCGGCCGCGTCGAGCACGCGCTGCGGCTCGGTCTCGAAGCTGCTGACCAGTCCGGCCATGACGAGCGTGATCGCGAAGACGGTGGCCGCCCCCACGCCGGCGATGAGGAACCGGCGGGCGCGCCACTGCAGGTCGCGGAGGGTCACGAGGAGCACATCGACGACTCTGGTGCTCGCCTGACGCACGCGCTGTCAGCCTTCCGACACCGCGTCCTCCGGGCGGACAGGGCAGGATGAGGGAGTGCGCACCCCTCTCGCCCTGATCGTGCCCCTCGCCCTGGTCGCCGCCTGCTCGTCAGGCGGAGGCGACAAGCAGTCGCTCGAGACGACGACGACACCGACGACAGCCGCCACGTCGGCGGGGCCGACGCCCACCTCGCCCGGCGTGCCGAACACGGCGACGACCAAGGCGCCAGGTGCGACGGCGACGTCCGCCGCGACCACGGCAACGACGGCAGGTACGACGACGAGCACCGCACCCGTCGCCCCGCTGAGCACGAAGGCGCCCGGGACGACGGCTCCCTCGAAGGCCACCGCGCCCGGCGACTACACCTACAGCTCCAGCGGCACCGTCACGATCGGCACGACGCCGCAGGACGCCAAGGGCACGCAGACCCTGACTGTCTCGCCGCTGAAGAACGGCATCCAGCACTCGACCATCCACAGCGACAGCACCGGTGACACCGAGGAGGACGTCGTCGTCCGCGACACCGGCAGCTATGCCGCGTCGCTGAAGCTGACGTCGCCGGCGTTCACCAAGGAGTTCCGGCCGGCCGTCCCCGTCCTGCTCATGCCCGACCCTGCCGCCGTGGGCAAGACCTGGTCGTGGTCGGTCACGTCCACCGACGGCGCGACGCACGCCAGTGCGACCAACAAGCTGCTCCGCAAGGAGACGCTCGCGATCGGCGGGAAGCAGGTGGCGACCGTCGTCCTGCAGACCCACCTCGTTCTCTCGGGCGACGTGACCTACGACGCGCAGCTGACCACCTGGTGGGCACCCGACTACCGGCTCCCGGTGAAGACCCACACGGTGGGCAAGGGCATGTACAGCGGCATCCCCTTCAAGACCGACGTCACCGCGGTGATGTCCTCGGTCGCGCCGCACTAGTGCGCGCGGTCACCCTGCCGTCCTTCGGCGGCCCCGAGGTCCTGACGGTCGCCGAGGTCCCCGACGCGGAGGCCGGTCCGGGCGAGGTCCTCGTCGACGTCGCCGCAACGGCCGTCAACCGCGCGGATCTCCTTCAGCGCCAGGGTTTCTACAACCCGCCGCCCGGGGCTTCGCCCTACCCCGGCCTCGAGTGCTCCGGCACGATCAGCGCCCTCGGATCGGGCGTCGAGGGCTGGTCCGTGGGCGACCAGGTCTGCGCCCTGCTCTCCGGTGGTGGGTACGCCGAGAAGGTCGCCGTGCCAATCGGCCAGCTGCTCCCGGTGCCGGCCGGGGTGTCGCTCGTGGACGCCGCCGCGCTCCCCGAGGTGACCTGCACCGTCTGGTCCAACGTCTTCCAGCTCGCCGCGCTCCAGCCCGGCGAGCGGCTGCTGGTGCACGGCGGGACGTCGGGCATCGGCACCTGCGCGATCCAGCTGGCGGCCCGGCACGGCGCGACCGTCACCGTCACGGTGGGCTCGTCGGCGAAGGCCGAGCGCGCCCTCGGGCTCGGTGCCTCGAGGGCCGTGCTCTACAAGGACGAGGACTTCGTCGAGGCGGGCCCCTTCGACGTCATCCTCGACAACATGGGCGCGAAGTACCTCGAGCGCAACGTCAATGCGCTCGCCACCAACGGACGCCTCGTCGTCATCGGCATGCAGGGCGGCGTCAAGGGCGAGCTCAACCTCTCCGAGCTGCTCATGAAGCGCGCGGCGGTGCACGCGACCTCCCTGCGAGCCCGGCCCCTGGACGAGAAGGCCGCCATCGTCGGCGCGGTCCTCGCCGGGGTGTGGCCGGCTGTCGAGGCCGGCGACGTGAAGCCCGTCATCGACCGCATCCTCCCGCTCGAGGAGGTCGCCGACGCGCACCGCCTGCTAGAGGAGTCGAGCCACATCGGCAAGGTGCTGCTGAGGGTCTGAGCACGCGGCTCAGAGGGCTGACAGCAGCCGGTCCACGTCGTCGCTCGTCGTGTAGGCAGCGATGCCGGCGCGGACCGCGCCGTCCGGCAGTCCGAGCAGCTGCATCAGCTCGATCGCGTAGTAGTGGCCGGCCCACACGGCTACGCCCTTCTCGGCCAGCCGAGCGGCGGTCTGCTGCGGCGTCTCCCCGACCTTGCGGAAGGCCACCGTCGGCGTCCGGCGCGACGGGGTGCCGACGAGCTCGACGTCGTCGCGGTCCAGGCCCGTCAGCAGGTCCGCGAGGACGGCTTCCTCCTGCCGACCGAGGGATCCCATCGCGTCGAGCAGCCGCTCCCGACGCGTCGGACCGGATCCGAGCGACGCGATCCAGTCGACGGCCGCCGTCATCGCGACGTGCTGGGCGAACTGCGGCGTACCGAGCTCGAACCGGTCGGGGACCTCGTCGGAGGAGGGCAGCAGCTTGTCGGGGTGAAGGCTCTGGAGCAGGCTCGGGTCGGCCACCGTGATCCCGAGGTGGGGGCCGTACCACTTGTAGGCGGAGCAGGCGTAGAGGTCCGCACCGAGGTCGGACACCGTGACCGGGAGGTGGGCCGTCGCGTGCACGCCGTCGACGTGCACCAGCGCACCGACCGCGTGTGCGGCGTCCGCGATGGCCCGCACGTCGGGTCGTGAGCCGGTGGCGTTGCTCGCCGCGGTCACGGCGACGAGCCTCGTCCGCTCCCCGATCACGGCCCGCACCGCCTCGACCCTCAGGTCCGTGCTGACCTCGGGATCGGCCCAGCGGACCGTCGCACCGGCGCGCTCCGCCGCGATCACCCACGGACGGATGTTGGCGTCGTGGTCGAGCCGCGTCACGACGACCTCGTCGCCCGGCCCCCAGGTCTTCGCGAGGGCCCCCGCCAGGACGAAGGTGTTGGCCGTCATCGACTGGCCGAGCACGACGCCTCGCGGGTCGGCCCCGAGCAGGTCGGCAGCGGCCTGCCGAGCGGCATCGACGATCTCGTCGGCGCGGTCACTGCTCGCGAAGCCGCCGTGCCGGTTGCTGATCGCCGACCGGTAGGCGTCCCGCACCGCGTCGGCCACGACGGCCGGCACCTGCGTGCCGCCGGGCCCGTCGAAGTGGGCGAGATCGCCTGTCAGCGCTGGGAAGTGCTCCCTCACAGCCGAGGACCGCGGCCGAAGGCTCCGGACTCGGTGATCGCCGTCGAAAGCGGCCTGACCAGCTCCCGCAGCCGGCCCGCGGCGTCCTCGCCGACCCGCTCCCACGGGGCCATCGCCAGCTCGTCGGTCTGCCGCTCGATCGCCTCGCGTCGCGCCCTGCCTTCCTCGGTGAAGGCACCGTCGGCGTCGAGCCAGCCGCGCTCGGCGAGCGAGGCAGCTGCCGCGTCCCACTCCTCGTTCGAGTAGGCCCGGGTGGCCTGCAGCGCCTTGCGGCCCCAGGTGTCGTTCATCGCTACGTGCAGCACCGCGGCCTCGAGGCCGGTGAGGCCCGCGCCGACGAGTGCGGCGATGTGACCGTCACCGCGGTACTCGCGCAGCAGGGTGATCGCGTGCCAGAGGACCAGGTGGTCCGGCTCCGGCCAGTCGAGGCCCGCATGGGCGGCGTACAGCGGACGCCCGTACGGCGTGCAGGCACCGGCTGCTTCCCGCGCGATCTCCGCGGCCTCCTTGGTGTCGTCCAGCAGGTCCCCGCACATCCGCCGCAGCGCCAGGTCGGCGCCCTTCAGCCGCGCAGCCAGGACGGCCTGCGGCGTCGTGATGTCCCAGACGCCCGCGATGCCGAACTGGCAGGCGAGGGCACTGAAGTTGAAGAAGGTCGCCTGCACCGTCTGCCACGTGACGGCGCCCATCGCTGCAGCGCGGGCGGGGAAGTAGCCGACCGCGGCGTTGTTCTCGGCGTCGAGGCCGAGCGCGACGTACTCCGCCTTCGCCTCCGGCGCGAAGTAGACCATCGCGTGGTAGGCCTCGGTGGTGCGCCAGGTCTTGCGGGCGACGTCTGGGCTCATGCGCCCATCCGACCACACGCGCCTACGCCAGTGGGCGCCACTCCCGCCGCAGCAGCCCGTAGACCCACGAGTCAGAGACGTCGCCGTTGACGACGCAGTCCTCGCGCAGCGTCCCCTCGCGCTGGAAGCCGAGCTTCTCCAGCACCCGCGCCGACCCGAGGTTGCGGGTGTCCGTCTCGGCCTGCACCCGGTTGAGGTCGAGCGTCGCGAAGGCCCACGTCAGGAGCGCGGCGGCGGACTCCGTGGCATACCCGTGCCCCCACGCGGCCTCGCGGAAGCAGTAGCCCAGGGACGCGCTGCGGAAGTCGGGGTTCCACCGGTTGAGGCTGGTCCAGCCGAGGAACGTCGCGTCGTCGGCCCGCTCCACGACCAGCCGGGTGCCGCTGCCCTCGGTCGCCATCGCGCGGCAGGTGTCGAGGAACCGGTCGACCCGCGCCCGGTCGGTCCACGGCGGGCTGTCCCAGTAGCGCAGGACGTGCGGGTTGCTCTGCAGCGCCCAGAGGTCGTCCCCGTCCGACGCCGCGAACGGCCGCAGCCGCAGCCGGGCCGTCGTCACCGTCGGGGCAGGGAGCGGCACCGGCTACAGCACCCGGTACTTCTGCAGCAGCACGCCGGTGCCGCTGGTCTCGGAGCTCACGAGCTCGAGGTCGACCCGCGCCGGCTGCTCCGGGTAGACCCGGATGCCGCTGCCGAGCACGACGGGGAAGACCTGCAGGTGGATGGCGTCGACGAGCCCGTCACGGAGCAGCGCGTGCACGAGCGACTTGCTCCCGGCGACGAGGATCGCGCCCTCGCCGCCCTCCTTGAGCGCGCGCACCTCGTCGTACGAGATGACGTGCGTGTCGGTCCAGTCGCTCGAGCCGAGGGTGCTGCTGACGACGTACTTCGTCATGCCGTTGATCTTGTCGGCCATCTCGCCGTCGCGCTCCGGCCAGGCGCCGTAGAAGCTGTCGTAGGTCTTGCGGCCCAGCAGCAGCACGTCGGCGGCGAGCTGCTCGGCGAGCTTGAAGGCGCCGACCTTCTCGTCGAAGTAGGGACCGACCCAGCCTGCGTGGGCGTAGCCGGGCTCGCCGCCGGGCGCTTCCATGACGCCGTCCAGCGACACGAACTCGGTGATCGTCAGGGTTCTCATGGTGGAGATGACGCTAGCGGGGAAGGCCACTCATCGGTCTGGGGTTGGATGAGGGCATGAGCGACGAGCGGGAGCAGGACAGCATCGTGGTGGTGGGCGAGGACGGGCAGCAGATCTTCGTGCCGCCGGAGTGGGGTGACGAGGAGAAGAACCCGGCCGACATTGTCGAGCAGCCCGCGAAGGTGATGCGGATCGGCTCGATGGTCAA
>CBIHPE010000012.1:0-34279 GCA_966212015.1 uncultured Frankiales bacterium | reverse complement strand
GAGCTTGTCGACCTCGTCCGCGACGAACGCCGCCTCGTCGTGCTCGTTGTCGGCGACGTAGCCGACGATGAGCTCGCCGTCGCCCGCGTCGGTCCAGAGCCGCTTCTCCTTGCGGCCCTCGTTCTTCGCGATGACCGCGTTGGCGGCGGTGAGGATCCGCTGGGTGGACCGGTAGTTCTGCTCGAGCATGACCACACGGGCGTCGGGGTAGTCGAGCTCGAAGTCCATGATGTTGCGGATGTCGGCGCCGCGGAACGCGTAGATCGACTGGTCGGCGTCACCGACGACACAGAGCTCGGCAGCAGGCAGCTCGGCAACCGGCTGCGTCAGCTCCTTCACGAGCATGTACTGCGCGTGGTTGGTGTCCTGGTACTCGTCGACGAGCACGTGGCGGAACCGGCGGCGGTAGTGCTCGGCGGTGTCCGGGAACGCCTGCAGCAGCGACACGGTCGTCATGATCAGGTCGTCGAAGTCCATCGCGTTGGCCTCGCGAAGGCGCTGCTGGTAGAGCTTGTAGACCTCGGCCCGGGTCTGCTCGTGGTGGTTGGTCGCCTTGGCCGCCGCGTCCTCCCAGTCGACCAGCTCGTTCTTGAGATCGCTGATCTGGTGGGACATCTGGCGGGCGGGGAAGCGCTTCGGGTCCAGGTCGAGGTCGCGGCACACCAGCGTCATCAGCCGCTGGCTGTCGGCCTGGTCGTAGATCGAGAACGTCGTCGTGAAGCCGAGCTTCTTCGCTTCCGCCCGCAGGATCCGCACGCAGGCGCTGTGGAACGTGCTCACCCACATCGCGTTGCTGCGCCGACCCACCAGGTGCGCCACGCGCTCCTTCATCTCGCCCGCGGCCTTGTTGGTGAAGGTGATCGCCAGGACCTCGCCGGGCTGCACCTCGCGGGCGGCGAGCAGGTAGGCAATGCGGGTCGTCAGCACCTTGGTCTTGCCCGACCCGGCGCCCGCGACGATGAGCAGCGGGCTGCCCTCGTGGACCACGGCCTGCCGCTGCTGCGGGTTGAGCCCCTCGAGCAGCCGCTCGGCCCGAGGGCTGAGCACGGGGGTCTCGAACGGGAGCGCGGTCATCGGCACCAGTCTAGGAGCGGGTACGACGTTCCACCGGCCCGGATCTCAGCCTGTGCATGCAGCAGACCGGACGCCTCACTACGTTCAGACCTGTGTGCCGACCGCCGTCGCTCCACCCGTGACCGACTTCGCGGAGTTCGCTGCGGCCCAGAGCCTCGGCCTCACCCGGTTCGCCTACCTGCTGTGCGGTGATCACGCCACCGCCGAGGACCTCGTGCAGGAGGCGTTCGTCCAGCTCTACCGGCGGTTCGGCGACGACGTGAGCGTCGCTGCCCCCGTCGCCTACGCGCGCCGGACCATCGTCAACACCCACATCTCGCGGCGCCGGCTGCGGGCCAGCACCGAGCAGGTCACGGACACGCTGCCGGAGCGCGCGGTCCACGATGCCGACAGCGCCGAGCGGGACGCGATGTGGCGGGCGCTCCGGACCCTTCCGGACCGCCAGCGGGCCGTGCTCGTGCTCCGCTACTACTCCGACCTGTCGGACGACGAGATCGCCGACGCCCTGGACTGCCGGCCCGGCACCGTGCGCAGCCTCGCGGCCCGCGCCTTCGCCACGCTGCGCACCCATCCCGGACTGCAGCAGGAGGGCAGCCGATGAACGAGGACCTCGAGGGCCTGCTGCGCCGGACCCTGCAGGAGCAGGCGGGCACGGTCAGGGGCGGCGCGATCGTGCCGCAGCCGTCGGTCGTGACCCCTATCCGGCGCCGGCGCACCTGGGTCGCACCCGCCGCCGCGGCGGCCGTCGTCGTCGGGCTGGTCGCCGGCGCGACGCTGCTGGCGAAGCGGGACGGGAGCGCCCAGCTCGGCAGGGAGGGGGCCGTCTGCTCCGCGCGCCCGTCGACGACCTGGGAGCAGGCCTACCTCGCCCACCCGATCCCGCTGAACGGCCACAACATCCGCCTGGAGCTGATCGGGCAGCGGCTCGGCAACGAGCACCTGGTCGTGTCGTCCGCTCCGGAGCCCAGCCGGGTCTACCGGGTCAGCGACAGCGGCGAGAGGCACCTGCTCTTCAGCGCGCCCTCGGGCCAGGTGGTCGCCGACGTGCGCAGCTCCGGTCCGTGGGTGGTCGTGCTCACCGGCTTCGCCTTCACCGACGGGCTCGGCTACGACGCCTACACCGCGATCACGGTCCTCGACACGCGGACCGGCGGCCGGAAGGTGATCGCCTCTTCTCCCGTGACGGAGACGACGAAGAGCGACGCGACGCTGCCGAGGCTCGACTCGCTCGTCGTGACGCACGGCAGCGTCTTCTGGGTCACCCGTGCCGACGGGACGACGCTGCGCGCCGAGGCCCACCGCTACGTCCTGGCCAAGGGCACGTCGTCGGTGATCAGCACGCAGCAGGGGACGAACCCGCAGCACGTCCAGCAGCTCGACGAGGTCGTGCCCGTGCTGCGGGACACGGTCAGCGCCCTGGTGTGGACCACCAACCGGCCCTCCACGACGCGGGTCATCGCGCGCTTCGCGCTTCCGCAGCAGGTGGCCGACGACAACCCGCCGGGATCGACCAAGGACCTGGTCACCGACGGGACGAGGTACGCCTGGCGCGACGAGAAGGCGATCTCCTACTGGGCACCCGGCCTCGACGAGCCCAAGCGGTTCAGCGGCAGCCGCAGCGCCGTCGAGGCGGTGAACGGACCGCTGGTGCAGCTGCTCACCAGCACCGAGGTGGGCCACGCCGAGGTGCTCGACACCCGGACCGGTGCGGTGCTCGCCCTGGACGACGCATCCCGTGCGTTCCAGGGCAGCTACGACGGCGTGGCGCTCGGCGCGAAGCAGGTCGCCGGCGCCTCCGTCTACCACGCGACCGAGCTCTACCGGGTGGTGGTGTCGCAGCTGCCGGTGCTGCGGTGCTGACGTCTCGGCGGGGCCTCGCCTCACTGGTCGCCGCCACCCTCGTCGCGGCGGGGCTGCTCGCCGTCGGCCACGTCGTGCGCTGCCACGTGAGCGTCACTGCCTTCCAGAAGGCCTACCTGTCGCACCCGGTCCCTCTCGGCACCAGCCGGCTCGGCTACCCGGACGCGCCGCGGGTCACCCTGGGGGCAGATCGCCTGCTGCTCTCCGCCGACCACGGCGAGGTCTACCGGATCGACCCGCAGGACCGCGTCACCACCCTCGTCACGGCACCTGCCGGTGCGACGTTCCTGGACCTGCAGGCCGAGGGGCGCTGGGTGCTCACCATGGCCACAGGCTCCGGCATCGACGCCTTCCGCAACCTCCCCAACACCGAGCTCGCCCTCCTCGACACCGCCACCGGCCGGCGCACGGTCCTCGTCCACCTCCAGGTGACCGATCCGACCGACGTGAAGCAACCGCGCTTCGACTCACCGGTCCTCTCGCACGGCAGCGCCTACTGGGTCACCCGCGCGAGCGGGGGGACCCTGCGCGCAGTCGCCCACCGCTACGTCATCGCGACCAGGAGGGCCTCGGAGCTCGGCGCCATGGGTGGTGCGCTGGGACACGGCCAGAGCGTCGACCAGGTCCGGCCGGTCCTGCTCGCGACCCCCACGGGACTGTCCTGGGGCGTCGGCAGGGCACCGACCCGCAGGCTCGTCCCGTGGCCGGCTCCGGCGCTGCCCGAGCCCGTCCGCGCGGCGTTCCACCCGTCCTGGGCGCTGGACCAGCCCGCCACCGACGGCACCGCCTACGCCTGGGAGAGCTGGCCCGACGTCGACTACTGGGCTCCCGGGATGGACGAGCCGCGGCGCTTCCACGGCGTCCGTGCCAGCGTCGCTGACGTCCGCGGTCCGCTGGTCGCGCTGTCCTCCGGCGGGGAGTCTCCGAGGACCGAGCTGCTCGACACGCGGACCGGCGGCCGGGTCACCCTGTCGGGGCCGTTCGCCCGGAAGTTCTCGAACCTCGAAGAGGGCCATCAGCGCCTCTCGACGGAGGATGCCTCCCTGACGGGGATCTCCCGCGGGCCCGCCCACCTGCCCGTGGTGGGGTGGTGCGTACGCGCCGTCGTGTGGTCCCCGGGGGCCTGAGCGCGGGGGGCACGGCCGGCAGCCTCGTCGTGCGGGCCTACTACCGGTCGCGCGCGTTCTGCTCTGCGAGCAACGGCAGCGCCTGGATCCCGGCCAGGAGGACGCGGTCCGTTACCTGGAGCGCTCCCCGCTGCCTGGTGCCGTCTCCGCGGCTCGCCCGCCGGAGGGTCTCAACGACCTCCGGAGCGACGGAACGGGATACGTCTGGCAGGACGCCGACGGGATCCGGTGGTGGCGGCCGGGCATGCGAGGGTCGCGCTGCTCCGCTGGCCGGAGCACGGGCCCTGGTGGAGCCCTGGGTCGATGTCCGGCGACGTCGTGTGGGTCGGGCGCGCCACCGAGGGGATCCAGGACGCCTACCTCGACCTGCGCACCGGCGCGCTCATCAGGACCGGCGGAGACGCAGCCCCGGCGGATCCGACGAACTGGGGCGCAGCGGTCCCGCACTACGTGCCGTTCGGGCACCGGGGCGACCCGGCCGGCACAGAGTACTTCCGGATCGTGTCGGAAGAGCTGCCCGAGCTCCGCTGCTGAGCAAGCCCTCCCGCGCCGCGATCGGCGCCGGTCCCGGACGGCGCAGTCTGTGCACGCTCTGATGTGCACAGGATGCGCCTTTGGGAGAGGGACCCGGAGCCGCCCCGCCGCCCGTTCGGCACGGCGGCGGCCTGACTAGTCGCGCGGGGGCTGCTCCGCGAGGAACCGCTCGAGCTCCGCGCCGAGCTCGTCGGCGCTGGGCAGCTGCGCCTCGTCGAGCAGCGACCGGCCCTGGCCGGAGACGAAGGCGTCGTACTGCACCTCGAGCTGGTGGACGACCTCTGCCACCTCGGGCGAGCCCTCGACCTGCTCGTCGATCGCCCGTCGCGTCTCGTCGGCGGCCGTGTCGAGCGCGTCGACGGGAAGCCGGAGGGACGCGGCCTTAGCGACCTCCCGGACGAGCTGCGCCGCGGCGGCCGGGTAGGCGGCCTGGCTGACGTAGTGCGGGACGTGGACGGCGAAGCCCATCGCCTCGAAGCCGGCCTCGCCGAGCTTGAGCTCGAGCAGGTGCCCGGCGGACGCGGGGACCTGGACCGTCTCGATCCACGGCGTGTAGTCGGCGACCAGGGCAGGCGGGGTGGCGTGCGCGATGACCCCGACGGGACGGGTGTGCGGCAGGCCCATCGGGATGGCGTTCAGCCCGATGCTGCGCTTCACGCCGAGCTGCCGGCAGATCTGCTCGACGGCCGCCGAGAACCGCTCCCACTGCACGTCGGGCTCAGGGCCGGCGAGGACGAGGAAGTGCTTGCCGTCGAGGTCTTTCACCAGGTGGATGGCCAGCAGCGGGGTGTCGTAGGACTCCCAGTGGTCCTTGGCGAAGACCATCATCGGGCGGCGGGCCCGGTAGTCGTAGAGCTGGTCGTGGTCGAACCGCACGAGCACCGTGCTCTCGAGGGCCGACAGCAGGTGGTCGGCGGCCAGCTTGCGGGCGCCGCCCGCGTCGATGAAGCCGTCGAGGGCCTGCACCATCGCCACGCCGTCGAGGTCCGGGCGCACCGGGTCAAGGTCGTAGAGCTCGCTCGGGTCCAGCTTCTTCATGCACACATCCTTCCGCACCGGGAACAACGCGGCAGCACCCGCGTTCACTCCCGGTATGGACAGCGCGCAGAAGATCGAGCGAGCCCTCGCCGTGGTGGCTCACCCCGACGACATCGACTTCGGGGCCGCGGGCACCGTCGCGACCTGGGTCGACGAGGGCATCGAGGTCACGTACCTGCTGTGCACCGACGGCGACGCCGGCGGCTTCGACCCGGCGGTGGCGCGGTCCGACATCGCGGGCATCCGGCAGGACGAGCAGCGTGCCGCGGCCAAGGAGGTCGGCGTCACCGACGTCCGCTTCCTCGGCTACAAGGACGGCCAGCTCGTCCCGTCCTTCGAGCTGCGGCGCGACATCAGCCGCGTCATCCGGCAAGTGCGGCCGCAGCGGCTGCTCATGCAGAGCCCCGAGATCAACTGGGAGCGGATCGGCGCCTCGCACCCGGACCACCGGGCGAGCGGCGAGGCGACCCTCAACGCGGTCTACCCGGACGCACGCAACCCCTTCACCCACGTCGAGCTGCTGCAGGACGAGGGCCTCGAGGCCTGGACGGTCCACGACGTCTGGGTGATGGCGGCCGGCCAGAGCGCCGGGGCCAACCGGTGGGTCGACGTCACGGACACGTTCGACCGCAAGGTGGCCGCGCTGCGGCGGCACGTGAGCCAGACGTCCCACATGGAGGACCTGGAGGGCATGCTCCGCGGCTGGCTCGGCGCCAACGCCGTCGCGGGCGGGCTGCCCGAGGGCCGGCTCGCCGAGTCGTTCCGGGTGGTCGCGATCCCCTGACGGGCTAGTGCTCGTGGGCGCCCTGGTAGCCGCCGACGCTCCGCTCGTCGGCCGACAGCAGCGACAGCATGAGCGGTGGGGCCCACACGACCACCGGCACGAGCAGCAGGATCCACCACGTGCTCTTCCACGCCAGCACGCCGAGCAGCGCGGCGAGCGCGAGCAGCACCAGCTGCACCCCGCCCCAGCGCGCCGGGGAGAAGCGCCGCCGCTCCGCCATGTCGACGGCCACGACGAACGGCAGGGCGGTCAGAGCCGCGGCCAGGGCACCGACCCCGACCACGACGACCACTGCGATGACCACCGACACCAGCATCACGAGCACACGCGGAGCGTAGCCTCGCGACGTGCCCCGTCGACCTGCTGCCGGTGGCGGGTTCTGGGTGTCGGTCCCGCCCGCCCGGCTGGCGCGCTGGCTCGCCGGCTTCGCCGAGCGGCACGGGTCGGTCGCCACGACGAGCGGTGCTGAGGAGGTCCGGCTGGTCGCGGCGGACGGCTCCGAGGCACTGGTCGAGGTGCCCTTCCCGCCGCTGACCGGCGACCTCGTCGAGCACGTCATGCGGGAGCGCACGGTCGGCGTCCTGCTGGCTCGCAAGGGCGGCCACGCCGCGGGTGTCTTCGTCGGCGATCGGCTGGTCGCGAGCAAGGTCGGCAGCAGGCACGTCCAGGGCCGCACCGCCGCCGGCGGCTGGTCGCAGCAGCGCTTCGCCCGGCGTCGCGAGGGCCAGGCAGCCGTCGCCTCACAGGCCGCGGCAGACACCGCGGCGAGGGTCTTCGACGGGTACGACCTGGAGGCGCTCGTCACCGGTGGGGACCGCGCGGCCGTCGACGAGCTGCTCACCGACCCACGGCTGCGGGACCTCCCCGTGAGTGGCCGGCTGCTCGACGTACCCGACCCGAGACTGAAGGTGCTGGAGGCCGTGCCCTACCGCGACGTCTGGATCCGCGTTCGCGAGCCCTGACGTCGCCTCACGAGAGCGACGCCGAGGAAGAGCATCCCCAGCACGCCGAGGCCGGTGCGGCCGCCGGTCGCGGCGAGGCCCTGGCCCGCGGTGGACGGCTTGGCCACGACGGGGGTCGTGACGGGCGTCGTGGTCGGCGGGGTCACCTTCGTGGTCGTCTGGGCGGTGCCGACGACCGCGACCCACGTGGTCTGGTGGTGCGTGGTCGTGGCGCTCGGGGTGGCGGGGGCGACCGCCTTGGCGCTCGGCGCGTACGACTCGGAGCGGACGACGTAGGTGAGACCGCCGGACGTCGCGACCTGGTCGTAGTCGCCCTGGAACAGGCCGCCGCGCGAGAACGCGCCGAAGCGGACGTCGCTCGGCGCGAGGTCGAGCTTGAGCGGCGTGCCGAAGTGCAGCCCGTGGTCGTGCGAGCGGGCCAGGTAGGTGCTGATGTCGCGGCTGTAGCTGTCCACGTCGCTGCTCGCCGTCTCCTGGCGCTGCCGCCAGATGACGTCGACGGTGCCGTCGCGGTGCACGGCGACGCTCGGGTTGTAGTGGTCGAGGTTGTCGTTGGTCCTGCCCGGGCTGACCCGGACGGGGGCGGACCAGGTGACGCCGTTGTCGCTGTAGGACAGCACCGCGTCGTTGGCCGCGTCGGTGCGGAACAGCGCGTCCTCCCACACGACGTAGAGGCGCCCCGTCACGGGATCGACGTCCGACGACAGCAGCGTGCCGGCGCGCTGGTGGCGCACCGGGTTGCCGCCGAAGGTGTGGATACCGGCGGGCACGCCCTGCGGCAGCGGGGCCCCGGTCGGGACCAGCCCGGCGCCGGGGAACAGCGCACCCGACACCTTCGACATGCCGGACACCGCCTCGGCGATCTCGTCGCCGGGCGAGGCCGTCACCACCGGCGGTGCGGTGTCGGACATGAACGCGATGAACAGATCGCCGTTGGGCCTGATGACGGGGTAGGCCGAGATGCCCTGCCCGAGGTAGGTGTTGGGGGTGAACGCCGGGCTCGCGGGGACCCAGGTCTTCCCCTTGTCGTCGCTGTACTTCACGATCACGCCGGCGACCCGGTCCCACGTGACGTAGACGCGGCCGTGGTGGTGACCGCCCTCGGTGCCGTTGTCGACGACCACCCAGTTCTTGTCGTTGAGGCCGCCGCCCGGGTCGTTCTGCACGATGTCCACCGGGCCCCACGTCTTGCCGCCGTCGAGGCTGGTGTTGTTGACGATCGCGCTCTGGACGCCGCCGCCGGTCGTGTCGTTGAAGATCAGCGAGCTGAAGTAGACCTCGTTGTGGTCACCGAAGGCGACCACGGCGTCCGACGCGCGGTCGAAGGTGCCGCCGTGGCCCGTCGTCAGCCCCGGGATGATCCCGTTCGTCCAGGTCTTGCCCCCGTCGAACGTCGTGGCGTAGCCGTTCGTCGCGTCGCCACCGGCGTCGACCCGGCCCACCTGGAAGCCGATCACCGCGTTCAGCGGGTTCTTCGGGTTCACGGCGATGGAGGGCTCGATCGTGGTGTCGGCCTGCTCCGGGCCGACGTGCTTGGGCAGCGCGTCGTGACCCGCGAGGTGGTCACGCAGCAGCACCGGATCACCGGCCTTGACGGTGGCTGCCTGACCGGCGGGCACCGCCAGCAGGACAGGCGCGAGCAGCGCGGGGACGACGACGAGTGGCCACCTCATGGGTGACGCTTCGTCGAGATGTCCGGATCTCCTGCTTACTGTTTCACGGCAGGATGGGCAGGTGGCCGCCCTGAGGTACGACGAGCCCCGAGGGCGCTGGGTCCTCGCGACGGCCGTTCTCGGCTCAGCCATGGTCTTCGTCGACGGCACCGTCGTGAACGTCGCGCTGCCGCACATCGGCCGGGGCCTGCACGCGTCGCTGTCGGGACTGACCTGGACGCTGAACGGCTACACGCTGACCCTGGCGTCGCTCATCCTCCTCGGCGGCTCGCTCGGCGACCGGTTCGGCCGGAAGCGGGTCTTCCTCGTGGGAGTGGTGTGGTTCGCCGCGGCGTCACTGCTGTGCGGCCTCGCACCTGACGTCCGGACGCTGGTGGCCGCCCGGGCGCTGCAGGGCGTCGGCGGCGCGCTGCTGACGCCGGGCAGCCTCGCGCTGCTGCAGTCGTCGTTCCGCACCGAGGACCGGGCCCGCGCCATCGGGGCCTGGTCGGGCCTGGCAGGGATCGCCGGCGCGGCCGGCCCCTTCCTCGGCGGCTGGCTGGTTGAGGTCGCGTCGTGGCGCCTCATCTTCCTCATCAACCTCCCCCTGGCCGCGCTCGTCGTGGCCCTCGCCGCGCGGCACGTCCCGGAGTCGCGAGACCCCACGGCCTCCCGCCACGTCGACGTGCTCGGAGCGGCCCTGGGCGCCCTCGGCCTGGGCCTGCTCACCGAGGGCCTCATCGCCTGGCAGGACCGCGGGCTCGGTTCCGCGCTCGTCGTCGGCTCACTGTGCGGAGGCGTCGTGAGCCTCGTCGGCTTCGCCGCGCAGGAGCACCGGGCGACCGACCCGATGGTCCCGCTCGACGTCTTCCGGTCCCGGGTGTTCAGCGCGACGAACGCGGTCACCTTCGCGGTGTACGCCGCCCTCGGCGGCCTGTTCTTCTGGCTGGTCCTGTTCCTGCAGGTCGGAGCCGGCTACGCGCCGCTCGCAGCGGGCGTCTCCCTGCTCCCCATGACGGTCCTCATGCTCCTGCTCTCCTCGCGAGCCGGGGCGCTGTCCACCCGCACCGGTCCGCGGCTGCCCATGACCGTCGGGCCGCTGCTGTGCGCCGTCGGGGTCGCCTGGCTGTCGCAGCTCCCCCGGTCCGCCGCGTACCTCACGGACGTGCTCCCCCCGGTCGTGCTGTTCGGGCTCGGGCTCTCCGCGACCGTGGCTCCCCTCACCGCCACCGTGCTCGCCGCCACCTCCGACGAGCACGCTGGGCTCGCCAGCGGGATCAACAACGCCGTCGCGCGAGTCGGTGGCCTGCTCGCCGTCGCCGCCCTGCCGCTCGTGGCGGGGCTGAACGGGAACGGGTACGCCGACGCGACCGCGCTCGTCGGTCCCTACCGCACCGCGATGCTGTGCTGCGCCGGCCTTCTCGTCGCCGGCGCCGGGCTGTCCTGGGCCTTAGTGCGTGAGCGCGTGACCGTCCCCGCGGTCCGCTGCTGCCCGCTCACGGCACCGCCACCCCACGCGCGCTGAGCCGGCTGGGCTACCGGCCGATCTGGCCGAGCTTGCCACCGATCCCGCCGGCGGCCCGGAGGGCAGCCCCGCCGGACTGGAACGGCGCGGGAGCAAAGGTCCGGTAGGTCTGCTTGGCCTCCTCGACCGCACCGAGCAGCAGCTCGGCTGCGGGCACCTCCTTGGGCCACAGGTAGAGCGACATCGAGCCCGGGATGGTGTTGATCTCGTTGACGTAGAGCACGTCGTCGACCAGCAGGAAGTCGAGGCGGCCGAGACCGCGGATGCCGGTGACCTCGAGGACCTGGGCGGCGAGCTTCTCCGCCTCCTTCGTCACGGCGTCGGGCACCTGCGCAGGGAGCTCGCGGGCAGCCCCGGCGAGGCCGTCGGTGTTGACGTACTTGGCGTTGAAGTCGAACAGGTCGCCCTGCTTCAGCGGCTTCTCGAGCAGGGAGAAGCGCAGCGTGGGGGCGGTGGAGTAGGCGAGGTTGAGGTCGACGGCGCCCTTGGTGAAGGGCTCGACGACGACGCCCTGGCGCAGGTGCACCGACGACTTCGCGAGGGCCCGGGCAGTGTCGAGGTCCTCGACGACCTCGATGCCGATCGAGCTGCCGCCGAACCGCGGTTTGACGATGTACGGGCCGTCGAAGGGGACGGTCTCCCCGAGGGCGACCCGCTTGAGGGTCGGGATGCCGGCCTGCTCGAGGACAGCCCCGAACGCGAGCTTGTCCATGCCGAGCGCGGCCATCGCCGACGGGCCGCCAGTCGCCGGGATGCCGAGCGCGTCGAGCACCGCGTTGACGCCGCCGTTCTCACCCGGCCCGCCGTGGCAGCAGTTCAGCACCGCGTCGAGGGGCAGCGGCTTGGCGCCGCCGAGGCCCTTCTTGGGCAGCGAGAAGCCGCCGCCGAGGGTGACCTCGAGCCTCGTGCCGGCCTTGGGCGCGCCCTCGAGGAAGTCCTTGGCCTCGGACGACGGGGGGCACAGCACCCAGTCGCCGTTGGGGGTCCAGTAGATCGGCGCGACGTCCTGCCCTGCCTCGCGGAGCACCCGCTCGCTGAGCAGGCCGGTCAGGATGCTGATCTCGTGCTCCGGGGACGGGCCGCCGAACACGATGCCCAAATGGGCCACGGTGGTGCTCCTCTTGTTGCGGGTGCTGGTGCGCTTGCGGGCTACGGGTAGTGGTCGGGCAGGTCGTTCTCGAACAGTACGACGTCACCGACCGCCGACCGCTGCTCCACGAGCGCCACGGCCTCGGGCCGTGTCCGCACGCAGACGACGTCGGTGCTGCCGCCGGAGGCGCCCTTCTTCAGGGCTGCCCGGTTGGTGCTTCCCACCACAACGAATGTCGACACCGTGGCGTCCTTCACAGCCTTCCCGAGCTCGGCGTTGCGGAGCCGCTGCACGCTGCCCAGCTCGACCATGCCGGGCGTGACGACGTGCACCCGACCCCCGGAGCGCTGGGCCAGCAGGACCGCGCGACGGAGTGCCTCCGCGGCACCCGCCGGGTTGGAGTTGTAGGTGTCGTCGAGGATCCAGCTGCCTCCGGGCTGCTCGATCGGCTCGAGCCGGTGCGCCACGGTCGGGAGGCTCGCGAGCCGCTTGACGACCAGTGCAGGGTCATCTCCGAGGGCGACGACGGCCCCGACCGCGCAGGCAGCGTTCGAGGGGTGGACCGACTCGGGGAGGCTGACCTCGCCGAGGTCCTCGCCCTCGACGAACAGGTGACCCTCGACGATGGCGACGTCCACGTGCCTGTCGCGGATCGAGCAGCGGACGACCCGCTTGCCGGCGAGCCGGGTCGCGAGCCCGGCCAGCTTGTCGTCGTCCACGTTGAGGACGACAGCGCGGGCCTTCTCGGTGATCTCCGTCTTGGCGGCGAGGACGCCGTCGCGGTCGCCCATCCGCTGCAGGTGCACCTCGCCGATCGCGGTCATCACCGCGACGTCCGGCGGGAAGACCTCACAGAGGCCCCTGATCTCACCGGGTCCGTAGGTGCCCATCTCCGCGACGAAGATCTCGGTGCCCGGGACCAGGCCCTCGTTGACCGCGCGGGACAGGCCCATCGCGTTGTTGAACGACGCCGGGCTGGCGAGCACGGTGTGGCTGCCGGCGAGCAGGTGCGCCAGGTAGTTCTTGGTGGTCGTCTTGCCGTAGGAACCGGTGATCGCGACGACCGTCGGCCGGACCTTGGCGACCTTCTGCTGGGCCTGCACCAAGAAGGTGCTCGACAGCCGCTTCTCGATCGGGCTGACGGCGTAGAGCGCGGCGTCCACGAGCGTCGGGAGCAGCACGGAGGTCAGCGCTCCGAAGAGCGGCCCCCACACCCCCACCAGGAGCACCAGGAGGCCGAGGACGATGCTCAGGCGACGGACCCGGGGCGTCCACGCGAGCTTGGCGGTGCGGCCGCGGTAGGGAAGGCCCACCGGCGTGGCCTGAGCCAGCACGGCCGCGACGAGGAACCACCAGTGGCTGCTCACGACGCCGAGCCCGAAGGCGACCAGGACGGGTACGACGACGGCGGCCGAGGCCCTCGACCGGCTGAGCCAGAGCTGGTCGGTCCAGGTGACGGTGCCCGGCAGGTAGTGCTCGCGCTGGGCCACCCGCAGCCAGCGGGGCGCGCCTGCGACGGTGGCGGCGAGGCAGAGCAGCGTGACGATCACGAGAGGCGCTCCCGGAGCAGGGCGTAGAGGGCGTCGTCCAGCAGGTGACCGCTCGTCTCCGAGACGACCAGCTCGGCCTGCGGGAAGAGCGTCACCGCCTCCTGCGCCATGGCGAGGGTGGCGGCCGTGTCCTTGGCGCCCCAGACCATCTGGACCGCGGCCTTCGTGGCGAGGACCTGCTCGCG
This sequence comes from uncultured Frankiales bacterium, assembly GCA_966212015.1. Taxonomy (GTDB): domain Bacteria; phylum Actinomycetota; class Actinomycetes; order Mycobacteriales; family SCTD01; genus RYN-111. The sequence goes on along the minus strand of CBIHPE010000012.1, from coordinate 20,898 downwards.
GTAGTCCTCGTTGACGAGCCGGACGAGGGTGTCGCGCATGACGCCGGTCGCGTTGCGGTAGTCGTCGCTGCCACGCTTGCGCTTCTCGGCTTCCATCTTCTCGTCGCTGACCAGGCCGAGGCTGTTGGCCCGCTTCATCAGCCGGTAGCCGAGCGGCGCCTTCGACGTGGATCCGTTGCGCAGCAGCGGAACCCCCGTCAGCACGAGCCGGTCGACGAGGTCCGGCCAGCCGGCCGCGAGGTGCACGGCGACCCGCCCGCCGAAGCTGTGCCCGGCGACGGTCCAGCCGCCCTCGGAGAGCAGCGGCGCGAGCAGCTCGGCGTACTCGCGGGCGCCCCAGGCCGACGGTGGCTCGGGCGAGGCCCCGAAGCCGGGGAGGTCGGCCGCGAGGGCCGGTGCGCCCAGGGCCGGCAGCCAGTCGGCGCGGGTCCGGCCCCAGCCGTGCAGGGCGAGCACGCGCGGGTCGTCGCCGGTCTTCTCGGCGAGGACCGCCCCGTCGAGGAGAGCGGTGAGGGGCACCGTCAGCCGCCGCGCTTCTTCGCGTTCGACACGAGCGTCGCGTAGACCTCGTTCAGCTCGAGGCCGGCGCTGGTGACGGCGAGGGGGAACGTCGACGTCTCGGTGAGGCCCGGCGTCACGGCCGCCTCGAGCACCTGCGGCTCGCCGTCGCGACCGACCACCAGGTCGATCCGGGACAGGTCGCGCAGGCCGAGCAGCGTGTGCACCTGCTCCGCGACGGCCTTCACCTTCGCGACGTCGAGCCGGGCGTCGTCGTCCTGCAGCGAGGTGTAGCGGACGTCGGAGCTCGCGTCGTAGCGCATCTGGTAGTCGTAGACGGCGCCCGGAGGCAGCTCGATGAGCATGGGGGCGAGCGCCTTCGGCCCGTCGCCGAGGTCGAGGACGGGGACCGTCACCTCCTGGCCGTCGACGAAGGCCTCGAGCAGCACCTCGGTCGCGTACGCGAAGGCCTGGACGAGCGCGCCCGGCAGGTCCTTCTCGTCCCGCACGACGGAGACGCCGAGGGACGACCCGCCCTGCACCGGCTTCACGACGAGCGGGAGGCCGATCACGCTGTCGACCAGCTGGTACAGGTTCTCCGGGCCGACCTCGCGGAAGATCGTGCTGGGCAGCGTGACCCAGCGCGGCGTCGCGACACCCGCCTCCGTGAACCGGGTCTTCGCGATCGCCTTGTCGTAGGCGCCGCGGCAGGCGCCGGCGGTGCTGCCGACGTACGGCAGCCCCGCGAGCTCGAGCAGGGCCTGGACGGTGCCGTTCTCACCCGAGCCGCCGTGCAGCGTCACGAACGCGACGTCGGCAGTGCGGCCGGACAGCAGGCCGAGGAACCGCTCGTCGACGTCCCAGTGGTCGACCTCGAGGCCCGCCTTGACGAGCTGCTCCGCCAACCGCCGCCCGGAACGGACCGAGACGTCACGCTCGTGGGACAGCCCGCCTGAGATGACCGCTACCTGATGCACGCTGCAAGGCTAGTGGTCAGGCGCGCAGGACCCCACGATCGCGTCGTGCAGGTCCCACGCCGGGTCAGGGTCGAGCGAACCTTCCCGGCGGCTGCGGGCTCTCGGGGGCATGAGACGGTTCCTGCTCCTGGCGCTGCTCCTCACCGGCCTGGCCGTGCCTGCCCGCGCCGCGACGCCCGCGCTGACGATCCAACCCGGCATGCAGGTGGACAAGGCCGGAGAGGCCTGGTGCACCGGTGGCTTCGTGTTCAACGGGACGCACCGGCTCCGGGGTCGCTACTACCTGGGCCTGGCGGCGCACTGCTTCGAGCACGAGATCGGCGCGGTGGTGCAGGACGCGCAGGGGAAGCGGATCGGGCGGCTGGTGTACTCGCACTGGACCTACTCGACCTTCGCGGACGACATCGCCCTCGTCGAGCTCGACCGCTCGGTCTACGGGCGGATCAGCCCGGAGGTCGCGGGCCGGCCAGGCATGCCGACCGGGATCGGCAACGGGGAGAACATCACTGTCGGCGACCCGGTCGGGGTGTCCGGTCACGGGTTCGCGACGAACATGAGCCAGCGGACCCGCGAGCGGCGTGTGGGCGTTCTCGAGAACTACGGCAAGGGCCTGTGGGGCGCCGACACCGTGGTGAGCAACGGCGACAGCGGCGGCCCGGTCGTCGACCTCCGCTCGGGTGCGGCGGTGGGGAGCATCAGCAACTACTGCGTCCCCGCGCCGGTCTACACCAGCGACGGCTACGTCCCGGGGTGCACGGGGTACGGCCCCAACCTCGAGCAGTTCGTCCGGCTGGCGACGCACGACGGCTTCCCGATCGCCCTCCGCACGGCCCGGGAGGGTCGCGTCAGAGGCTGAACAACGGGGTCAGCAGGGTCAGCTCGGCGGCGGTGGGGACCCCGGCCATCCGGCTGCGGAAGTCGCCTGGTCCCACCAGCCACTGAGCGAACACCTCGGCCCAGTCACCGGCGGGGGTGGCGTAGTCGGTGCAGTCGTTGCAGCCGTACCACTGCTGCCGGGGCAGGTGCCGGATCGTCAGGTAGAGCTGGTGCTTGGCGGCGCTGCCCCGGGTGAAGTCGACGGCGTGGCCGATCTCGTGCGCGATCGAGTGCGCCACGACGAGGTCGCTCTCGCCGCTGCGGACGTAGACGGTGATCGTGCGCGTGGTCGCGTCGGTGAGCCCGAGCAGCCCGTGCGCCGACGGCTTCACGACGATCCGGTAGCCGAGCCGGGTGACGTCGTAGTGCAGCGAGGCGTAGAGGCGCAGGCCCCGGGCGACCGGCGACTCGGGGGCGGGCTTCTCGACGACGGTGCGCGCCCGCGTGGCCGCTGCCGCCGAGACGGCGCTCGCGGCCGCTGCAGCAGCCACGGCGCGGGCGCGCTGCGCCGCCGCCTGCGCCGCCCGCGACCGCAGGTAGGCCTGGTGCCGGCTCGCGAGGACGGCGCGCGACACGCGCAGGGCGCTGGTCCGAGCCCTGGCCTCCGAGGCGGCCCGTTCGTCGAGGACGCTCACGGCGGCGATCGCCTGCAGCCGCGACTGGGTAGGCACGTGGGAGGCGGTGTGTGCCGGGGTCGGACGCAGCGCAACAGCTCCAGTGAGGGAACCGGCGATCAGTCCAGCCGCGGCGACCCGGGTCATGGGGCGCATGATCACTACATCGTCGGACGGGACCTCGGCGTTACCGGCTTCCGTCCGAAATGATCCGAAGGGACTACCCGTGGGTGCGGTGCCTCCGCACGAGCGCGCCGGCGGCCAGCAGCAGCAGGGCGAGGCCGGCCAGCAGCGGCGTCCCGCCGGTGGCGGCGAGCCCGCCGGGGCTTCCGGTCGCGCCGGGGGTCCCGGTGCCCGGCGTCTTCCCGGGCGGCGTGACGACGACCGGCGGGGTCGTGAGCGTCGTTCCCCTCAGCAGGGTCGGGCCGCTGACCTGGCGGGCGACCATCGAGATGCCCGAGCGGCTGGCGACCGCCTTGTCCGTCACGCACAGCTTCGTGCAGCCGTCGGTGTAGGCGACGAGCACACGGCCCTGCTTGTCGAGCGTGATGTCGTTGAAGTCGAGCAGGTTGCGCTGGTCGCACAGCCGGGCGTCGGCGACGTTCTTGTTGGAGGTGCCCTGGAGGTCGATGCAGCCGCGCTGGACCGGGTCGGTCGGCGTCGCGTCGACGGTCGTCCAGGTCTTCCCGCCGTCGAGCGTGGTGGCGACGTAGAGGTCCCACGAGCCCAGGAAGCCGATGTGCTGGTCGTCGCCGATCCCGCGCGTCCCGAGGAACGCGAACGCGGCGCGGCCGGGGTCACCGGCGATCATCTCCGGGAACTGGACGTTGTTCAGCCCGAGCTTGCTGCTGACGTCGTAGGGCTTGGTCCAGGTCTTGCCGTGGTCGTGCGAGACGGCGACCTTCGCAGCGCTCGTGGTGCCGAGCTGGGTCTCGGTCGGGTTGACCCCGTCCTCCCAGCCGAAGTAGACGGTGTTGTCCTTGTCGAAGGCGACCGACGGGTCGCTCTCGTCCTGGTTGTGGCTGCCGGGCACCTTGCGGACGTACCAGTTCGTGCCCGCGTCCTCGCTCACGATGAGGGCCGGCTGGCCGCCGAAGAACTCCGAGTTCGTGAGGTTGTTGGGCGTCGGGGTGCCGCCGCAGCCCTTGTTGGGCAGGTAGACGACACCTGCGTTGTCGACGCGGATGTGCCCGTGGATGGCGGAGCAGGCACCGCCGTAGGTGTCGTCGGAGTGGATCGTCGGCGACACCACGTTGTAGGCCGGCTCGGTCTGCGCGAACGTCACGCCGCCGTCGTCACTGCGGGCGCAGTTGCCGCCGTAGCCGTTCTGGGCGCAGTAGTAGACCGCGTTCGGGTAGCTGCTGAGGCCGGCCGTGGCCGGGCGGCCCTCCTTCGGGTAGGGGCCGCCGCCGACCGTCTGGTGGTCGAGGAACGTCGTGGCGCCGCACCCGGTCGAGGGCGTCCAGCTGGCGCCCGCGTTGTCGCTGTAGGACAGGATCGAGCAGGCGCCGACCAGCTGGGACGTGAAGGAGCGGTGCGTCTGGCGGTCGGTGAAGCCGATGGGGTCGAGCGACGTCACGGCGTCGGGGTCGGAGACGTCCTTGTGCTCGACCAGTCGGTTCTTGGCGTCCCAGCGCATCCGGACGGTGTTGGTGCCGGCAGTGAAGAGCGCGGCGTCGGCCTGGGTGTCGTAGCCGATGGACGGCTCACCGCTGTTGGCCCCGACGGGGTACGACGCGTAGGTGGTCACGCTGGGGAGGGCGGCCTGGGAGGGCGCCTGCGTGAGGACGGCGACGCCGGCGACGGCGAGGAGGAGGGGAGCCCGACGCAGCAGGCGGCCAGCGGGGATGACAGTCACGCACTCCTTCTTCGACGCGCCTCCCCCGGCTCCTCCCTGGAGAGCTCGACGAGCATCCCCTCCCGCGCGGCCTCGACGCGGACGCCGCGCAGGCCGTCGTGCTCGGCGACGAAGCGGTCGAGGAAGTCGTCGTCGTGCGACGGGTCGTGGTGGAAGGCCAGCAGCCGCTTGGCCCCGGACAGGTCCGCGAACGCCACCGCGTCCGCGAGCGTGCTGTGGCCCCACCCGGCCCGCTGGGCGTACTCGTCCTGGGTGTACTGCGCGTCGTGGATGAGCAGGTCGACGTTGTTGGCGAGGCCCCAGCCGCTCGTCCAGGACCGGTCCTCCGGGAAGGACCGCACGCCGAGGGCCGGCTCGTGGTCGGGCAGGTACGCCAGGCTGCCCTCCTCGGCGGCGAGGCGGTAGCCGACCGTCGGGCCGGGATGGCAGACCAGCGCGGCCCGTGCCATCAGGCCCGGCAGCTCGAAGGCCCCGAGCGTGCTGTCGTGCAGGTGCAGGCGGCACGGCAGGTCCCGCAGGCCCACCGGGAACAGCGGCGGGCTCAGGTAGCGGGTGAGCCGGGTCCGGAGGTCGCTCGTGGGGCTGGCCGGCCCCCAGATATGCACCTCGGTGCCCGGGTCGAACAGCGGTCCGAAGAACCCGAGGCCCTGGATGTGGTCCAGGTGCAGGTGCGTGAGCAGGATGTCGACCCGCTCCTCGTGGCCCAGGCTGCGGCCCAGCGCGGCGATCCCGGTCCCGGCGTCGAGCACCACGAGGTTGCCGTGCCGGCTCCGGACCGCCACGCAGCTGGTGTTGCCGCCGTACCGGGTGGTCGAGGGTCCGGCCGTGGGCAGCGAGCCCCGGACGCCCCAGACCTGGACCTTCACGGCTTCTTCCAGAGCAGCGCGACGGCCCCCAGCTCGCGGCCGGACTGCCCGGTGAGCGGGAAGCAGGTCACGTCGAGGTCGTTCCACTCGCCGGTGAGGCTCCTCAGCCGCATGGTGGCGTGCGCCGGCCGGTGCTGCTCGAGCGCGATGAGCAGCGGCCGCTCGTGGGCCTCGAGCCGGACCCCGTCGGGAGTGGACGGCTCGAGCACCTCCGTCCACTCCGCGAACGGGAGCTCCTCGGTCTCGTCGAACCGCCGCCCCAGCAGCGGCTCGGCCGCCTCGTTGAAGTAGATCAGCGTGCCCTTCGGGTCGACCACGAACATGGGCATCGTGAGGTAGCTGGCCAGCTGCCTGACCAGGATGAGCTCGACCTCGCGCTGCGACACGGGGCGGATGGTGAGGCTCGAAGCCCGGTTGCACAAGAGGTGTGACACGAGCGCGACACCCGCCTGACGGGAGCCTTTGCGCGGCGGCCCCGGAGGAATACCGTGCGGCTCACCAACCACGTGGGGGTTCGCCATGGCCGGGTTCGACATGAGCAAGCTCAAGGGCAACGACCTGTTCATCGCCGCCGGGGGGCTCGCGGTCTTCGTCTCCGCGTTCCTGCCGTGGTTCGGCTACGACTTCCACAGCGTCGTCGGGGACGCGCACATCTCGGGCTGGAACAGCGGCGGGCTCGCGATCCTGGCCATCCTGCTGTCTTTGGCCGCGGCCGCTTTCGTCGTCGCGCGGGCCATGGGCTTCCTCGACAACGTCGAGCTGCCGATCGGGCCGGCCGTGGCGGTGCTGGGCGCCGCGGCGCTCGCCGCGCTCTTCGTGCTCCTTCGGTTCCTCTTCACGCCCGGCGTCCTGTCGTTCCACTACGGGCGGCGCATCGGGCTGTTCCTCGCGCTCGCCGGCGTGATCGTCCAGGTCGTGTTCGCGTTCCTCAGCTTCCAGTCGTCCGGGGAGAAGCTGCCCCAGATGCCGTCCGGCAGCGCGGCACCGCCTCCGCCGCCCCCGCCGTCGGCACCGCCGGCGCCGCCCGCCCCTGAGACGCCGACCTCCTGAGCGGGTCCTACCGCGTCGAGGCCACGAGCAGCGCGCCCCCGGACCGGGTGTTCGCCCTGCTCGAGGCAGGTGACCGCTGGTCGGAGTGGGCCGGGCCGATGGTCCCGCGGTCGCGGTGGCTCGTCCCGGGTGAGCCGCCCGGCTCGGTCGGCGCCGTGCGCCGGCTCGGCATCGGGCCGCTCGCCGGCAACGAGCGCATCGTCGAGAACGTCCCCGGTAAGCGACTGTCGTACGTCGTCGACTCCTGGCAGCCCTACAAGGACTACCGCGCCGACGTGGACCTGACGCCGACGCCGGACGGCGGGACGCAGATCGTCTGGCAGGCGACGTTCGAGCCCCGCGTGCCGGGCACCGGCCGGCTCGTCACGGCCGGGCTCCGCCGCTTGATCACCGGCTTTGCCCGCAACCTCGCCCGAGCGGCCGAACGGCCTCGGTAGGGTCATCCGATGACCAGCGGCCCCCTTCTCGTCATCGGCGGGGCGGAGGACAAGACCGGCACGCGGCAGGTGCTGTCGCGGTTCGCGAAGCTCGCCGGGGGAGCGGCGGCGCGGATCGCCGTCGTCGCCACGGCGTCGTCGCTCGGCGACGAGATCGTCGACGCCTACCGCGAGGCGTTCGCAGGGGTCGGCGTGACCGACATCGTGGCGCCGCGGCCGCGGACCCGGGCCGAGGCGTCCGACCCGGCCCACGTCGCCGACATCGAGAGCGCGACCGGCGTCTTCATGACCGGGGGCAACCAGTCGACGCTGTCGGGCGTCGTGACCGGGACGCCCTTCGGCTCCGCCATCAAGGCAGCCCACCGACGCGGCGCCGTCGTCGGCGGCACGTCCGCCGGCGCCTCGGTGCAGAGCGAGCACATGGTGGCCTTCGGGCGCCCGGGTGCGACGCCGAAGCTCCGGATGGCGCAGATGTCCGCGGGGCTCGGGCTGCTCCCCCACCTCGTCATCGACCAGCACTTCGACCAGCGCAACCGCTACGGACGGCTGCTCACCCTCGTCTCGCACGCGCCGCACCTGCTGGGGATGGGCGTCGACGAGGACACGGCTGCGATCGTGACGGGGACCACGATGGAGGTCGTCGGCCGCGGCGCGGTGACCCTGTTCGACGGCCGCTGGATGACCTCGAACGTCGACACCGCGCGCGGGTCCTCCGCGCTGCTGGCGTCGGGCGTCGTGCTGCACTCGCTGCCGCCCGGCTCCCGCTTCGACCTGGAGGCCCGGGTGCTGCTGCCCGGCCTCGGCGGCCGCCCGGACGACCTGCGCGAGCCCCGCGCCGTGCGCACCGGCACGCTCGAGCGGCGGATCGCCGTCGAGGGCGCTCTCGGCGACCAGTCCCGCACGTAGTCATCGCCTGCCAGCGACAGATGGAGGGTGTCAGTGCAGCCGGATCTCAAGGTCCTGTTCACGCGGGTCTACCGCGGTCCCAACTACTGGTCGTACGACCCGGCCGTGCACCTGCAGGTGGACCTCGGTGTCCTCGAGGAGCACCCGACCAACCTCCTGCCCGGCTTCACCGACAGCCTGCTGCTCCTGCTGCCCGGGGTGGGTGAGCACTCCTGCTCCCGCCGCAAGTCCGGCGGCTTCGCCGAGCGCCTGCACGAGGGCACCTGGCTCGGGCACGTCGCCGAGCACGTGGCGCTCGAGCTGCAGCGGCTGACCGGCGCCGAGGTCTCACGCGGCAAGACGCGAGGCACCGCGGGACGCCCGGGTGTGTACGACGTGATCTACGCCTACCAGGACGAGACCGTCGGCGTCGCGGCCGGCAAGCTCGCCGTCCGGCTCGTGAACCACCTCGTCCAGGCCGAGCCGGGCTTCGACCCGCAGGCCGAGATCAACGAGCTCATCCTGCTGGCGCAGAAGGCGGCGTTCGGCCCGTCGACGCAGTCGCTCGTCGACGAGGCGGTGTCGCGCGACATCCCGTGGATGCGGCTCAACAGCGGGTCGCTCGTGCAGCTCGGCCAGGGCGTCCACGCCAAGCGGATCCGCGCCACGATGACGTCGCAGACCGGGTCGCTCGCCGTCGACATCGCCTCCGACAAGGAGATGACCCTGCAGCTCCTCGGGGCCGCGGGCCTGCCTGTCCCCCAGTCGAAGTCCGTGCGCACGCTGGCCGGCGCCGTCGAGGTCGCGAACCGCATCGGGTGGCCGGTCGTCGTCAAGCCGCTCGACGGCAACCACGGCCGCGGCGTTGGGCTCAACCTGCAGGACGAGGCGGCCCTGGCGAAGGCCTTCGAGGTCGCCAAGGACGAGTCGCGCCGCGGCTGGGTCGTCGTCGAGAACTACCTCGTCGGCAGCGACTACCGGTTCCTCGTCGTCGGCGGCCGGATGGTCGCGGTCGCGGAGCGGGTGCCGGCGCACGTCATCGGCGACGGGGTGAAGACGATCGCTGAGCTGGTGGAGATCACCAACTCCGACCCGCGCCGCGGCGTCGGGCACGAGAAGGTCCTGACTCGCATCGCGATGGACGCGGCGGCCGACGACGTGCTGGCCGGTCAGGGCTTCAAGCGGGACGACGTCCCCGAGAAGGGCGTGCAGGTCAAGCTGACGCTGACCGCCAACATGAGCACCGGCGGCATCTCCATCGACCGCACGATGGAGGCGCACCCGGACAACGTCGAGATCGCCGAGGAGGCGGCTCGCGTCGTCGGCCTCGACGTCGCCGGCATCGACTTCATGGCCGTCGACATCACCAACCCGGTCCGCGAGGCCGGCGGCGGCATCGTCGAGGTCAACGCCGCTCCGGGCTTCCGGATGCACACCCACCCGACGATTGGCGAGCCGCAGTTCGTCGCGAAGCCGGTCATCGACCTGCTCTTCCCGCCCGGCACGCCGTCGCGCATCCCGATCGTCGCCATCACCGGCACCAACGGCAAGACGACGACCTCGCGCATGGTGTCCCACATCTTCAAGGGCCTCGGCCGCAAGGTCGGCATGACGTCGACCGACGGCATCGTCATCGACGAGCGGCTCGTCATCCGCGCCGACGCCTCCGGGCCGAAGAGCGCCCGGATGGTGCTGCAGAACCCGCGGGTCGACTTCGCCGTGTTCGAGGTGGCCCGCGGCGGCCTGCTGCGCGAGGGGCTCGGCTACGAGCGCAACGACGTCGCCGTCGTCCTCAACGTCGCCGCCGACCACCTCGGCCTCGGCGGCATCGACACCGTCGAGCAGCTCGCCGAGGTCAAGCAGGTCATCGTCGAGGCCGTGCCGCGCGACGGCTTCGCCGTCCTCAACGCCGACGACCCGCTCGTCGCGAAGATGGCGCGCTCCTGCAGCGGCGAGGTCGTCTGGTTCACGATGGCCGGCCCGGGCTCGGCGGAGGCGAAGAAGGTCGAGGACCACTGCCGTCGTGGTGGCCGTGCCGTCGTCCTCGAACGCGGTGAGCTCGGCGACATGATCGTCATCAAGCACGGCCGGCGCTCCATGCAGCTGGCCTGGACGCACCTGCTGCCAGCGACCTTCGGCGGCAAGGCCGTGATGAACGTGCAGAACGCCATGGCCGCGGCAGGTGCCGCGTTCGCGGCGGGGGCCCCGCTGCACGACATCCGGCAGGGCCTCCGGACGTTCCAGACGACCTACTACCTCGCGCCCGGCCGCCTCAACGTGACCGAGGTCGACGGGGCCACGGTGGTCGTCGACTACGCGCACAACGCCGCCGGCATGCGCCTGCTCGGCGACTTCGTCGACAAGCTGTCGGAGCACGCCCCCGACGACCTGCTGCGGCACCGCCGCATCGGCGTCATCGCCACCGCCGGCGACCGCCGCGACGAGGACATGCGCGAGCTCGGCGAGGTCGCCGCGCAGCACTTCGACATCATCATCGTGCGCGAGGACGCGCGGCTCCGCGGCCGCGAGTCCGGCGACGCCGCTGCCCTGATCAGCGAGGGAGCCGCCCGCGGCGGCCGCGTGCAGTCGGTCGAGACCGTGCTGGACGAGATCGCAGCGACCCGGCGCGCCCTCGACCTGTCCGGTCCCGGCGACGTGGTCGTCATCTGCGTCGACAGCCACGCCGCCGTCTGGTCGGAGATCCAGTCCCGGTCGCACCGCGCCCAGGCCGGCTCGCGCGCCGACGACGCCACCGGCGACCCCGACCTGCAGACCCCGCTGCCGTTCGGCTGAGAGCTAGGCCAGGTCGTACGCGGTGCCGGCGCAGTAGCCGGTGCCGTGCGCGGCCGCGTTGCTCCAGAGCGACTGCACCGGGAACAGGTCCCCGCGGTTGCCCCTGATGTTGCTGGCCGCGCCGGGCGTGTGCATCCCGGAGCCCGGGACGTCGTTGCTGCCGACGTAGGCGCACTTGTCGCCGTTCTCGTTGGCGTCGAACGGGTCGTACCAGCCACCGATGGCCTTGCCGTCGAGGTGGTCCTCGGCGCCGGGGTCGGTCGTCGTCTCCTCGATCTCGTGGCCGAGCGCGATGGTGAAGCCGTCGAGCTTGCCCCTGTCCCCGAGGTTCACGAGGTTCTCGCCGCAGCCGCTGCCCTGGTTGAGGACGTACGGCATGTTCGTGAAGTTCACGCCCGCCCGCAGGCCCTTGTAGTCCGTCGGGTTCGCGCTCGGCTGGATCTGGTCGTGCCAAGCGCAGTAGCCGGAGCTCTGGGCGACGGGGTCGCTGAACCTCTGCGGCTGCAGGATGAGGAACTGGCTGTCCGGCAGCTGCGCGGCGGGCACCTTGAAGTGCTTCACGGCGCTCTCGGCGGCGAGGGCCAGCTGGCGGTACGTGACCTTCGGGCCGGTGGCGTCGGCGTCGTCGGCCCAGATGCCGGCCAGCTGCTCCTTCGGGTTGGTCATGTAGGTCTTCACGCCGTTGACGACCTGGTAGTACTGCGTCTGGACCCCGGCCCAGGCCGTGCCCCCGAGCTCGCTGACGAAGTCCGCCATCCGCTTGCCGGCACCGTCGGGGTCGCACGGCAGCGTCGCCGTGAACCGGCCCTCCCGCAGGTGCACCGGCTCGCAGTCCGCGGAGAAGGCGCCCCGCCGGCCCCAGCCGAGGTAGACGACGTACAAGTGCGGGTGCACCTGGATCCGGCCCCCCCAGTACGCCATGTTGCCGAGCAGCGGCTCGCCGGTCGCGAACGCCTCAGGGACCATCACGCACGGTCCGGTCGCGAACCCCTGCGGCAGCGGGCACGGCGGCGCCGGCGGCGTGAACCCGTCCCGGCGGGGCGACGCGACGGCGGAGCCGGCAAGAGCGGTCGCCAGGACGACGGCGGACAGGACGAGACGGCGCGCGCGCTTCACAGGGACCTCTTCCGGGGGGATGTCCACCGACTGTTCGCCACCGCCGCCTGCGGTCCTGCTGTCGGCAGCCTGAACGCCGCAGCAGGAAACCGGACGCCGCGCGCCGAACCGGGCTCACGCCGCGACGAGGACCCCTGCGTACCTGAGCGACCGTCATCCGCGGTTCAGACGAGCACCTCAGGGACCTCGAAGTCGGTGACCCGCGGAGGGTGCACGTAGCCACGGCTGCCGGCGTGCGCGAACGCGCGACCGAGGTTGTCCTGCACCCACTGCTCGAGCTGGTCCTGGGACTCCCAGACCTGCAGGATCTGCCAGCCCTCGTCCGTCGGCCCGGCGGCGAACAGGAGTCGGCCGGGGGCGTGGGTGTGCGCGTCGCCGAGCCCCTCGACGACCGCTTCGTGCTGCTGCTGGGTCCCTTCGGGGAAGAGCGCGAGTCGGGCGAATGCCATGGTGACCTCCTGGTCGTAGGTGTGAGACGTCACCGACGCTAGGGACGGCAGCCACCAACAGGCATGCGTGGAACCACCTGTTCCCACCACGCGATCAGCGACGAGCAGCAGCCCGTTCCTCCGTCACCCACGCAGCGACCTGGGCGCGGCTCGACAGGCCGAGCTTGGTCAGCACGTTGGCCACGTGCCCGTCGACCGTCCGGTCGGAGATCACCAGCCGGGCCGCGATCGCACGGTTCGTCAGACCGTCCGCGACGAGCTCGGCGACCTCGTGCTCGCGCGCGGTGAGTGGCCGCTCGTCGCTCTCCTCCGCCCTCAGGGCGAGGGCAGTCCGCTCGCTGCCGCTCAGACCCGCGCCCGCAGCCCGTAGCCCGTCGACCCGCGGGCTGCCGTACCTCGCGACCACACCGCTGAGCCACGCGGCTGTGCTCGCCGCGACGGCCGGCCATGGCGGGGCCCCGCAGGTCCGCGCCACGCTCTCGGCGGCTCCGACGAGGCGCACCGCGGCGCTGGCCCTGCCCTCGTCGGCAGCCACCTCGGCGGCAGTGAACAGCGCATAGCTCGAGAGCGGGGCGTCCTGCAGGTCGTCGATGACCCCCAGCGCCTCGGCGAGCAGGGCGCGTGCCGTCACGGGGTCGCCGCGACGACGGGCGAGGTCGGCCGTCGCGATCAGCGTCGTCGCCACGTGCCGGGCGTTCCCGAGCTCGCGGAACAGCGCGAGGGCCCGCCCCTGCAGCTCCACCGCGGCGTCGAGGTCCCCAGTGCCGTGGACCGCCACGAGCCCCAGGTGGTGCAGCACCCGGGCCGTGCCGAGGCGGTCGCCGGACGCCTCCCGCAGCGCCCGGCACTCCTCGAGGAGCGGGCCCGCGGCGGCGTAGTCGCCCGACAGGTGCAGGACGAAGCCGAGCTGCAGCAGCGCCGGGGGGAGCAGGCCCGGGTCGTCACCGGTTCGCGCTGCGTCGAGACCCTGCTGGGCGAGGGCGCGGGCGACCGCCAGCTCACCGCGGTGCCGGGCCAGCGCGGCGGACTCGAGCAGCGCTCGGGTCCGCAGGACCGGGGGCGCACCAGGCAGAGCGAGGGCCGCGGTGAAGGCGGCCTGGCCCTCGACCAGCGGTCCCCGCACGTACCAGAGGAAGCGCAGCCCCAGGCAGAGCCGGAGGGCCAGCTCGGCGTCCGCCGTCTCGAGCGCGTACCGGACGGCGACGCCCAGGTTCGCGGCCTCCTCCTGCAGCAGGTCGAGCCACGCACCCTGCTCCGGACCGGCCAGGCCGTCGCCCGCGCGCTCGGCGAGCTCGAGCAGCGCCCGGGCGTGCCGGTCGCGCGCCTGGGGTCGCTCCCCCACCTGGTCCAGCTGCTCCTCGGCGTACTCGCGAACGACCTCGAGCACCCGGAACCGGCCGGTCCCGTCCCGGGTGACCAGCGAGTGCGACACGAGGTCGTCGAGGCAGTCCAGCAGGGCTGCCTCGCTCAACTGGAGGTCCGCGGCCAGGGCCTCGACGAGGGCTGGCGCCGCGCCACCGACGCAGACACCCAGTCGACGGAGCACGGCCGCGCTCGCGTCGGGCAGCAGGGCGAAGCTCCACGCGAGCGCGTCACGCATGGTGCGCTGCCGATCGGGCACATCGGGGCCGCCGCTTCCCAGGACGTCGAGCGGCCTGCCGAGGCCGTCCCGGATCGCCTCGAGCGTGAGCACCCTGGCGCGCGCCGCCACCAGCTCGAGGGCCAGCGGCAGCCCGTCCAAGCGCCGCGCCAGCTCAGCGAGCAGGTCGGGCTGCGCGCCCCAGTCCCGGGTCGGGTCGAGCGCCTCGAGGCGCGCCTGCAGGAAGGCCACCGCGTCGGTCGTGCCGAGGTCGAGCGGCGCCACCGGGACCACTCGTTCGGCACGCACCTCCAGCGGGTGCCGGCTCGTCACCACGACCGTCAGCCCGGGGCACTCCTCGAGCAGCGCGACCACAGGTGCCGCGGCCGATGGCAGCAGCTGCTCGAGGTTGTCGAGCAGCAGCAGCCCCGGGTCGTCGCCGAGCACCTCGGCTGCCCGGACGACCGGGTCGCCCGCCCCCGCGTCCGCGGTGCCGAGTGCGCTGAGCAGGGCGGCCCCGATCAGCCCTGGGTCACGGAGCTCGGCGAGCGACACGAAGCGGACCGGGCCGTGCCCGGCGAGGTTCCGCCCCAGCTCGATCGCGAGCCGGGTCTTGCCGACTCCCGCAGGCCCACAGAGCGAGACGAGGTGCACGCCCGGCTGACCCACCAGCGACGTCAGCGCCTCCAGCTCGGCGCGGCGCCCGACGAAGGGCGTGACGGCGACCGGGAGGCTCGCGCGCCGCTGCACGGAACGGAGGGTACGACGGCGTGCGCTCGAGAGCCTCGAGAGCTCAGTCGGAGGCGCCCGCGGCGAGAACCCGCTCCCGCACCTGCTCCGGTGTCATCCGGGTGCCGCCTGCCTCCCGCAGGACCTCCTCGCAGAGCACCCGGTCCTGGTGGACCATCAGCGCCACTGCGTCGGCAGGGTGGCGCCCGAGCAGGACGGCCCGCAGGGCGGTCACCTCGTCGTCGTAGGCGGGGACGTCGCCGGCGCCGCGGCGCAGCAGCTCGGTCATCTCCTCGGGCACCCTGCCGCGCAGGTAGCGCTCCTTGAGGGCGATGACGACCTCGTCGGAGCCGTGCCGCGCCAGGTGCCCCATCTCGACGAGCTGCTCGTCGAGGCGGTCGCCAGCGGTGCCGAGGACGGTCACGACCCGACCACCGGGCAGCCGCAGGCCGCGCACCACCGAGAGCAGCGCCTTGAGGCCGTCCTCGTTGTGGGCGAGGTCGAGGGAGACGACGGCGCCCTCGACGAGCCAGAGGTTCATCCGGCCGAGGTTGTCCTCGCTGCCGAACGTCCGCAGCCCCTCGCGGACTGCCTCGAGCGGCAGCCCGATCGCGAGAGCGGCCGAGGTGGCGGCGAGCGCGTTGGCGATGTCGTGGCGGGACAGGCCGGACAGGGTCATGGGTACGTCGACGAGGGGCAGCACCGACGTGACCTCGGCCCCCGCCAGCACCGTGATGGTGTCGTCGAGCACCGTCGTCGCCCGGCCGCCCTCCTGCAGCACCTGCCGCAGGCCCGGTGAGTCGTGATCGAGGGAGAAGGCCCAGCGCTTCCCCTTCGTCGGCATCGCGAGGACCCGTGGGTCCTGCGCGTTGCAGACGAACCAGCCGCCTTCGCGGGTGATGCGGGGCACGACTCCCTTGACCTCGGCCAGGTCGTCGACGGTGTGGATCCCTTGCAGGCCGAGGTGATCCGCCGCGACGTTGGTCACGACGGAGACGTCGTTGTGCAAGGCACCCGCGCCCCGGAGCAGGAGCCCGCCGCGCGCCGTCTCGAGCACAGCGAGCTGCACGCGCTTGTCAGAGAGGACCGCGCCGGCGCCGCCATACCCGCTCCAGTCGCCCTCCTCGATGGCCACTCCGTCGACGAAGACGCCGTCGGTCGACGACCAGCCCGTGACGTTGCCCGCGCAGCGCGAGATGTGGGCGATGAGGCGCGTGGTCGTCGTCTTGCCGTTGGTGCCGGTGACCGCGACGACGGGGATGCGCGGCCGCGGCGTCGTGGGCGCGGGCCCCGGCTCGACCCCCTCGAGCGAGGTGATCAACGGGTCCGCCAGGGCGGCACCGAGCGCGCGGGCGAGCTCCCTGCGCCTCCACGGGAAGGCGACGGTGAGCTGGCCGGGTTCCGGGCCGGGCCTGCTGCGCACGGCCAGCCGCGTCGTACCCGCCGTCGCCGCGAGCTGGCGGACGCGGGCCTCCAGCTCACGCGCGAGCTGGCGGGCGCGGGCCTCCGCCTTCGGCACGGCGAGCTCGGCGGACACGTCGAGGACGACCTTGCAGGCGGCGCGCGGGAAGTAGAGGTTCGGACCGTCCAGCAGGCGCAGCTCGATCAGGTTCGCCGGGGCGTCGTCAGGGCGGTGGGGCACCCACGACAAGTTACTGCGGCACGTCGTGAACCCACTAGCGTTCTCGCGTGGACCTGACCCAGTTGCAGGCGGCCGTCGAAGCCCGCCGCCCGCTGTTCCTCGCCGACCTCGAGCGCCTCGTGAACCTCGACTGCGGCTCCCCCGACAAGGCCGGCGTCGACGCTGCCGGGCGGATCGCCGAGGAGCGGCTGACGTCCGACGGGTGGACGATCGAGCGGCTCCCGCACGACACCTGGGGCGACACCCTCGTCGCCCGCGCCGACGGCGGAGCGCCGGGGCACGTCGTGCTGATGGCCCACCTCGACACCGTCTTCGACCCGGGCACGGCGGCCGAGCGGCCGTACTCGGTCAGCGGCACGACCGCCCACGGGCCGGGCGTCACCGACTGCAAGGCAGGCGTGCTCACCGGCGTGAACGCGGTCGCGGCGCTCCGAGCGAGCGGTACGCCCTTCCCCGAGGTGACGTTCCTGCTGACCCCCGACGAGGAGGTCGGCAGCCCCTCGTCGCGCGCGCACATCGAGCGACTGGCCGCCGGCGCCGACGCGGCCTTCTGCCTCGAGTGCGCGCGGGCGAACGGCGACATCGTCAAGGCCCGCAAGGGCGTGGTCGACCTGGTCGTGGAGATCGAGGGACGAGCCGCTCATGCCGGCATCGAGCCGGAGAAGGGCATCAACGCGGCCCTGGACGCTGCCCTCACGACCGCCGCCCTGCAGGACCTCAACGGCCGCTGGCCGGGTGTCACCGTCAACGTCGGCGTGATCAGGGCCGGCTCGCGACCGAACATCGTCTGCCCGTCGGCCCGGCTCGAGGTCGACGTGCGGGCGGTCGAGCTGGCGACCTTCCAGGAGGCGGTCGCCGAGGTCGAGCGGGTCGCCGCCGAGGTCCGCGTGCCCGGCGCGGTGAAGTCGGTTCACCGCACCGCCGCGCACCCGCCGATGGAGCCCACCGCGGCCGGCGACGCCCTGGTCGCAAAGGCCCTGTCGCTCGCCGCCGACCTCGGCATCCAGACCGCCGCGTGCGGCACCGGCGGGGCCGCCGACGCCAACACCACCAGCGCGATGGGCGTCCCGACGATCGATGGGCTCGGCCCCGTCGGAGGCGACGACCACGCCCCGTCGGAGTGGCTCGACCTCACCAGCATCACGCCGCGGGTGACCCTGCTGGCCGCGTTGATCGCGTCGGCTGTCGATCTGGGCGGATCCCGTCCGTCGTAGGAGCATGAGGGGCCGAGAGCGGCCCACCTGACGAAGGAGACGCACATGTCGCAGTACCTGGTCCTCATCTACGGCGACCCGACCTACGAGGCCGGCAGCAGTGACGACGTCATGAAGGGGCACATGAAGTTCGGCGAGGACCACGGCGCGCGGATCGCCGGCGGGAACGCCCTGCAGCCCACCGAGACGGCCACGAGCATCCGCCCCGACGGAGCCGGCTTCACCGTCACCGACGGCCCGTTCCTCGAGACGAAGGAGGCGCTCGGCGGCTACTACCTCATCGAGGCCGACGACCTCGACGACGCGATCCGCATCAGCAAGGACATCCCGATGCCGGCCGGCGGCGTCGAGATCCGGCCCGTGGTCGTGTTCGACTGACGCTCCTCGAGGACGCGCACCGTCGCGAGTGGGCCGCCGTGCTCGCCGCGACGGTGCGCGTCACGCGTGACCTCGACCTGGCCGAGGAGTGCGTGCAGGACGCCTTCGCGAAGGCCCTGACGACGTGGGGCGACGACCCGCCTCGCAACCCCGGCGCCTGGCTCACGACGGCAGCCCGGAACCGGGCGCTCGACGTGATCCGACGCGAGGCCACGCTCCGCACCAAGCTGCCGCTGCTCGTCATGGACGAGCAGGACCCGCAGGGGCCGTTCCCGGACGACCGGTTGCGGCTGCTGTTCACCTGCTGCCACCCCGCACTCGACCCGCAGGCGCAGGTGGCCCTGAGCCTCAGGCTGCTCTGCGGCCTGAGCACCCTCGAGGTCGCCCGCGCGTTCCTGGTGAGCGAGCCGACGATGGCGGCCCGGATCACCCGGGCCAAGAAGAAGATCGCGCAGGCCCGCATCCCCTACCGCGTGCCGGGCACCGACGACCTGCCCGAGCGGGTCGACGCGGTGCTCGCCGCGATCCACCTGCTGTTCACGACCGGCCACAGCGCGCCGGCGGGCGACCAGCTGGTCCGGCACGACCTGGTGACCCGCGCGCTCGACCTGACCCGGATGCTCGGCACGCTGCTCCCGCTGCCCGAGGTCACCGGCCTCGAGGCGCTCATCATGCTGACCGACGCGCGCCGGGCGACGCGCGTTGACGACGCCGGCCGCCTCTTGCTCCTCGAGCACCAGGACCGCTCGCAGTGGGACCACGCGCAGATCGGCCAAGCCCTCGACCTGGTCCGGCAGGCGCTCACGGGCGACCCGGGCCGCTACGCGCTGCAGGCCGCCATCGCCGCGGTGCACGCCGAGGCCGCCACCTACGAGGACACCGACTGGCGCGAGATCGTCGGCCTCTACGACCTGCTGCTGCACCAGTGGCCGAGCCCCGTGGTCCACCTGAACCGCGCGGTCGCGGTCGGGATGGTCGCCGGGCCGCAGGCGGGCCTGGACGCGCTCGCGCCCCTGGGCGACGAACCGGTCCTCGCGGCCTACGCCTACCTGCCGGTTGCCCGGGCGCACTTCCTCACCGAGCTCGGCCGGACCGAGGAGGCCAGGACGGCGTACGAGGAAGCGCTGCTGCTCACGGAGAACGCCGTCGAGCGGGCGTACCTCGCCGAGAAGCTGTCAGGCCTCGAGGCGCCGTAGCAGCGGCACGGCCGCGAGCGTCGCGAACCCGATCACGGGCCAGAGCGCGGCATAGCCGTGGGTCTCCTCGAACAGCCCGCCGGAGAACCGCACCGCCCAGCCGACGAGCAGGGGACCGAGCACGATGCCGACGCCGCGCGACACGTCGACCAGGCCGGCCGCGACCCCTTCGGCGCCCTGCGGCGCGACGAGGAACGCCAGCGCCTGCGGCAGCGTGAGGAGCACCGACCCTGCGAGCGCGACGAACGGCAGGAGCACGAGCTCGGGCCCGAGGGAGGTCGGCAGGCACCCGGCGGTGAGGCCGATGCCGTAGAGGATCCCGGACCACGACATCACCGGGATCATGCCGAACCGCCTCTCGAGGGCGCTCGCCAGGGGCGCGCCCACGACGTACGAGACCGCGACGACGCCGATGACCGCGGACGCGACGCCGGTCGAGTGGCCGAGGCCCTTCGTCACGTAGAGGACGATGAAGCTCCGCAGGCCGGCGAAGCCGAGCTCGAGGAGCGCGTTCGCCGCCGCGAAGGTGCGCATGCCGTCGCTCCGCAGCACCTCGCGCACCGACATCGTCAGCGCCGCGTCCTGCGACACCCTGCGCTGCAGGTCGGCGACCGGGGCGAGCGCCAGCGTCGTGAGCAGCAGCAGCGACCCGGCGACGACGAACGGCAGCGGCATCCAGAGGTCGAGGAAGAAGCCTCCGGACAGCAGCGCGACGCCCAGCCCGACGCCGCGAAGGACCCCCTGCGACGCCTGCGACCGGGCGTACAGGTGGCGCGGCAGCAGATCGGCGTACAGCGCCCGGTACGGCGGGTAGTACAGGTAGTAGCCCACGAAGAACATCCCGACGGCGATCGCCGCGACCAGCAGGTTCACCGACAGCGGCAGCAGCACCAGGCCGGCGAGCGCCAGCGGCCCGCCGAGCAGCACGAACGGGAGCCGCTTGCCGAGCCGGGTCGGCGGGAGCCGGTCCGACAGCGCGCCCGCGACGAGCGGCAGGGCCAGGGCGAGGGCGCCCTCGCCGCCGAGGATGGCGCCGACGACTCCGGTGTCGTGGACCTTGTCGTAGAGGATCGACGGCCCGTAGGAGGTCAGCGTGCTGAGCGCGAACGCCAGACCGAACGTGGGGAGCCCCAGCAGGGTGAGCAGCGGGCGGATCTCCCGCGCAGCGGTGTCCTCCCCCGGGGCCCTCAGCACCCCGACATCCTGCCTGAGCGCTGCCTGAGCGGGCTCACGTAGCCGCTGTAATCGTCCGATCACTTTCTGTGAGGACAGCTCAACCTTTCCGGCGAACCAGGTCGTCCTCCAGTTACCGAAGCAGAACTCAGGCACAGGGGGAGCACGTGGACGCGCAGGAACGGGAGGCCTTCGAGGCCCTCGTCGACGCGCGCTCCACGAGCCTGCTGCGCACGGCGTACCTGCTCACCGGTGACTGGGGAACGGCGGAGGACCTGCTGCAGACGGCCCTCACCAAGACCTGGTTCCGGTGGCACACGCTGCGCGACCCGCAGGCCGCCGAGGCCTACGTCCGGACCGTGATGACCCGGACGTTCGCCACCTGGTGGCGCCGCAAGTGGCGCGGGGAGCAGCCCACGGCTGTCCTCCCCGACGTCCTCGCCCACGACCCGTACGGCGGCGTCGTGGCCCGTGACCTCCTGCGTCGTGGGGGGGGGGCGCGGCCCCCCCCCCCCCGCCCCCCCCGGGGCCGCGCGGTATTACAGGACACATGCGAGGGGCCGCTGGG
>CBIHPE010000011.1:0-37142 GCA_966212015.1 uncultured Frankiales bacterium | reverse complement strand
ATCCAGGTCACCGAGGCGATCAAGCTCCTCACCGGCATCGGCGACCCGCTGGTCGGCTCGCTGATGGTCTACGACGCCCTCGACATGAGCTACCGCAAGATCAAGGTCCGCAAGGACCCGGAGTGCCCGCTGTGCGGCAAGGAGCCCACGATCACCGGGCTGATCGACTACGAGGCGTTCTGCGGTGCCCTCTCCGAGGAGGCGATGGAGGCCGCGATCGGCTCCACGATCCTCGCCACCGAGCTCAAGGAGCGCATCGACGAGGGCAAGGACATCTTCCTCGTCGACGTCCGCGAGCCGGCCGAGTGGGAGATCGTCCAGATCCCCGGCGCGACCCTCATCCCCAAGGGCGAGTTCCTCAACGGCAACGCCCTCGGCGACCTGCCGCAGGACAAGGAGATCGTCGTCTACTGCAAGAGCGGGATCCGCTCGGCAGAGGTGCTCGCCACCCTGAAGGCGGCGGGCATGACGAACTCCGTGCACGTCCAGGGCGGCGTCATCGCCTGGGCCAACCAGGTCGACCCGAGCCTCCCGACGTACTAGTCACCCCGCGCGCGAGGCTTACCCGCCCAGCCCGTTGGGAAAGGTGACCGCAAACGGTCACCTTCCTGACAGGAGATCCCCCCATGCGCCGTCGTTCCCTGCTGACCCCGCTCCTCGCGGCCGGCCTCGCGATCGCCTTCTCCGGCTCCTCCCCGGCCCAGGCGGCGGGCTGGGCTCCCGCGTCGAGCGCCCAGGTGCACCCGGGCGTCCAGACCTACACCGGTGGTGCCCAGTGCACCGCCAACTTCGTGTTCCAGGCCGCGGGGGTCACCTACCTCGGACAGGCTGCGCACTGCTCCGGCACGGGCGCCGCGACCGACACGAACGGCTGCACGGCGCAGACGCTGCCGGTCGGCACGCCCGTCGAGGTCGCGGGCTTCACCGGCACGATGGTCTACAACTCCTGGGCTGCGATGCAGTCCGTGCACGAGACCGACGCCGAGACCTGCGCCTACAACGACCTGGCGCTCATCCAGCTCCCGGCCGCGGCCGTCGCGACGACCAACCCGAGCGTCCCGGTCTACGGCGGCCCGACGGCTCTGGGCACGGTCGCCGCAGCGGGCAGCAACGTCTACAGCTACGGCAACTCCTCGCTCCGCCTCGGGCTCACGCCGCTCAGCCCGAAGCGCGGGGTCGCGATCAGCAGCACTCCTGGCCAGTGGAGCACGACCGTCTACACCGTCACCCCGGGCATCCCGGGTGACTCGGGCTCGGGCTTCCTCGACGCCAGCGGCAAGGCCATCGGCGTGCTGTCGACCGTCGCGATCGCCCCGCTCCCGCTCAGCAACAACATCGGCAACCTCGGCAAAGAGGTCGCGTACGCCCAGGCCCACGGCGTCGCCGGCCTGACGCTCGTCCCCGGCACCGAGGCGTTCAGCAGCAGCGCTCTGGTCTGACGCGCTCTAACGTCGCTGCCGTGGAACCCACGGCCTACGCCATGTCCGTGCTCGAGGTGGTCGCACGGATCCCTCGCGGCAAGGTCATGACGTACGGCGACGTCGCCGAGTACCTCGGCAGCGGCTCGGCCCGGACCGTCGGGATGGTCATGGCCAAGCACGGGCACGAGGTGTGCTGGCACCGGGTGCTGCGGGCGAGCGGTGAGCCGTTCGAGGGCGGGCTCGAGCTGCTGCGCGCCGAGGGCGTGCAAGTGAGGGGCGACCGGGTCGTCCTGTCCACATGCCGCTGGGACGGCATGTCCTAGGTCTGCGGTTGGATGAGCGGCGATGTACCGCCTCGACCGCACCCGGCCACCCGTCGCCACCCGGCTCACCCCGGACCCGGCGCAGCAGGCGGTTCTCGACCACACCGACGGCCCGCTGCTCGTCCTTGCCGGTCCGGGCACCGGAAAGACCACGACCCTCGTCGAGGTGGTCGCCCAGCGGGTCGAGAAGCAGGGGCTGACCCCGGACCAGGTCCTCGTCCTCACCTTCAGCCGCAAGGCGGCGAACGAGCTGCGCGAGCGGATCACGGCCCGGCTCGGCACCCCGACCGCGGGGCCGTCGGCGTGGACGTTCCACGCCTTCTGCTACGCACTGGTCCGCGAGCACCAGCCGTCCGGGCTCTACACCGACCCGCTCCGGCTGCTCTCCGGACCGGAGCAGGACGTCGCGCTCCGTGACCTGCTGCGCGGGTCGATCGACCTCGGCCGCGCGTGGCCCGACGAGCTGCGGGCCGCCCTCACCACGCGGGGGCTCGCGGAGGAGACGCGGATGCTGCTGTCGCGGTGCCGCGAGCTCGGCCTGGACCCGGGCGACCTCGCAGCGCTGGCCGTCCGCGAGGGCCGCGCCGACTGGGCGGCCATGGCGGCGTTCTTCGGCGAGTACCTCGACGTGCTCGACGCGCAGGGCGCCGTCGACTACGCGGAGCTGGTGCACCGCGCGGTGCTGCTGGCAGAGACGACCGAGGTGGCCGAGCAGCTGCGGACGCGCTACCGCGCGGTCTACGTCGACGAGTACCAGGACACCGACCCCGCGCAGGAGCGGCTGCTGCAGGCGATCGCCGGGCAGGGCCGCGACCTGGTCGTCGTCGGTGACCCCGACCAGGCGATCTACGCCTTCCGCGGGGCCGAGGTCGACGGCCTGCTCGAGTTCCCCGCCCGCTTCCCGACGCGCGACGGCAAGGACGCGCCGGTCCTGGCGCTGACGACCTGCCGGCGCTCCGGCGCCGAGCTGCTCGCGGTGTCGCGCAGGATCGCCGAGCCGATCCCGCTGGTCCCCAGCCTGCGTGCCCTGCGCGCTCTCGACGCCGGGTCGCAGGTCACCGGCACGGCCGAGGTGCACACCCACCCCTCGGTCGGGGCGGAGGCTGACGCGGTGGCGGACCTGCTGCGGCGCGAGCACCTCGAACGCGGGACGCCGTGGTCGCGGATGGCCGTGCTGGTCCGCTCCGGAGCCCGGTCGGTCCCCCTGCTGCGCCGGGTCCTCACCGCCGCGGGTGTGCCGCTGGAGGTCGCCGGCGACGAGGTGCCCCTCGCGCAGGAGCCGGCGGTGGCCCCGCTGCTGCTCGCCCTCCGGGTCCTGCACGACGAACGGGCCCTCACGGTCGAGGTCGCGCGCCAGCTGCTGCTCTCCCCGCTGGGCGGCGCGGATCCCGGCGCTCTGCGCCGGCTCGGCCGCGACCTGCGCGCCCTCGACCGGATCGCGACGCGCGAGTCGGACGGCCCGTCGCGGTTGCCGGCACCCTCGGCCGAGCTGCTCCGGGAGGCCGTGGCTGACCCGCGCCACCTCATCACCCTCGACAGCCAGGTGGCCCGCCCGGCCGTCCGGCTGGCAGCGCTGCTGGCGGCGGCGCGCGCGAAGCTGAGCGAGGGCCCCGAGGCAGCGCTGTGGGAGCTCTGGGACGGCAGCCCCTGGCCGGACCGGCTCGAGGCGGCGTCGCTGTCGGGCGGAGCTGCGGGTCGCGCGGCCGACCGCGACCTCGACGCCGTCGTGGGGGGGTTAGGCAAACTGGGCCAGGCGGCCGGGCCCCCCACCCGCCAGGTGGCGGCCCACCCACAAGACCACAACTCCCCGCCGACCTCGCCGCCGGGGTGTCGCGGTTCGCGACCGTGGCCCGGGCTGCCGAGCGCCGCACGGGCAAGGTGACGGCCATCCTCGACGAGATCGAGGCCCAGCAGATCCCCGGAGGCACTCTCGCCGACGACGGCGTCCGGGGCGACGCGGTGCGGCTCCTCACCGCCCACCGCAGCAAGGGCCTCGAGTGGGACGTCGTGGTGGTGTGCGGCGTGCAGGAGGGCGTCTGGCCCGACCTGCGACGCCGATCCACGCTGCTGGAGTCGGAGCGGCTCGGCCGCGACGGGCTGCGCGAACCGGCGGACCGGGCGCAGCTGCTCGCCGACGAGCGGCGGCTCTTCTACGTCGCCTGCACCCGCGCGCGGCGCCGCCTCGTCATCACGGCGGTCGACAGTCCCGAGGACGACGGCGAGCGACCTTCCCGGCTGCTCGCCGACACCGGGCTCGAGGTCGAGCAGCACCTCGACCGGGTGGCCCGCCCGCTGTCCCTGCCGTCGCTCGTCGCCGCTCTCCGCCGCCGCGCCGTCGACCCCGACGCCAGCCCCGGTCTGCGCCGCGCGGCGGCCGCGCGGCTGGCCAGGCTCGCCGTGGCCGTCGACGACAAGGGGTTGCCCCTCGCCGTGGCAGCGTCGCCGGACCGGTGGTGGGGGCTGCAGGACAGCACCGCCTCCGACGTGCCGCTCGTCGGGCCGGACGAGCCGGTCCGGCTGTCTGGCACGTCGCTCGGCAAGCTCGAGGAGTGCCCGCTGCGCTGGTTCCTCGAGCACGAGGTCCACGCCGAGCAGCCGACCAGCACGGCGATGGGCTTCGGCGGTGTGCTCCACGCCCTCGCCCACGAGGTCGCGAAGGGCAGCACGCCAGCGGACCTCGACGCGCTCATGGGGCGGCTCGACAAGGTCTGGCGCCAGCTCGCCTACGACGCGCCCTGGCAGTCCGCTCAGCAGTACGACGAGGCGCGGGACGCCCTACGACGCTTCCTGACCTGGCACGAGTCCGACCGAGGCCGCTCGCTGGTCGCGACCGAGATCCCCTTCAACGTGGAGCTTCCGGTCGGCAAGACGACGGTGCTGCTCCGCGGCTTCATGGACCGCGTCGAGCTCGACGCCGAGGGTCGGGTGCACGTCGTCGACCTCAAGACCGGCAAGACGCTGCCCAACAAGAAGGACGTCGAGGAGCACCCGCAGCTCGGCACCTACCAGCTCGCCGTCCGCGAGGGCGCCCTGGCCGAGCACGTGCCTGACGCCGTTCCCGGCGGCGCCGAGCTCGTGATGCTGCGCCTCGACGACTCGGGCGGCGGGCCGAAGGTCCCTCAGCAGCCGGCGCTCACGGGGGAGTGGGTCGACGACCTCGTCGACAAGGCCGTGACGCGCGTGGTCGCCGAGTCGTTCCCGCCGACCCCGACCGACCGCTGCGACCGCTGCGCGTTCCGCGTCGCCTGCCCTGCGCAACCCGACGGACGGCAGGTGGTCGAGTGAACACAGACGAGCTCTGCCGAGCCCTCGACAAGCCCTTCACGGACGAGCAGCTCGCGGCCATCACCGCACCTCTGGAGCCGGGGCTCATCGTGGCCGGCGCCGGGTCGGGCAAGACGACGGTGATGGCGGCGCGCGTCGTCTGGCTGGTGGCCAACGGCCACGTCGCGCCCGAGGAGGTCCTGGGCCTCACCTTCACCAACAAGGCAGCCGCCGAGCTGAGCTCCCGCATCCGCACGTCCCTTGCTGCGGCAGGGATCTCGACCCGCGCGGATGCCGGAGAGCCGGTCGTCTCGACGTACCACTCCTTTGCCGGTCGCCTCGTGACCGAGCACGGCCTGCGCCTCGGCGTGGAGCCCAGGTCACGGCTGCTCGCCGATGCGACCCGCTTCCAGCTCGCGGCTCGTGTGCTGCGCCGGCACCGGGGGCCGGTCGTCGCCCTGACCAAGACGCTGTCCAACCTGGTGGGTGACCTGGTCGCTCTCGACGCCGAGCTGTCGGAGCACCTGGTGACGCCCGGGCAGCTGGTGGCGTGGGACCAGGACTGGACCGCGTCGCTCGACCAGCAGATCGCGGCCTGGGACGAGGTCCCCAGGTCGAAGGGGCACACCGACAAGCTGCGGAAGTGGCGCGAGGTCTCCGCGCAGCGCCAGGAGCTCGCCGGCCTCGTCGAGGCCTACCGCGAGGCCAAGCGCGACCTCGACGCCGTCGACTTCGGTGACCAGGTCAGCCTCGGCGCCCGGCTCGCCGAGGGGGTGCCGGAGGTGGGAGAGCTGGAGCGGGCGACGTCCCGCGTCGTGCTGCTCGACGAGTACCAGGACACCTCCGTCGCGCAGCGGCGGATGCTCGCCGGCCTGTTCGGGAGCGGTCACCCGGTGACCGCTGTCGGCGACCCCTGCCAGGCGATCTACGGCTGGCGCGGCGCGTCGGTGTCCAACCTCGACGGCTTCCCCACGCACTTCCCCTGCCCGACCGGCGAGCCGGCGGCCGTCCACACGCTGTCGATCAACCAGCGCTCGGGTGGTCGGCTGCTCTCCCTCGCCAACGACGTCGCCGCGGCGCTGCGCCAGAAGCACCGCGTGGTCGAGCTCCGGGCGCCCGAGCACAAGTCCGCGCTCGGCGCGGTGCAGGTCGCGCTGCAGCCGTCGTGGAGCGAGGAGCTGGTGTGGGTCGCCGACCAGGTGGTGGCAGCGCACGAGGCGGGCACCGACTGGCGTGAGATCGCGGTGCTGGTGCGCGCCCGCCGTGACTTCGGCGACCTGCACGCGGTGCTCGTCGCGCGTGGCATCCCGGTCGAGGTCGTCGGCCTCGGCGGCCTCCTGCAGCTGCCTGAGGTCGCCGACGTCGTCGCGACGCTCGAGGTGATCGAGGAGCCGACGGCCAACGCTGCCCTGGTGCGGCTGCTCACCGGTCCGCGCTGGCGGCTGGGAGTGCGCGACCTCGCCCAGCTCGGCCGCCGCGGCAAGGAGCTGCTGCGCAGCGGCGTCGTCGACCCGCGGCTCGACGAGGAGGACCCGCCCGAGGTCGACGAGACCGACCTCGACGTCGACGACACCGCTCTGGAGGAGGCTGTTGCCGGCATCGACCCGTGCGACGTCGTCGCCCTGGCCGACGTCCTCGAGCGGCCGGGTCACGCGGGGTGGTCGCCGGAGGCGCTCCAGCGGATCAGGGAGCTGGGCGCCGAGCTGCGCGACCTGCGGCGGCACCGTGACGAGCCCCTGCTCGACCTGGTCCACCGGGTCGTCGAGACGAGCGGCCTCGACGTCGAGCTGGCTGCCTCACCCGAAGCGGTCGCTGCCCGCCGCAAGGAGTCGCTCTCGGCCTTCCTCGACGTCGTCGCCCGGTTTGCCGATCTCGACGGCGAGACCTCGCTGACGTCGTTCCTCGCGTTCCTCCGGGCCGCCGACGAGCACGAGCGCGGTCTCGACTCCATCGCGCCGTCGGGCAGCGACGCCGTGCAGCTGATGACGGCCCACAAGTCCAAGGGCCTCGAGTGGGACGTCGTCGTCTGCCCCGACCTGACGAAGAAGGTGTTCCCCTCGGAGGGCCTGAAGGACCAGTGGCCCTCGACCGCCGCAGTGCTGCCCGGCCCGCTCCGCGGCGACGCCCAGGACCGGCCGGAGCTCGGCCGCGACCTGACCAAGGAGGTCCTCGCCGCCTTCGAGAACGACAGCCGTGACCACCTCGACCGCGAGGAGCGCCGGCTGGGCTACGTCGCCTTCACGCGGGCGAGGCAGCTGCTCGTCGGCAGCGGCCACTGGTGGGGACCGACGCAGAAGAAGCAGCGCGGGCCGTCCCCGTTCCTTGAGGCGCTGCGCGACCACGCGCTGGCCGGGCACGGGACGGTCGAGGTCTGGGCGGACGCGCCGGCCGAGGACGACGACAACCCCGCGCTGCGCGAGCGACCGAGCTTCGTGTGGCCGGCCCCGTACCTCCCGGAAGCCCTGCAGCGCCGCCGGGCCGCCGCCGACCAGGTCCGGGCCGACGTCCAGCGGATCGCCGCGGGCGAGCCGCTCGAGGAGGACGCCGGTCTGCTCCCCTGGGAGCGCGACCTGCTGGAGCTCCTCGACAAGGAGGCGCGCCTGCTGCTGGACGAGGAACGGGAGGCGCGGCGTGCCGTGCGGACCGTTCGGCTCCCGATGACGATGTCGGCCTCGCAGGTGATGCGGCTCCAGCAGGACCCGGAGGCGTTCGCCCGGGAGCTCGCCCGGCCCATGCCGCGGCCGCCGGCACCCGCCGCACGCCGCGGCACCCGGTTCCACGCGTGGGTCGAGGCGCTGTTCGAGGAGCGCCCGCTCCTCGACCCCGACGAGCTGCCCGGCGCCGAGGACGACGAGCTCGGCAGCGACACCGACCTGCTCGCGCTGCAGGAGGCCTTCCTCGCCGGCCCCTGGGCGGCGCGCAAGCCCTTCGCGGTCGAGGCCCCGTTCGCGCTCCCGCTGGCGGGGCGTGTCGTGCGCGGTCGCATCGACGCCGTCTACGACCTCGGCGACGGGCGGTGGCAGGTGGTCGACTGGAAGACCGGCCGGGAGGCGGCCGACCCGGTGCAGCTCGCGGTCTACCGGTTGGCCTGGGCCCGTCTCGTCGGAGCTCCGGTCGACGCCGTCAGTGGGCTGTTCCTGTACGTGCGGACGGGCAAGGAGGACTGCCATGACGACCTGCCCGGAGAGGCCGAGCTCGAGGCACTCCTCACCGGCCAGACCGAGGTCGAGCGCCTGACGTTGCTCTGACATGCGGTGGTCGACCCCGGAACGGCATATTCTTCTCAGTTCCCGAGGAGGTCGCTGTGCCCAGCAAGATCGTTCGTTCGCTGTTCGGAGGAGCCGCCGCGTGCGCGCTCGTCGCCGCTGGCCTGGCCGGAGCCCCGGCTCAGAGCGAGGCGGTGCCCACCCCGCACGGCATCTGCCCGACCGGCCAGCACCTCGACCCGTTCGCCAAGCTGGCGCACGTGGCGTCCTGCGTCTCCACCAAGGAGAACGAGGGCGTCGACGACCAGCTGACGATGCACCACGAGCAGGAGGTCAAGCACACCGGCAACTACCCCGTGACCTCCGGGGCCTACGCCAACGCGGTCGCGCAGGCCGCAGCGCTGCCGGCCTCGAAGGCCTATGGCGGCAGCTCCTGGAAGGCGCTCGGCACTGACGCCCTCTACGCCGACGGCAAGCCCTACGGCCGGGTCAACGGCGAGGGCCTGCACAACCTCTCCGGCCGCATCCAGGGCTTCGCCTACGACCCCGCCAACCACAGCGTCTGGTACGCCGCGGTCGCCAACGGCGGCGTCTACCGCAGCACCGACTCCGGCAGCACCTGGAAGTCGATCGGCGACAAGCTGCCGAGCCAGATCATCGGCAGCGTCGCGGTCGCCAAGGGCGGCACGCTCGTCGTCGGCAGCGGCGACCCGGCGTTCGGCGGCAGCTCGTTCACCGGGCTCGGAGCCTTCTACTCCGCCGACCGCGGGACCACCTGGCACCACGCCTCGGGCGTCCCGAACGGCACGATCACCTTCCGGGTGGCCGTCGACCCGGTCCACACCAACGTCGTCTACCAGGCCACCGGCAAGGGACTGTGGCGCTCGACGGACAGCGGGCACACCTACAAGAACGTGGTCCTGCCGACCACCTGCACGTCGCTGACCAAGCCGACCTGCTTCTTCGCCAACATCGTCAGCGACGTCGTCGTCCGGCCGAACGACAAGACCGGCGGCGGCGGCAGCCAGGTGCTCGCAGCGGTCGGCTGGCGCGCCGGCAACAAGCTCAACGCTGCCGGCACGCCCCAGGCGCCCCGCGACGGCATCTACTACTCCGCGACGGGTGCGCCGGGCACGTTCGCCTTCATGGACCCCGCCGCGACGGGCTTCCCGTCGGTGGCGCGCGCGGGCCGCACGGCACTTGGTCTCGCTGTCGGATCGAGCCAGGACCACGACTACGTCTACGCCCTGGTCGAGGACCCGAGCCGCTTCAACAAGCAGACCCAGGTCGGTGACACCCCGGCCCTCCCGCCGACGGGCACGCCGATCAACGGCACCCTCAACCCGACCGTCCTCAACGGCCTCTACGGCTCCAAGGACTTCGGCAAGCACTGGACGCTGATGGCCAACGCCGACCAGATGGACGCGCCGACCCACCAGTCGGCTCTCGGCGGCACCGAGTGCGTGCTCGGCTACTGCGCGGGCGTTCAGTCCTGGTACAACGAGTGGGTCCAGCCGTCGCCGGCCTCGAGCCTGACGAACGAGGACGGCTCGCCGAAGTTCCTGTCGTTCGGCCTCGAGGAGGTCTGGGGCGGCAGCGCTGCGATCCCCACGGTCCCCAACACCTCGAACTTCGGCGTCTTCGGCCGCTACTTCTCGGGCACGACCTGCGCGGCCCTCAACGTCGGGGCGCTGCAGGGCTTCTGCCCCACCACGAGCGGGGTCAACAAGCAGGGGTCCACGGTCCACCCGGACCAGCACGCCGCGATGTACATCCCGGAGGGGACGCACGCGACGCTGATCGTCGGCAACGACGGTGGTGCCTTCTCGCAGAAGCAGCAGAACGAGGGCGCCACGCCGTTCGACAACGACCACTGGGCCAACGGCGTCAACCACGGCATGCACACGCTGCTGCCCTACGACGCGGAGATGAGCTCCGACGGCACGGTCTACGGCGGCCTGCAGGACAACGGCGAGCTCAAGATCACGCCCGAGGGCAAGCAGTACATGACGATGGGCGGTGACGGCTTCTTCTCCGCCGTCGACCCGGACAACTCCAAGATCGCCTACGAGGAGTACGTCGGCGGCGACATCAGCGTCACGACCGACGGCGGCCAGAGCTGGAACGACATCGCGCCCTGCTACGACACGGGGCAGTTCTCCACGCCGTTCCAGATGGACCCCGAGTCGGCCAAGCACATCGTCTCCGGCGGCAGCCAGATCGCCGAGACGATCTACGGACCGGGCACGACGACGGCGGCCACCCCGGCGGTCACGTCCACCGACACCGCCCTCGAGTGCGGCGCGGGCAGCGCGGTGCTGGGCTCCTCGACCGACTGGAAGCTGGTCTACGACCTCGGCTCCACCAACGGCTACGTCAACACCGCCAGCGCCGTGGACGTCCGTGGCGACAACGTCTACGCCGGGTTCTGCGGCTCGTGCGACATCGTGACGCAGGGCCTGCCGTTCCACTCGGGCCTGGCCACGAACGTCGGTGGCAGCAAGGACCCGAAGCCGATGACCGCGAACGGCTGGCACAAGGCCGCGGCCATCGGCCTGCCGCAGCGGATCATCAACGGCGTCACGATGGACCCGAAGGACCCGAAGACGGTCTACGTGATGCTCGGCGGCTACGGCCGGCGCTGGATCCCGCCGGGCTCGCTCGGCGACGACGTCAGCAAGGTCGGCGAGGGCCACGTCTTCGTCAGCCACGACGCGGGCAACCACTTCACCGACATCTCCGGCAACCTGCCCGACCTGGCTGCCGACTTCGCCGTCCTGCACGACGGTGACCTCATCGTCGGCAACGACATCGGGGTCTACTCGCTGGCCAACGCCGGCAAGGTGAAGAGCAGCAAGGCCGCTCAGTACTTCGTCGTCGGCAAGAACCTGCCGGCCGTGCCGGTCGTCCACCTGCAGGTCTCGCCGCGCAACCGCAACGAGATCGTCGCCGCGACCATGGGCCGCGGGGTCTACGACATCACGCTCAAGGCCGGCAGCGTCCCGGGCGGCTCGACCAGCGGTGTCCCGCACGGTGGCAGGAAGGGCGGCAGCGGCAAGGGCGGCCACCTCGCCGCCACGGGCCTTCCCCTCGGCCTCGCCGTCGTGGCGCTGCTGCTCCTCGGTGCGGGCGCCGCGGTCAGGCGTCGGGTGGGCTGAGCCGCACGACGACTGCGCGGTCGGCAGCCCGGACCTCGTCCCCGTCCTGGAGCTGCCGCCCGCGCCGCACCTCCTGCTCGCCGTTGACCTCGACGGTCCCGGTCGCCAGCAGGGTCTTGGCCTCGGAGCCGGTCTCGACCATCTCCGCGAGCTTCAGCAGCTGCCCGAGCCGGATGGCGTCGTCGTGCACGACGACCTCGCGCAACGGCGCCTCCAGCTCGGCGCGCAGCTGCACGCGGTCCTCGACCGTCCGTCCGGTCCGCTCGAAGCCGATCGCCTCGTAGAACGCGGGCGTCTCGGACCAGACGCTGACCTCGCGGTAGCCGAGGCCCCACGCCTCGTCGGCGAGCTGCTCGACGACAGCCGCCCCGACGCCCTGTCGCTGGTGGTCAGGGTGGACGAACACCATGCTCAGGTGCAACAGCCCCGCGACCAGGTCGCCGGCGCCGTCGCCCGTCCGTCCCGGCTCGCCAAGGGCGAAGCCGCGCAGCGCGTCGTCGACGGCGAGCACGCCCTCGTCGAGCTTCTCCCTGACCCGCGCCAGCCGGGCCGCGGACGGCCGCTTGCCCCGCGCTGCCTGGGCGGCGCGATAGATCTCGAGCAGCGGGTCGTCCTCCACGACGATCACCGTAGGTGCTGGAGCAGCAGGGCACCGAGGCGCTCGGCCGCTTCCTCGGGGATCCAGTGGCTGGCGCCCTCGAGCACCTCGAAGCGGTAGGGCCCGGTGACCCAGTCCTGCGTGGCGTGGGCCGCGGTGCGTCCCAGTGCCAGGTCGCCGTCGGACCAGACGTAGAGGGTCGGTACGGCGACGGCGGGGGTGTCCTGGACGTCCTCGCGCCGTTGGCCGGCGTACCAGCGCAACCAGGCCGCGAGGGCTCCCGGCTCCTCGGCCCGCGCGATCACGTGGTCGACGTCGACCGAGGGCAGGCCGCCGAAGACGGCGCGCAGCAGAGCAGCGTCGTCCGCGAGCAGCACCTGGTCGTAGCCGGGCTGCGCGAAGTCGCGCATGTAGGCCGACTTCGCCCGCTGCTCCTCGTCGGACGAGAGCGCTGCCCGGAACGCCTGCGGGTGCGGGACGGACAGGATCGTGAGCGTCTCCACCCGGTCGGCGTGCTTCGCCCCGAGCTGCCAGGCGACGCCGGCACCCCAGTCGTGCCCGACGACGTGCGCCCTCTCGACGCCGAGCGCGTCGAGGATCGCGAGGGCGTCGGCGACGAGCTCGGGCACGCGGTAGGCCTCGACGTCGAGCGGCCGGGCGCCGGGGGAGTAGCCCCGCTGGTCGGGCGCGATCGTGCGGTAGCCGGGAAGGTCGACGTTGCGCCAGCAGTGCGACGTCTGCGGGAACCCGTGCAGCAGCAGGACCGGCGGACCGTCCTCAGGGCCGCCCACCTCGACGTCGAACACCAGCCCGCGCGCTTTCACCTGCATGCGAGGACCCTCTCAGGTCTTAGCGTGGTGGGCATGAGCGACCTGCGTGCTGACCTCGCCGCCGTCCATGACCGGAGCCGTGCCGACCTCGAGGCGCTGGCCCGGATCCCCTCGATCTCCTCGGAGCCCGACCACGCCCAGGACGTCGTCAGGGCCCTCGAGGCGGTGCGGGCGCACGCGGTCGACGCCGGGGCCTCGGACACGTCGATCGTCGACGGCGGTGGGCACCCGGCGCTCATCGCCCACTGGCCGGCGCCCGAGGGCAAGCCGACGGTGCTGCTGTACGCCCACGCCGACGTGCAGCCGACCGGGCCTGCGGAGGAGTGGACCAGCCCGCCCTTCGAGCCGACGGAGCGGGACGGGCGGTTGTACGGGCGTGGCGCTGCCGACGACAAGGCCGGCGTGATGATGCACCTCGCCGTCCTGCGCGCCTTCGGCGGCAGGCCCCCCGTCGGTGTCGTGCTCTTCATCGAGGGTGAGGAGGAGATCGGCTCGCCGACGCTGACCCGGCTCCTCGCGGAGCACAAGGACGCACTGCGGTCGGACGTGATCGTCATCGCCGACTCGGCCAACGCCGCTGTCGACGTACCCGCCTTCACCACCAGCCTGCGCGGTCTGGTCGACCTCTACGTCGACGTGAAGCTGCTCGACCGACCCGTGCACTCGGGGATGTTCGGCGGCCCGATCACCGACGCGCTCACGATCCTGTGCCGGCTGCTGGCAACGCTGCACGACGAGGACGGCAACGTCGCCGTCGAGGGCGTGCACGTCGGGACCAGCACTGCCCCGGACATGCCGGAGGACGTCTTCCGGGCAGACACGACCCTGGTCCCGTCGGGGCAGCTCGTCGGTTGCGGCTCGATCGTCGAGCGACTCTGGGACAAGCCCGCCGTGTCGGTCCTCGGGATCGACGCGCCGTCCACGGCGCAGGCGTCCAACGTGCTGCTGCCGAGGGCACGCGCCAAGGTCAGCCTGCGCATCGCGCCGGGTGACGACGCGCAGTCGGCGCTGAAGGCCCTGACCCAGCACCTCGAGTCCAGGGTCGAGTGGGGCGCCGAGGTCACCGTCACCCCGGGGAGCACGGGGGACGCGTTCAGCCTCGAGACGACGGGCGGCGTCTACGACCTCGCCCGCCGGACCTTCTCCGAGGCCTACGGCAACGAAGCCGTCGAGTCCGGCATCGGGGGCTCGATCCCCTTCATCGCGGAGTTCGCCAGGACGTACCCCGGCGCGACGGTCCTGGTGACCGGCGTCGGTGACCCCGCGTCCCGCTGGCACGGCATCGACGAGAGCCTCGACCTCGCCATGTGGCAGAAGGCCTGCCTCGCCGAGGCGCTGCTCCTCGAGGGACTCGCGACCTAATCGCAAAGAACTCTTTGCAAAGACTTCTTTGCGTTCTACCCTCGAGGGATGGAACGCCGCACCCACCACCTCACGCCTGAGTCCCTCAAGGCGCTGGCGCACCCGATCCGGGTCCGGCTGCTCGGGCTGCTCCGGCTGGAGGGCCCGGCCACAGCGAGCGCCCTGGCCAAGCGGACCGGCGAGAGCAGCGGCCTGACCAGCTATCACCTGCGCCAGCTCGAGAAGGCCGGCTTCGTCGAGGAGGACGTGGAGCGGGGCAACGCGCGGGACCGCTGGTGGAAGGCCGCACAGGAGAGCACGCGGATGGACGCGACGTCTCTGGACGACGACCCCGAGACGCAGATCGCGGCCGACGCCTACCTGCAGACCGTGGCGCGACTGAGCTGGAAGCGCCTCGACCACTGGCTGGCGACCAGCCGTCGCTGGAGCAGGCGCTGGCAGCAGGCGTCCAACCAGTCCGACGTGAACCTCAGCCTCACCGCTGCCGAAGCGGTCCGCCTCGGTGAGGCGCTCGACGAGCTGATCGAGTCCTTCCGGCGCGAGCCGCGGAAGGGCGACGAGCGGGTCGTGGTCCAGTTCCAGCTCTTCCCGGAGAGGGAGCTCCCGTGAAGGCCCTGCGGCCGCTCAGCCTGCTGCTGACGGCCAACGCCATCTCCGTCACGGGCACGGCGATGACGCTGCTCGCGGTGCCCTGGTTCGTGCTGGTCACGACCCACAGCGCCGGCAGGACGGGCATCGCCGCGGCGAGCGAGACGCTCCCGCTCGTCCTCGCGTCGGCTCTCGGCGGACCGCTCGTCGACCACCTCGGTCCACGACGCACCGCGATCGGCTCCGACCTGCTCAGCGGCCTCGGCATCGCCCTCGTCCCCGTGCTGCACCTGACGATCGGCCTGGCCTTCTGGCAGCTGTGCGCGGTGGTCGCCTGCGTCGGTCTGGTCCGCGCTCCTGGAGACACCGCCAGATCGGTGCTGCTGCCGAAGCTCGCCGAGGCCGGAGGCACCTCGCTCGAGCGAGCGGCGGGCAGCTATGACGGCGTCAACCGCGGCGCCCGGATGCTGGGGGCGCCGCTGGCGGGCGCGCTGATCGCGGGGATCGGTCCGGCGGAGGTGATGCTCGTCGACGCCGTGAGCTTCCTGACGTCCGCGCTGCTGCTCTCGGCGATCCCAGCCGTGCAGGCGGTCCGCGAGCACCGCGAGCCCTACCTGCGCGAGCTGCGCGGCGGGCTCGCCGCGCTGCGGTCCGACCGGCTGCTCCTCGGGATCACCCTGATGGTGATGGTAACCAACATGCTCGACGCAGCCTCGGGCTCGGTGCTCGCGCCCGTCTACGCCCGTGAGGTGCTGCACAGCAGCACGGCCCTCGGGTTCCTCTACGCCGCCTTCGGGATCGGCGCACTGATCGGCAACGCCGGCTACGCGACCTGGGGCGTGCGGTTCCCGCGCTGGTCGGTCTTCACCGTCGCGTTCCTGCTGGTCGGCTTCCCGCGCTTCGCCCTGATGGCCGGCTACCCGCCGTACCCGCTCCTGCTCGCCGCGCAGGTCGTCTTCGGCATCGCCTGCGGCGGCATCAACCCGATGCTGACGGCGGTCGAGCTCGAGCGGATCCCCGAGGCCCTGCGCAGCCGGGTGCTCGGGGTCATGGCGGCCGGGGTGCTGGCCGGTATGCCCGTGGGGGCGGCCCTCGCCGGGTTCGCGATCAGCCACCTGGGGCTTCGTTCGGCTCTGCTCCTGACCGGACTCGTCTACCTCGCGGCGACGATCAGCCCGGTGGTGTGGCGCCGGACCTGGAGGCAGATGGACGCCACGCGCTCAGGAGCGGGTGACCTCGACCTCGACGAGGACCTGCACGACATCGCTCACCTGCAAGGTGCCCAGAGCCTGTGACACGGGGCGGATGCCCCACGTCGTCTGCCGGACCTCCGCCGTCGCCGCGATCGCGTGCTGGTCGCCGTCCGAGGTCACCCGGACGGCAACGGGGCAGTCGTGCTGCTGGCCGTTGAGCGACAGGGTCCCGCTGAGGGCGAACCCCCCGTCGGTCTGAGCGACCTCGGTCGACGTCCACGTCACCCGCGGCGACTGCGCGGCGTGCAGCGCCTTGAGCGCGTCGCCGTGGACCTTGCGCTTCTCGAGGGAGCCGAGCGGCTTCACGCCACCCTCGCCGCTGATCACCTGCAGGCTGGTCAGGTCGATCTCCAGCCGGACGGCTGTGGGCTCGTCGCCGGTGAAGTCGGTCGTGCACTCCCAGCGGTCGAAGCCGAGCGTCAGCCGGTGCCCCATCCGCGCGGCCTTCCCCTCGACCCCGGTGCGCAGCAGCAGCCGCCCTTGGCCGGGGCCGACGGTGAGGGATGATGAGGTCATGGCAAGCACCCACGATGTCACCAACCAGGCACCGCCACTAGTCGGGCACGACGTCGCCGAGGACGCCGCCCTGCTGAGCGGCCTCGAGCGCGAGGGCGCCGGCTGGTACGCCGACGACCTGCACCGGCTCGGACGCCGCGCGGGCACCGCCGAGGCGCAGCTGTGGGGCGTGCAGGCCAACGAGAACGAGCCCGTGCTCGTCACGCACGACCGCTACGGCCACCGGATCGACGAGGTGGAGTTCCACCCGGCCTGGCACTCGCTCATGACGGTCGCCGTCTCCGAGGGGCTCGCTGCGCCCTGGAGCGGTACGCCGGGGGCGCACGTCGCCCGTGCGGCCGGCTTCTACACGTGGTCCCAGGTCGAGGGCGGTCACGGCTGCCCCATCTCGATGACCTCCGCCGTCGTTCCCGCCCTGCGGATGCAGCCGGACCTCGCGGCGGTCTACGAGCCGCTGCTGCAGTCGAGGACCTACGACCCGGGGCTGCGCGTGCCGACGACCAAGGCCGGCCTGCTCGCCGGGATGGGGATGACCGAGAAGCAGGGCGGGTCCGACGTGCGCGCCAACACGACGCGTGCCGTGCCGGACGGCGACGTGTGGCGGCTCACCGGCCACAAGTGGTTCACCAGCGCTCCGATGTGCGACCTGTTCCTCGTCCTGGCCCAGGCACCCGGCGGCCTGTCCTGCTTCCTGGTGCCGCGGGTGCTGCCGGACGGGACGCGCAACACGTTCCGCATCCAGCGGCTCAAGGACAAGCTCGGCAACCGCTCCAACGCGAGCTCGGAGCCGGAGTTCGACGGCACGGTCGCCTGGCTCGTCGGCGAGGAGGGTCGCGGCGTCCGCACCATCATCGAGATGGTGTCGATGACCCGGCTCGACTGCGTCATCGGCTCTGCCTCCCTGATGCGCGCCGGGACCGTCCAGGCGATCCACCACGCGAAGCACCGCTCGGCGTTCGGTGGCCTGCTCGTCGACAAGCCGGCGATGCAGAACGTGCTCGCCGACCTGGCGCTCGAGTCCGAGGCCGCGACCACGCTGATGCTGCGGCTGGCCGGTGCGGTCGATCGTGAGGAGACCGCCTTCAAGCGGCTCGCCGTCGCCGTCGGGAAGTACTGGGTCACGAAGCGCTGCCCCGTCTTCGCCGGCGAGGCGCTCGAGTGCCTGGGCGGCAACGGCTACGTCGAGGAGTCCGGCATGCCGCGGCTCTACCGCGAGGCGCCGCTCAACTCGGTGTGGGAGGGCAGCGGCAACGTCAACGCCCTCGACGTCCTGCGGGCCATGGCGCGGGAGCCCGAGTCGGTCGAGGCGTTCTTCGCCGAGGTCGAGCTGGCCGACGACGCCCGCATCACCGCTGCGGTCAGCGACCTGTCGAAGGACCTCGGTGAGGCCGACGAGGTGAGCGCTCGCCGGCTCGTCGAGAAGCTGGCGATGACGCTGCAGGCCTCGCTGCTCGTCCGGCACGCGCCGGCCGCCGTCTCCGACGCGTTCATCGCCAGCCGCGTCCAGGGCGACTGGGGCAGCGCCTTCGGCACCCTCCCGCGCGGCACCGCGTTCGCCGAGATCATCGACCGCGCCGCCCCCCAACTTCCCTGAAGCTGCGCACGCCGCACGCCCTGCCCGTGAGGTTCGTGAGCGTGAGCGAAGGCCATTGATGGGGCAAGGGTGCGCGTAGCTTCAGGGAAGTGCGGATCGGTGCAACCTCCGTGGGGGTGGGTTCCGTCTTGAAGGGCATGGAGGACGAGTTCCGGGAGCTGTATGCCGCGCGCGCGGTCGCACTGCGCCGGACCGCCTTCCTGCTGTGCGGCGACTGGCACCAGGCCGAGGACCTGGTCCAGGTGTCGTTCGCCAAGCTCTACGCCGCGTGGCGCCGGGTCGACACCCCGGAGCCGTACCTGCGGCAGGTCCTGGTGCGGTCCTGGGTCGACGAGACCCGACGCCCGCACCGCCGGGAGCGGCCCTACGCCGACCTCCCGGACGGGCCCGCCCGCGAAGGCGACAGCACCGAGGACAGGGAGCTGCTCAAGGCTGCCCTGATGAAGGTGCCGCCGCGGCAGCGGGCCTGCCTGGTCCTGCGGTTCTTCGACGACCTGAGCGTCGCCGACACCGCCCGGGTCCTGGGCGTCAACGAGAACACCGTCAAGAGCCAGACGTCCCGCGGCCTCAGCACCATTCGAGAAGCCCTGCGCGCCGTCGTGCCGATCAAGGAGCTGCTGTGAACGTGAACGAGGGTCTGCGCGACCTGCTGACCGACGAGCCCCCCTTCGTCCTGCGTCCTGACGAGGCGGTCTCGGCCGGCCGCCGCCGTCGTCGCCGGCGCGTCGCCGGCACCGCGATAACGGCCGGCGCCGCTGCGGTCGTGACGGTCGGGTCCTTCGCGCTGCTGGCGCCGTCCTCCACCAGCAAGCCGGCGACCGTGCGGTTCGGCGGGACGCCGACCTCGGCCTCGTCCACCGACACCGGTGACACCTCGAGCGTCTACTACCGCATCGCCCGCGCGCACACCCCGGACGGCTGGTCCATCCGCGACGGCTACGTCGACCACATCAGCGGGTTCTGGGCCGACGTCGACGACGGCGTGCACGGCCCGGGTCGGCTCGGCCTGTTCCGCAGCACCGGCGGGCTGCAGCAGCACCCGTGCAGCGACAGCGAGTTCGTCGCGAAGGCCGACACCTGCAAGGAGACGATTCTGGACGCCGACACCCGGCTCATCGTCCGAGGCGTCTCGCAGACCAACCCGATCAACGACGTCCAGGTCGTCATCGTCCACGGCGACGGCAGTGGCGTGAACGTCAGCGACGACAACGCGACGTGGCCGAAGGCCCCCGAGCGCCGCACCGTCTTCACCGAGGCCGAGAAGCGCGCGCTCAACGAGGGCACGATCGGCTCGCCCGAGCCGCTCTACTCACTCGACACCCTCGTCGCGATGGCGAAGGCGCTGGACGCCGCGTCCAGCTAGGCGATCGCGGCCTCCGGGTCGCCGCTGATCTCGCGACGCAGGTCGTCATCGGGGCCACCGAGCACGAAGCGGTAGACGACGGCCCCGATGACGGCCCCGAGGATCGGGGCCACCCAGAACAGCCAGAGCTGCGCGAGGTAGTCGCCGCCGGCGTAGACCGCCTGCGACGTCGACCTCGCGGGGTTCACGGACGTGTTGTCCACCGGGATCGAGATCAGGTGGATCAGCGTCAGGCACAGGCCGATGGCCACCGGTGCCGTGCCGGCCGGCGCGCCCCTGCGGGTCGCGCCCATGATGGCGATGAGGAAGAAGCCGGTCAGGACGACCTCGGCCATGAAGGCCGCGCCCATGCTGAACCCTCCGGGCGAGAGCTTGTCGAAGCCGTTCGCCGCGAACCCGTCCTTCACGTCGAAGCCGTCCTTGCCCTTCGCGATCACGACCAGCGCACCGGCGCCGAAGAAGGCACCGAGCACCTGCGCG
Organism: uncultured Frankiales bacterium; assembly: GCA_966212015.1. Classification (GTDB taxonomy): domain Bacteria; phylum Actinomycetota; class Actinomycetes; order Mycobacteriales; family SCTD01; genus RYN-111. Next base: position 17,186 of record CBIHPE010000011.1, on the reverse strand, counting down.
ACGACGTACCCGGCTGCGTCCTTCGCCGGGAAGCGGCGACCGGCCACGAGGCCGAGCGTCACCGCCGGGTTGAAGTGGCCGCCCGAGATGTGGCCGAAGGCGTACGCCCCGGTCAGCACCGTCAGCCCGAACGCGAGGCTGACCCCGACCAGCCCGATCCCGAGGTTGGTGTCGGGCATGAAGGCCGCGGCCAGCACCGCCGATCCGCACCCCCCGAACACCAGCCACATCGTCCCGATGAGCTCTGCCGCCAGCTTGCGCACGTCCATGACGTCCCCCTGAGAGTCGCGGTCACGATCATGGGAGCACCGCGACCCCGCAGCGGCAAGCAGGCGCGACCTAGCGGTTGACGACCCGCATGTCGGCGTAGCGGTCGCCGACGACGGCGTCGGCCAGCTCCTCCAGGCGCACCAGCTCCTCCGCGGTCAGCGTCACGTCGTTCGCCGCCGCGTTCTGCTCGAGGTAGGCCCGCCGCTTCGTCCCCGGGATGGGCACGACGTCGTCGCCCTTCGCCATCGTCCACGCGAGCGCGACCTGACCGGGCGTCACGCCCTTCTCCTCCGCGAGCGCCTTCACCCGCTCGACCAAGGCGAGGTTCGCGTCGAGGGCGGCCTGGGCGAAGCGGGGAGAGGTACGGCGGAAGTCGTCTTCACCGAGGTCGGCGAGGCTCGAGATGGCGCCCGTGAGGAAGCCGCGGCCGAGTGGCGAGTACGCGACCAGGCCCACTCCCAGGGATCGCATCGTCGGGAGGACCTCGCGCTCGATGTCCCGGGAGAACAGGCTGTACTCGCTCTGGACCGCTGCGATCGGGTGCACCGACACCGCGCGACGCAGCGACTCGGCGGAGCACTCCGACAGCCCGAGGTGCTTCACCTTCCCCGCCGCGACGAGCTCGGCCATCGCGCCGACGGTCTCCTCGATGGGCACCTCGGTGTCGACGCGGTGCTGGTAGTAGAGGTCGATCGTGTCGACGCCCAGGCGCTGCAGCGAGGAGTCGCAGCAGCTGCGGACGTAGTCCGCGTCACCGCGGATGCCGAGCCGCTCGCCGGTCGGCGTGCGGACGATCCCGAACTTGGTCGCGAGGGTCACCTCGTCGCGACGGCCGCTGATGGCCTTGCCGACCAGCACCTCGTTCGTGAACGGCCCGTAGATGTCGGCCGTGTCGAGGAACGTGACGCCGAGGTCGAGGGCGCGGTGGATCGTCGCCAGCGACTCGGTCTCGTCCGCGTCGCCGTAGAACTCGCTCATCCCCATGCAGCCGAGGCCCTGGGCCGAGACGACAAGACCGTCACCGAGTGCGCGTGCGTCCATGACGCGAACGTACGTCAGGATGGGTCACATGACAGACCGGGTGGACCCGCCGTACGTCGCCGGCGAGCGGGACATGCTCGTGTCCTGGCTCGTCTACCACCGCGACACCCTGCGGCTGAAGTGCTGGGGACTGTCCGACGAGCAGCTCAAGCAGCGGTCGGTGCCTCCGTCGACGCTGTCGCTGCTCGGCCTGGTCCGGCACTGCGCCGACGTCGAGCGGAACTGGTGGCGCCGCACCATGGAGGAGGAGGCGGTCGCCGGACTGTTCTACGACGACGCGCACCCCGACGGCGAGTTCGACGACGTCGACGACGCCTCGGTCCAGGAGGCGTTCGCTGCCTGGGAAGCGGAGTGCGCCCACGGCGACGAGGTCATCGCGGCGCACCCGTCGCTCGATGACGTCGGCCACCGGCGCGGTCAGGAGGTCTCGCTGCGCTGGGTCCTCGTGCACCTGATCGAGGAGTACGCACGGCACAACGGGCACGCCGACCTGCTGCGCGAGCGGATCGACGGCGCAACCGGCGAGTAGCCCCCCGCACGAGCTCGTGGTGCGGCAAGATGCCGCGCCATGAGCGAGATGCCGCCGCCGGGCGATCCGTGGCAGCTCACCCCGCCGCCAGCAGACGCGTCGCAGCAGCCGCCGCCCTCGCCGTGGGCCGGCCAGCCGACGAGCGCGTGGGCGCCCCCGCAGGGACCGCCGGCTCAGTCGGGGACGGACGGGTTCGCGATCGCCTCCCTGATCCTCGGCATCGTGCCGGTCTGCGCCGGCGTGCTCGGCATCGTCTTCGGGATCATCTCGCTCAACCGGATCAAGAAGACCGGTCAGGGTGGCAGGGGCCTGGCGATCGGCGGCATCTGCGCAGGGTCGGCCTGGATCGTCCTCCTCGTCGTGGTCGCAGTGATCGGAGGCTTCGACGACGAGGAGGGCAACCGCGACAGCAGCGGGAGGATCACCTCGAGCAGCACGATCAGCGTGGCGGCCCTGCGCGCCGGTGACTGCCTCGCCTCCGTCCCGGGCGGCACAATCCGGCGCATCGACGTCGTGCCATGCCGGCAGAGCCACGAGGCCGAGGTGTTCTACGACTACACGCTCGAGAGCGGCGACTACCCCGGCGACGCGCAGGTCAAGGCGGAGGTGAGCAGGCGGTGCCTCGCCACCATCGACGCCTACGTCGGCACGGGCAAGGGCACGTCGCACTGGGACGTGAAGTACCTCCGCCCGATCGCGTCGCACTGGGCGGCCGACCGGCACGCGTCCTGCTTGCTCACGGCCCTGACCGGTGAACCGACCTACGGAACGGCCCGCGGCCACGGTGCCGGGCCCGGCCCGACTCCGGACCCGGAGCTGCCGCCGGGGCAGGTGTCGGGGACCGTCGCCCCGGCTGATCTGGTGACCGGCAACTGCGTGACGAGCTCCCTCGACGAGGGCGTGATCTCGACCCTCGAGCTCGGCCCCTGCGCGAAGCCGCACGACTCGGAGGTGTTCGACACCTTCGACCTGCCGGCCGGCCGGTTCCCGGGAGACAAGCAGTCGGAGGCTCTTGTGCTGGGACACTGCCGCAAGGTGCTTCCCGGCTTCGTCGGTGCCCCCGCCGGCCACACCGGGTACTCGCTGTTCTACTTCTACCCGCAGGCTGCGCAGTGGGCGGAGGGGGACCGCAAGGGCACCTGCCTGCTGGAGGACCCGGACGGCAGGAAGCTGACCAGCGAGGCGAAGGGCCACGGCAGGCACCGCTGAGCTGCCCGCTACTGGGGGCAGGCGACGCACGGGGACTGGGTGCGCCGCCTCAACCGTCGCAACTGCTGGGCGGTCGTGAGGCAACGGCCTGTGATCCGACCCACGGACACAGGCGGACGTACCCGGCCCTCCTGGGTCAGTCGTTCGTGGTGGCCCACACCCGTGCGGCCCTCCTCGACGTCATGTCGGCCTGGCAGCGGAAGGGCGCGCGTGCCGGCATCCGCAGGGACTAGCGTCAGCGGCGTGCCGACCGTCACTCACCGCAGCACCAGCCGCAACCTTTCGTACGCCATCGAGCGCGGGAAGCTGAAGAACGGCCTGCGGGTCGTCGTCCTCCCGGACCGCACGAGCCCGGTCGTGGCCGTGGCCGTCTACTACGACGTGGGCATGCGCTCCGAGCCCGAGGGCCGCACCGGGTTCGCGCACCTGTTCGAGCACCTGATGTTCCAGGGCTCGGCGAACCTCAAGAAGACCGACCACTTCACCTACGTGCAGGGCGCAGGTGGCGTCCTCAACGGCTCGACGCACGTCGACTACACCAACTACTACGAGGTGCTGCCGAGCACCGCGACCGAGCTGGCGCTGTTCCTCGAGGCCGACCGGATGAGGTCCGTCGCGCTGACCCAGGAGAACCTGCTCAACCAGGTCGCGGTCGTGCAGAACGAGATCCGGGTCAACGTGCACAACCGCCCGTACGGCGGTTTCCCGTGGCTCCAGATCCCGCCGGTGCTCTTCGAGAGCTTCGCCAACACCCATGACGGCTACGGGTCGTTCGTCGACCTCGAGGCGGCCACGCTGGAGGACGCGCAGTCGTTCTTCGACCGCTACTACGCCCCGGCCAACGCCGTCCTCACCGTCGCGGGCGACGTCGACCCGGCGCAGGTCATGACCTGGGTCGAGGAGCAGTTCGGCGACATCCCCGCGCGCAAGGTGACGCCGCCGCCGGCCTTCACGGAACCGGCGCTCACGCAGGAGCGGCGCTCGGTCGTGCACGACGCCCTGGCGCCTGCCCCGGCCGTCGCGATGGCCTGGCGCACGCCTGACCCGAAGGACCTCGGGACCTACCTGCCCTACGTGGTCCTCGCGGAGGTGCTCACCGACGGCGACGCAGCGCGGCTGCAGGACCGGCTTCTGCTGAGGGACCGGATCGCGACGAGCGTCGGGGGCTACCTCGGCATCATGGGCGACCCGCTCGACGCCCGCGACCCCACGCCGCTGCTCCTCGAGATGCACCACGCCCCGGACGTATCGGCCGACACGGTCATCGCTGCGGTGGACGAGGAGATCGCCCGCCTCGCGGGCGACGGCCTCGAGCAGGACGAGGTCGACCGCACGGTCGCGCGCATGACGGCGCGCTACCTGCGCGACGTCGACCCCGTCCTCGGCCGCGCGACGCATGCCGCCGTCTTCGAGCAGCAGCGCAGCAAGGCCGAGCTGCTCAACGAGCTCCCGGGCCTGCTCGCGTCCGTCACCGCGGAGCAGGTGCAGACGGCGTCGCGCTCGCTCGGCACCGACAACCGCGCCGTGCTCGAGCTCCGCCCGGGAGGTGCCGCGTGACCCGCTCCGCCCCCGCCCTCGCGAAGGCCAAGCCGGTCCGGCTGCCGAGCGTCAGCGACACCACCCTCGACAACGGGCTGCGCGTGCTCGCGGTCCGCCGTCCCGGGGTGCCGCTGGCCGAGGTGCGGCTGCGGATCCCGTTCGCGGCGCCCCGCAAGGGCACCGCGACGCACGTCGCGCGCGCCCACCTGCTGGCCGACACGTTCCTGTCCGGCACCGAGCACCGCGACGCCGGTCAGATCGCCCGCGACCTGCAGGCGGTGGGCGCGACCCTCGGGGTCAACGTCGACTCCGACCGGCTCGCCTTCGGCGGCTCGGTCCTGCTCGACGGACTGCCGGGTCTGCTGGCGCTGATGGGCGAGCTGCTGACCGGTGCGACGTTCCCGAAGCGGGACGTCGAGGGGGAGCGCGACCGGCTCGTGCAGGAGCTGGCGATCCACCGCAGCTCCGCCGGCGTCGTCGCGCGCGAGGCGCTGTTCGCCCGGCTCTACGGCGATCACCCGTATGCCCAGGACCTGCCGCTCGCGGACGAGGTCGAGGCCGTGAAGCCCAAGCAGCTCCGGACCCTGCACGCGTCCCGGGTCGTGCCTGCGGGCAGCATCCTCACGATCGTCGGCGACCTCACGCCGGCCCGTGCGACGGCGGCCGTGCAGAAGGCCCTGAGCGGCTGGACGACGACGGGGGCCGACGTCCCGGTGCCGGCGGCCCCGACGCAGCCGGGTCGCACCGCGCTGCTGGTCGACCGGCCGGGCGCGGTCCAGACGACGATGCGGTTCGGAGGGGCGGCTCCCAACCGCACGGACGACGACTTCGCCGCGACCGTCCTCGCCAACCTCGTCTTCGGCGGGTACTTCTCCAGCCGCTGGGTGTCCAACATCCGCGAGGACAAGGGCTACACCTACAGCCCGCACTCAGGGCTCGACCACCCGGTCGGCGGGGCGCGCCTCGTCGCCGGCGCCGACGTCGCCACCGAGGTGACGGCGCCCGCGATGCTCGAGACGCTCTACGAGCTCGGCCGCATCGCGACGGTCGCCGTGGGCCAGGAGGAGCTGGACCAGGCCCGCCGCTACGCGATCGGCACCCTCGCTCTCGGCACCGCGACGCAGGCGGGTCTCGCGGGCACGCTGTCCCAGCTGGCCGCCAGCGGGCTGAGCATCGAGTGGCTGCGCGACTACCCGAAGCAGCTGGCCGCGGTGACCACCGAGGACGTGCTGGCTGCCGCTGCGACCTGGCTGGCCCCGACCGTCCTCACCCCGGTCCTCGTCGGTGACGTCGCGACCGTCGAGAAGAGCCTTCGGGGCCTCGTGGACCTCGAGCTCGGATGACGGTCCCGGCCCTCTCGAGAGCAGAGGTCGATCGCGACGCGCACCGTCGCGACGATCCGGCTGCCCTCGAGAAGGCCTGGGAGACAGGCGAAGTGCTCGTCATCGACGGTCAGGGCCGGGCCCTCCTCGACGGCACCGAGCTCGTACTCCTCCCGTCGTCCGAGGCCCCGGAGGGCGACCGCCTCTACCTCGGCGGGGGCCGTTACTTCGCCGTCGCGGCCGACCTGCCGAGGAAGCTCGGCACGGTCGCGAAGGGACTGCGCGAGGTCGGCTCGCTGCTGTCGGACCGCGACGCCGGGCTGATGGTCCACGCCGTCGGGCTCGTCAACTGGCACCTCGCCCACCCGCACTGCTCGCGGTGCGGCGCCACGACCTCGTCCGCCAAGGGCGGCGCGGTGCGGGTCTGCGACAGCGACGGCAGCGAGCACTTCCCCCGCACCGACCCGGCCATGATCGTGCTCGTCCACGACGGCGGTGACCGCTGCCTGCTCGGGCGGCAGGCCATCTGGCCGGCCGGCATGTACTCCACGCTGGCCGGCTTCGTGGAGCCGGGCGAGAGCGCCGAGCAGGCGGTCGTCCGCGAGGTCATGGAGGAGACCGGGGTGCGCGTCTCCTCGGTCTCCTACCAGGCCAGCCAGCCCTGGCCCTTCCCGTCGTCCCTCATGCTCGGCTTCCATGCGCAAGCCGACGGGTCGCAGGTGCCGGCCGCCACGGACGGCGAGCTGGAGGACGCGCGGTGGGTGTCGAGGGCCGACATCAAGGACGGGGTCGTCGCCGTGCCGCCGAGCGTGTCCATCGCGCACAAGCTCATCACCGACTGGGTCTCGCAAGGCTGACGGCGGGGTAGGGGGCCCCCGTGACCTCTCTCTCGCACACCGCCCGCCAGGCCCACCGCAGTGACGCCGCGGAGTGGGGCGCGCGGGCCGGCATCGTCGCCCGCGGCCTGCTCTGGCTCGTGGTCGGGCTCCTCGCAGCCAACGTGGCGCTTGGTGGCCGGGACCAGGCGGACAAGAACGGCGCGCTCGAGACGATGCGGAACCAGCCGTTCGGGAAGCTGCTGCTCGTCGTCCTCGCCGCTGCCTTCGCGGCGCACGCTGCGTTCCGGGTGCTGGAGGGGACCGTGGGCCGCACCGACGAGGACGACGACCGCAAGCGGCTCCTCAAGCGCGCCTGGTCGCTGGTCCGGGCGGCCGTCTACCTCGCCTTGGCAGGCTCCACCGTGAAGCTGCTGGTCAGCGGGAGCAGCAAGGAGAGCGCCAGCAAGCCGACCGCGACGGTCATGGGCTGGCCGGCCGGGCGGTGGCTGGTCGGTGCCGTGGGAGTCGGCATCGTGGTCGCAGGGCTGACCATGGTGGTCCGCGGCTGGAAGCAGGACTTCACCGACAAGCTGGACATGCCGGGTGGGCGGATGCGGGGGGTCGTCGAGAAGGCTGGGCTCGCGGGTCTCGCCGGCCGAGGCCTGGTCTACGCCCTCGTCGGCAGCTTCCTCGTGCAGGCGGCCGTGGCCTTCGACCCGCACAAGGCCAAGGGGCTCGACGCCTCTCTGAAGACCCTCGCGCGCCAGCCGTTCGGGGCGGTGCTGCTCTGGGTGGCCGTGGCATCCCTGCTGGCGTTCGCGGTGTGGTCCTTCCTGGAGGCCCGCTACCGCGACCTCGAGAGCTGACCCCTCGAGCTGCCGCGCCCGCTCAGCGCCAGCGCACCGCGGGCCGGCGCGGGTCCTCGGCCCGCACCAGGACGTCGCACAGGTCACCGGGACGGACCTCGTCGTCGTAGGTCGTGAAGGCCGGGAGCTGCCAGGTGGGCACGCCCCGGCGGCTGAGCGCTCCGGGCGAGAGCGCGAGGTGCACGACCAGGCCGGGCAGTCCGAGGCCCTGCAGGAACAGACCGGGTACGACGACGAGCGCGCGCTCGGGCAGGGGCAGGACGGCTGCCCGTGCCGACCGGTCCCGGTCGACGTCCCACAGGGCCGGCAGGTAGTGGTCGCCGCTGTCCAGGACCTCGCGGCGCAGGGCCTGGGCGTCGAGCCAGCTGTCGCGGAACGCCTGCCAGTCCTCGCGCCCGTGCTGGAACCGCTCGCCGGCGGGACGCCAGAAGCCGCGGGCCGCGACCACGACCGGCACCCTGCCGTCAGCCACCGCTGCGTCAGCGACAGCCGTCGCCAGCTCCTCGGCCCCCACGCCGTCGAGGAGCACCGTCCGGTCGGCGCGCGCCACGACGCCGGAGGCGATGACCTCCCAGGTGGAGGGGGTTATCGGCGGCCGGCCAGCTCGGGCGGCAGCGGCACGGCGTGGTCGGACGCCGACTGCACGACCTCGCGGGCGAGCTCGTGCACCTTGCGCCCGCGGGAGCGCGCGACCTTGCGCAACCGCTCGAAGGCGTCGCGCGGCGAGCTGCCCTGGCGCTCCGTGAGGACGCCGATGGCCTGCTCGACCACCACGCGGGCGGCGAGCGCGTGCTCGAGCTGCTTCACCGAGAGCTTCAGCTGCGCCAGCTCGTCGAGCGGCGCGTCGGACTTGGCCGGGCGACCAGCCGGGGTGATCTCGCCTGCGAGCAGGTCGGCGAGCACCATGGCGCTGGTGAGGTCCTCGGTGCGGTCACCGCCGACCTCCCACCCGCCGTCGGGCCCGCGGCTGATGACGATCTTCTCGGACGCGAGCGGTCCGAGGGTCGCGGAGATCACCTCGGCGAGCTGGGCCAGGACCTCGATCGCGTCGGGGTGGACCTCGACCCGGTGCCGGTCGATGCCGCAGAGGGTCGCGACGACGGTGCCGTCGGCGGCCCGCACGGGGACGCCGACGTAGGAGGTGATGCCGAAGGCCTCGCGGGCCGGGGCGTCGCGGTAGTCCGGCGACGAGGCCGCGTCAGAGGTGGCGGCTGGAGCGCCTCCGAGCAGGCGGTGGCAGAAGCTGTCGGTCCGGGCGCGGCTCGCGCCCTCCTTCACCTCGGGCCACTCGGCCTTGGCGTGGACCTTCTCGAACGTGAAGGTGTCGTCGGTCAACCCCCCCAGGAAGACCACCTCCATGTCGAGCAGCGTCGCCGCTGTCTTGAGAACGGCTTCGACCGTCGGGTGGTCGAGCGCGGGGGTGGTCACGGCGTCTCCTTGCAAGGGGCAATTTGCTCGTCACCGAGCGTCAGCGGACCATCATCCCTGGCCCATCGTCATAAGTCACACCCCGATGAGATGTTTAGCCCGCGAGCTTTTCCTTCACCTGGGCGAGTGAGGGGTTGGTGAGGGCGCTGCCGTCGGCGAAGACGACGGTCGGGACGGTCTGGTTGCCGCCGTTCACGCTCATCACGTAGTCGGCCGCAGACGGGTCCTGCTCGATGTCCACGGTCAGGTAGGCCACGCCGTCCCGGTCGAGCTGCTTCATGAGCCGGTGGCAGTAGCCACACCACGGAGTGCTGTAGATGGTCAGGTCAGCCATGCCCTCGTCAACAGGTGCGGTCGTCGCCCGATTCCCGACGGCGGCCTCTGGAAGGATGTGACGCGTGACCCCGGAAGCCCTGCTCGAGGCGCTCGACCCCGAGCAGCGCGCCGCTGCGGCGGCCGTGAGCGGTCCCGTCTGCATCCTCGCGGGTGCGGGCACCGGCAAGACCCGCACCATCACGCACCGGGCGGCCTATGCCGTGGCGACCGGCGCGGTGCCCCCCGGCTCGCTGCTCGCCGTGACGTTCACGGCTCGCGCGGCGGGGGAGATGCGCACGCGGCTGAGGCAGCTCGGCGTCGACGGCGTGCAGGCCCGCACGTTCCACGCGGCGGCCATGAAGCAGCTCGCCTACTTCTGGCCCAAGGCCGTGGGCGGGGCCCCGCCCAACCTGCTCACCAACAAGTTCCAGCTGGTCGCCAACGCCGCCGCCCGGGCCCGGCTGCGGCCTGGCACGTCCGAGATCCGCGACCTGCTGTCCGAGGTCGAGTGGGCCGCGTCGACGCTGACCGCGCCGGAGGACTACGTCGCCCGGTCCGCCGGCCGAGGGCTGCCGTTCGACGCGACGGACGTCGCCGCGGTCTACGCCGCCTACCGCGACCTCAAGACCGCGCAGGGCCTCGCGGACTTCGACGACATGCTGCTCTACACCGCCGGCATCCTCGAGGAGCACCCGGACGTCGCGGGGGAGTTCCGGGAGCGCTACCGGCACTTCGTCGTCGACGAGTACCAGGACGTGACGCCTCTGCAGCAGCGGCTGCTCGACGCCTGGCTGGGCGACCGCAAGGACCTCTGCGTGGTCGGCGACGCGCAGCAGACGATCTACTCCTTCACCGGGGCCACGCCGAGCTACCTCACAGGCTTCCGGAAGCGGTTCCCCGACGCGACCGAGGTCAGGCTGATCCGTGACTACCGGTCCACCCCCGAGGTCGTCGAGCTGGCGAACGGGGTGCTGGCGTCCGTGCCGGAGAAGCTGGAGCTCAAGGCCCAGCGCCCACCTGGCCCGGCGCCGACCTTCGAGGAGCACCCGGACGAGAGCGCCGAGGCCGAGTCCGTCGCCCGCCGGTGCCGTGCCCTGATCAGCAGCGGCGTCGACGCCGGCGAGATCGCCGTGCTCTACCGGATCAACGCCCAGTCGGCGGCCTACGAGGCGGCCCTGACCAACGCCGGCGTCCCTTACGTCGTACGCGGTGGGGAGCGGTTCTTCGAGCGGCCGGAGGTGAGGGAGGCCGTGCTCCTGCTCCGCGGTCAGGCGCGGGCCTCCGACACGGACCTGCCCGACACGCTCCCGGAGGCGGTCGCCAGCGTGCTCGCCGTCCGCGGCTGGACGGCCGAGCCGCCCGCCTCCTCCGGCGCGGTCCGCGAGCGGTGGGAGTCGCTCGCCGCCCTGCACCGGCTGGCCCTCGACCTGTCCGACATGACCCTGGCGGAGTTCGTCGCCGAGCTCGAGGAGCGCGCGGCCTCGCAGCACGCGCCTGCCGCTGCCGGCGTCACGCTGGCCTCCCTGCACGCCGCCAAGGGCCTCGAGTGGGACGCCGTCTTCGTGGTCGGGCTCGTCGACGGCACCCTGCCGCTCGTCCACGCCGACACCGTCGCGCAGGTCGAGGAGGAGCGTCGGCTGCTCTACGTCGGCGTCACCAGGGCGCGCGAGCACCTGGCCCTGTCCTGGGCGCTGGCCCGCTCACCTGGTGGTCGCGCCACCCGGCGGCCCTCGCGGTTCCTCGACGGCCTCGTGCGCGGCGTCGTCTCGAAGGCCCCCGCGCCGCGGCCGGCCCGCGCGGCTCGGGGCAGCGCCCCGGTGAGCTGCCGGATCTGCGGCGCCGTCCTCAACGCCGCTGTCGACAAGAAGCTCGGCCGCTGCGCGACCTGCCCCTCCGACCGCGACGAGGCGCTGTTCGAGCAGCTCCGCGAGTGGCGGGCCTCCCGCGCCAAGGAGCTCGGGCAGCCCGCCTACTGCGTCTTCACCGACGCGACCCTCGCCGCCATCGCCGAGCAGCTGCCGGCCGACGTGTCGGCGCTCGTCGCCATCCCGGGCATCGGCCAGTCCAAGCTCGACAAGTTCGGCGACGAGGTCCTCGCACTGGTGAGCGCCCGCTCCTGACCCCCCGCCCGCGCCGACGATGTGACGTCGGTGGCGCTGGGACGCCGTCGAACCCGCATCGTCTCGGTGGGGCGCTTTCGGTGGGCAGCTGGTGGGTGGCCTCGGCCGGCGTCGATGTGACGTCAGTGGCGCTGGTGCGCCGTCGAACCCGCATCGTCGGAGGTGCTCGCGGCGGCCGAAAAGCGCGCCGCAGCCGTGCTTGGCAGAAACTTTTCGATCACAACGCGATAAATGCGTTGCGCAGGTTTGCTGGCCGCTCGTAACCTGCCTTCACGAAGTCAGCCGCCGGCTGACCGCTGACTACGAGGAGGTGCCCTGTGGAGCTCAACACGATGAACACCAGCACGGGCATCTCCGCCTGGGCTGGCCTCGGCGTGCGCAGCACTTCCATGCCGGCTTCGCCGCTCGGCAGCACGGCGCCGAAGCCGCAGCACCAGGGGAGCGGTCTGCCCTTCGCCGGCTACGCCACCACGGATCTCGCCGTCCTCTCGACGGTTGTCCGCACGGCTGACGCCAAGGTTCCAGATCCTCGAGGTCCACAGCGCTGAACACCAGCGCAGCAGCCTCGAGGCCGCGGAACCCGACAAGGGATCCGCGGCCTTCTTGTTTCTCCGGCAGCACCCACGGCAGCACCAACGCCAGCACCAACGACCGCAGCGCCACAGCTGCACCGCAGCACCGCACGACCCCGGCTCAGGGGTGAGACCCGCCTGATGAGCCACCCGTCACGAGGAGGTGACAACCGGTGTCCATGACCCTCACGCTCGAGACCCTCGAGCCCGACACGATCGCCCCGGTCGACCCGCTGACCATCACGGACTTCGACGAGGCCGTGAAGGCCGCCAAGGCAGCCGACACGCTCACGGCCCTGCCGTGCCACACGGTCGACGCAGACCTCTGGTTCGCGGAGTCCCCGGCCGACGTCGAGACCGCCAAGGCGCTCTGCGCCCCGTGCCCGCTCAAGACCGCCTGCCTCGCCGGCGCCCTCGAGCGTCGGGAGCCGTGGGGCGTCTGGGGCGGCCAGCTGGTCCTGTCCGGCGTCGTCGTCCCCCGCAAGCGGCCTCGTGGCCGTCCGCGCAAGGACGCCGCGCCGTACGAGATCCCGGCGATCCCGTCGCAGTCGCAGGAGTCCGCCGCATGAGCGGCGCCTCCTTCACCTCACTCGTTCGCTACCTCATCAGGAGACTCACCATGTACACCGCTCTCAGCGAAGAGCTCGCCCACGCGACCGTCCACGAACGACAGCTGAAGGCGGAGGCCGACGCCCGGTCCCTCCGCCTGATCGCTCTCCGCCGATGGCAGCGCAAGGCGGCGAAGGCGGACCACCGCGTCCGGCTCGCCCGGCTCGCTCTCCAGTAGCACCACGTCGACGCCCCCGGTCCCTCCTTCGGACCGGGGGCGTCGTCGTGCCCGGGGCTACTTCTTGTACGGGCTGCAGTCGTAGAGCAGGTAGTCGCACTCCTGGCCGCCGGTGGTCTGGGCGTAGTAGCAGCTCTGCTGGTCGCGCTCGTACTGCATGGTGCAGGTGGCGAAGCCGACGGGGTCGACGCGGACGACGCCCTCGGTGGTGGCGGCGCGGGCGTCCGCCCCGAGTCCGGTGGTGAGCAGGACGCCGGCGGTGGCGGCGACGGTGACGAGAGCGCGGAGGGTGCGCATGGATCTCCTCGAGAGGGAGGTGCTGGGACGTCGACAGTCAACCGGTGCCGTGGCGCTCGCCGCTAGGGAGGTCCGCCTACGCTGCCCAGGTGCCGCTGCCCACTCGCTCGTTCCAGCCCTGGACCGCTGACGGCCACGGTGCCGACCTGCTCGAACGCGCGCTCGCCGTCCTGCTGGACCCCGCGCTCGCGCACATCGTCGACCTGGTCGCCTGGCCGACGGACGAGGGCGTGCACGTGGCCGACGCGCTCGGGCACGTCGTCCTCGGCGGACCGCTGGTGTCGGGTCGCGACCCGGTCGCCGACCAGGACCCGCTGTCGGACAGCTCCTACCCGTACGCCCGGGAGCGGCTCGAGTCGCTGTTCTCCGAGACCCGCGCCCCCGACCTCGTCGTGGTCCACACCGGAGCCCACCACTGGCCGGAGCGCGGCGGTCACCTCGGGGAGCACGGCTCGCTGAACGCGATCCAGTCCCGCGCGCCGCTCCTGCTGTCGGGCGCCGGCGTGACCGCCCGCGGGGTGCTCGAACGGGCGGTGCGCACGGTCGACGTCGGTGCCACGCTCGCTGCGCTCGCTTCAGGGCCGTACGACGAGATGGACGGCCGCCCGATCGACCTGGCCGTGCCCACGGGCGGTCGGGTCGTCGGCCTGCTCTGGGACGGCGCCCAGTGCGCCGACCTGCTGCACCTCGCCGCGACCGGCGAGCTGCCGAACGTCGCGCGGCTCCTCGCGAACGGCTGCGCCCTCCGCGGCGGTGCCGTCGCGGAGTTCCCGAGCGTCACCCTCGTGAACCACACCTGCGCGCTCACGGGAGTCGGCCCCGGCCGGCACGGGATCATCAACAACGCCTACTTCGACCGCGAGCTCGGCGAGCAGGTCGTCCCCAACTCCAACGCCACCTGGCACCGCTCGATGGACTGGCTCCGACCGGGCGTCCGCACCGTCTTCCAGCGGGTGCCGGGCCGGACGGCCTGCGTCAACGACCCGGTCGACGTCGGCGCCGACTACTCCACGTTCGACCTGATCCGAGGCGGTGGCGGTGCCTCCGCGATGCTGTCGACCCTGCCCGACCCGTCGACGGACCCGCACGTCACGAAGGGGTTCCTCGACAACGCCGACTACGCCTGGGGCTCCCAGGTCGACGGCGCGGGCCTCGTGCAGGTGCTCGACCTCTGGTCGCAGGACGACCCGCCCTCGCTGATGTGGTGGAACACCACCCTCACCGACTCCGCCCACCACGCCGGCGGTCCCTGCTCGCCGATCGCCCGCGCCGGGCTCCGCGACGCCGACGCACGGCTCGGGGTCTGGCTCGACCTGCTCGAGGAGCGCGGCCTGCTCGAGACCACGACGATCCTGCTCACGGCAGACCACGGCATGGAGCTGGCGGACCCGTCGTGCACCGGGGACTGGGACGTGGCCCTCAACGAGGCGGGCATCCCGTTCCGGGACGAGGCCTACGGCTTCATCTACCTCGGGGTCTGATCCCCCTCGGGCTTGCCCTGTCGGGAAGCTGAGGGACGGGGGGCGGCGGAACCCCCAAAGCCCGAGCCCCGGCTCGGGCACTAGCCGGTCAGGCCGTGGTGGCGGTCCGCGGTTCGAGCGCTGCCGTGATCTCCGACGCGATCAGCGCGATGCACAGGTCGGACGCGGGCGTCAGCCTGGCCATGGCGAGGAAGCCGTGGGGGACGCCCTCGTAGTCGCGGTGCAGGACGGGGACGCCGGCCTCGCGCAGCTTGTCGGCGTAGGCACGGCCGTCGGTGCGCAGGACGTCGTGCTCGGCGGTGATGACGAAGGCCGGAGGGAGCCCTGCGTGGTCGGCGTGCAGGACGCTCACGAGGGGCTCGTCGACCGGGTGGTTCGGGGCGTAGGCCTTCACCATGTGCTCGCCCGCCGCTCGACCGACGCCGCCCATCGAGGCGGTGTCCCAGTCGGTCGAGGCGAGGGTGCCGTCGGTGAAGGGGTAGACGAGCGTCTGGTGCCGCAGCTGCGGTCCGCCGTCGTCGCGGGTCAGCAGGGCGAGCGCAGCGGCGAGGTTGCCGCCGGCGCTGTCGCCGGCGACGGCGATCCGGGTGGGGTCGATGCCGTGCGGCCGGGTGTCCGCCAGCCACTGCAGCGCGTCGCGGCAGTCCTCGAGCGGGCCGGGGAACGGGCACTCGGGCGCGAGCCCGTACTCGACGGAGAAGGCGGGGAAGCCGGTGCGCGCACACAGGCTGCGGACGATCCAGTCGCAGGCGTCGAGGCCGCCGAGCATGAAGCCGCCACCGTGGAGGTAGAGGATCGCGGGGGAGCCCTCCGGGGTCCCCGGCTTGCGGTAGGTGCGGACCCTGATCGGCCCTCCACGACCCGCGACCGTCTCGACGGCGACCGCGAGGGTCTGGTCGCCCTTGCGCCCCATCCAGAACGGGACCTTCGAGGCCTGCCGGACGTCGACGGGCGCCTCGTACGCCTTCAGCGGGGACGGCGCGAGCCGCAGCCTCACGAGGACCTCACCGAGGCCGAACACGAAGCGCAGCCGGCGGTTCATGCGGGCCATCGGGATCCTCACGTGAGCAAAGAACAATCAGTCCGGACTGTAGGAGTGTCTCACGCCCGAGGTGTAGCAAGATCTCGGCTGTGACCGACGCCACTCTGCCTGAGATCCTCGCCGCTACCGTCGCCGCGCGCGGTGGCGAAGCCGCCTACTCCGACCGCCACGCCGCCGACGGCTGGCGCACGCTGACCTGGGCGGAGGTCGTCGGGCAGGCTCAGGCGGTCGCCGGTGCGCTCATCGACCGGGGCGTCCAGCCGGGCGACACGGTCGCGCTGATGTGCAGCAACCGGGTCGAGCACGTGATCGCGGACCTCGGCGCGGTGCACGCCGGGGCGATCCCGATGACGATCTACGCGACGCTCGCGCCGGAGACGGTCCGCTACATCGCGAACCACGCGCTGCCGACGGCCGTCATCCTCGAGGGCCAGGACCAGCTCGACCGCTGGGCGCTCGCGCTGCAGGACTGCCCGACGCTGAAGGTCGTCGCCGTCATCGACGGGACGCCGCTCGACGACGAGCGGGCCGTCACGTTCGCCGAGCTCACGCAGGGCACGACGGACTGCAGCGACCGGGTTGCCGCGATCCGCGCGGACGACCCGCTGACGATCCTCTACACGTCGGGCACCACCGGCGACCCGAAGGGTGTCGTCCTGACGCACCGCAACGTGCTCACCTCCGTCATCGGCGGACTCAAGGCCGGCGGCATCGAGGAGCCGGGCATCTCGATCTCGTACCTGCCCTTCGCCCACATCGCCGAGCGCAACCTCGGCATGTACGGCCCCCAGGTGCAGGGCGCCCACGTCTACCTCGTCGACGACCCGGCGGCCCTGCCGGCCACCCTCGGGCAGGTGCACCCGACGCGCTTCTTCGGCGTCCCTCGGGTCTGGGAGAAGGTGATGGCCGGGGTGTCCGCGCTGCTGGCCGCGAACCCCGACCCCAAGGTCACCGAAGCGATGCAGACGGCCCGCGACTGGACCTCCGCGAAGGAGAACGGGGGGGTGCCCTCAGCTGAGCTGCAAGCGGCCTTCGAGGAGGCCGATTCCTCTGTCCTGCAAGGGATCCGGGGCTTCCTCGGCCTGGACAGGCTCGAGTGGGCGGCGTCCGCGGCGGCGCCCATGCCGGTCGAGGTGGCGCGCTTCTTCGCGGGCCTCGGCATCATCATCTACGACGTCTACGGCATGACGGAGACGACGGGTTCCGTGACCGCCAACGTGCCGAGCGCGTTCAAGCTCGGCACGGTCGGCAGGCCGCTGCCCGGGTGCGAGATCCGCCTCGCGGAGGACGGGGAGATCCAGGTCCGCGGTGACGTGACGACGCCCGGCTACCTGCACAACCCCGACGCGACCGCCGCCCTGATCGACAGCGAGGGCTGGCTCGGCACCGGTGACATCGGCACCCTCGACGAGGACGGCTACTACGCGGTCGTCGACCGCAAGAAGGAGCTCATCATCACGAGCTCTGGTAAGAACATCGCCCCGTCGAACATCGAGAACCTGCTGAAGGAGAGCCCCCTGGTGGGGCACGCCTACGCGGCCGGCGACAAC
>CBIHPE010000010.1:0-37338 GCA_966212015.1 uncultured Frankiales bacterium | reverse complement strand
TACCTGGTCAGCGATCTCGCCGCCGACGTGACGGGGCGCGTCTTCGCCACCTCCGGCGGCTACCTGGGCGAGTTCGGCAAACCACGAGAGAGGCTGCTGGCCTACCGCGACGCCGCGGCCGGCCCGTACTCCCCGACCGAGATCGCAGCGGGCGTGGCTGGCAGGTCAGCTCCAGAGGGCTGACAGGCTGGCCACAGGTCCGGCCCCGAGGTTGGTCTGGTCGCCCTCAACGGGCTGACCCAGACGCCCTTCCGGGCCCACGAGAGGACCCTGATCTCATGTCCACACGCAGCATCCGCAAGGTCGGCGCCAGCGCGGCGCTCGGCGTCGCCGGCCTGGTCGCCGGCGGTGTCCTCGCCGGGAGCATGACCGCCAACGCCGCGACCACGACCCCCAGCTACGGCTCCGCCCCGGCGCAGTCCGCGAGCCAGGACACCCCCGTCACAGGGACCGCCGCCGACAAGGTCAAGGCCGCGGTCAAGGCCAAGCACGCGGGCACGACCATCACGACCGTCCAGCAGGACCCCGACGGCAGCTACGACGCCCTCGGCACGGACAGCACCGGCAACGCGGTCGCGTACGACGTCAGCAAGGACCTCGCCACGATCACCGCCCGCATTGGAGGTGGTCACGGCGGCGGACCCCGCGGCAGCCAGGACGCGGCCGTCACCGGCACCGAGGCGGCGAACGTGAAGGCGGCAGTCGTGGCCACGCACGCCGGGACGACCATCACCGAGGTCCGCAAGGACCCGGACGGGTCCTACGACGCCCTCGGCACGGACAACAGCGGAAACAGGGTCTTCTACGACGTGAGCAAGGACCTGAAGACCATCACTGCAGGCGGTGGCGGCGACGGCGGTCCGGGCGGCGGGCAGCCCCCGGCGTCAGGCACCACGCAGTCCGGCTGACTCAGGCCCTGATTCAGACCTGAGCAGCCAGTTGCTAGCTGCTGGCGACCTCGCGCGCCCAGCGGTAGTCGGCCTTGCCGGACGGCGACCGCTGGACCTTGTCGACGAAGACCCAGCCCTTCGGGAGCTTGTAGCGGGCGATCGACTGGGCGGCATGGGCCTCGAGCTCGGCCTCCGTCGCCGGAGCCGCCAGCTGCACGACCGCGACGACCTCGCTCCCCCATCGCTCGCTCGGTCGGCCGCAGACGGTGACGTCCTGCACGGAGGGGTGCGAGGCGATCGCGGACTCGACCTCCTCGGCGAACACCTTCTCGCCACCGGTGTTGATGGTGACGCTGTCACGGCCGAGGACCTCGATGGTGCCGTCCTCCTTGAGGCGGGCCCGGTCGCCGGGAACGGCGTACCGGGTCCCCTCGATGACAGGGAAGGTGCGCGCGGTCTTCTCCGGGTCGCCGAGGTAGCCCAGCGGGACCCAGCCCTGCTGGGCGAACCAGCCGAGGCCCTCGTGCCCGGGCTCGAGGACCTTCGTGAGGTCCTCGCTCACGACGGTCGAGCCGGGGCCGGGGTTGAACGTGCCCGTCTGCACGGCACCCTTGGCCGACAGGTGGCTGCCCTGGGCACCGGTCTCCGACGAACCGACTGCGTCGTTGATGAAGATGTTCGGAAGCTGCTCGAGGATCCGCTCCTTGATGGCCGGGGTGAGCGGCGCCGAGCCGTTGCTGATGACGGCGAGGCACGACAGGTCGTACTTCCCGGTCTCGATCTCGGCGAGCAGCGGCCGTGCGACGGCGTCGCCCACGACCGTGATGGTGGTGCACTTCTCCCGCTCGACCGTGCGCAGCACGTCGGCCGGGTCGACGTGGGTGTTGTCGTCGGGCAGCACCACCTTGGCACCGTTGCCCATCATCACGAACGTGCCCCACTGCGCGGCGCCGTGCATGAAGGGAGGGATGAGCAGCATCGACAGGTCGCCGCCGCTGACGGCCCGTTCGCGCACCTCGTCGTAGGTCGTGACGGCGTCCCAGACCCCCGGGACCCGCCCGCCCATCGTGTTGAGGAAGATGTCGTGCTGGCGCCAGAGCACGCCCTTGGGCATGCCCGTCGTGCCGCCGGTGTAGAGGACGTAGAGGTCGTCCGGCGAGTGGCCGATGTCCGGCAGCGTCGAGGGGCTCTCAGCGATGACGGTCTCGTAGTCGACGGCTCCCTCGAGCAGCGGTGTGCCCGACCCGTCGTCGACCTGGATGAGCACGTCGAGCCGGTCGCGCAGCTTCTCGATCCGGTCGGCGAAGCAGGCGTGGTAGATCACGGCGCGCGACTGCGAGTTGTCGAAGAGGTACTCGAGCTCCGCCTCGACATAGCGGTAGTTGACGTTGACCGGCACGGTGCGGCTCTTGAAGCAGCCGAGCATCGACTCGAGGTACTCGTTGCCGTTGTACATGAACAGCGCGACGTGGTCCTGACCCGACTCGTGGCCCTGCAGCCCGGCACGCTCGGTGCGGGCGCCCAGACCACGAGAGTGCAGGTACGAGGCCAGGCGGCGGGAGCGGTCGCCGAGCTGCCCGTAGGTCAGTCGGCGGTCGCGCCAGACGAGGACCTCACGGTCCGGGATGGCCTCGGTGATGACCTCGTTGACGAGGGCGAGGTTGAAGCCGTCGCTCATGAGATGCCGAACGTCGGGTTGTCGTCGGTGACGCCGGCGAACAGCGAGTAGTCCGGACCGCGGCGCAGGTGGTGACCGCCGTCGACGTTGATCGACTGCCCCGTGATGAAGCGCGCCTTCGGGCTGCAGAGGAAGGCTGCGAGGTTGCCGACGTCCTCGGGCTCCGCGACGCCGCCGAGCGGCGTGTTCTCGAGGTACGAGCGGTAGATGTCGCTGTCGCGCGGGATGCCCTCCATCAGCTCGGTCGCGGTGAAGCCGGGGCGGATCGCGTTGGCCCGGACACCCGCGGGGCCGTACTCGTCGGCGATGTTCTTGCAGAGCTCCTCGATCCCGGCCTTGCTGACCGGGTAGGCGCCGAACCAGCGGTGCGTCAGGTGGCCCGCAAGGCTCGACATCCCCAGGAACGTGCCCTTGCTGCGCACGAGGTGGGGCAGCGTGTGCTTCGCGACCAGCAGCGTGCCGAGGACGTTCTGGTGCAGCACCCTCGTGAACTCGGCCAGGTCCTGGGTGTGGGTCGGGCCGAGCATGCCGCCGCCACCGGCGTTGGCCACGACCGCGTCCAGCCCGTCCTGGGCCGCCTCGGACACGGCAGCCTCCACGGTCGGCTCCTCGGTGACGTCCATGACGACGTACGAGGAGTCGGCGCCGAGCCGCTCGACCCCCTTCTTCAGGGTGTCCTCGGTGCGTCCGGCGATGACGACCCGGAAGCCGTCGTCCTGCAGCGCCTTGGCGCAGGCGAAGCCGATGCCGGTGCCTCCACCGGTCACGAGGGCGGTGCGTGCCATCAGGGTTCCTTCCGCAGTTCTGTGATGACGGGTTCGAGCTCGGTCGGGGTGCAGCCGTGCAGGATCACACCATCACAACCGAGGGCGTACTGGCCACGGACCTTGTCCGCGCACTGCTCCGGAGTCCCGCTGGCTGAGGCAGCGAACCACTCCTCGGGGAGGAGCGTCTTGGCGTGCTGCAGCTGCTCGGTGGTGCCGACGATGTCCAGGCCCGCGACGCTCCTGATGACCTCGTCCTCCAGGAAGTCCCTGAGCACCTGGGGATCCCAGCCGTTGGTGCGCACGAGCAGCTCGCCGTACCCCTGCAGGTAGGTCCCCAGCCTGCCCACCGACTTCTTGAGCCGCTGCTCGTCGGTGAGGTGGTCCGGGATCGTCGCGAAGCACGACCAGACCCGGATCTCCTTGCCGGCGTCGGCAGCGGCGTTCTTCGCCACTTCGACGCAGTGCCTGGTCACGTCGTCGGTGAAGTAGGTGTGCAAGACGACGTCGTCGAAGACCCGTCCGGCCAGCTCGAGGGTCCTGTCGCCGAAGGCGGTCAGGCACATCGGCAGGTGCTCGTCGAGGCTGCTGTCGAGGTGCAGCACCGGCGAACCGGGCCAGTCGAGCACGGCCTCGCCGCGGAAGAGCCTGCGCATCAGCCCGGCGAAGTCCTCGATCTCCTTCGTGGTGATGCGCGGGATACCGTAGGCGTCCTGCATGGCCGTGACGCCTCGTCCCAGCCCGAGGGTGAACCGGCCGCCGGTGAGGCTCTGCATCGTGCGCGCGAAGCCGGCAGTGACGGCGGGGTGGCGGGTGTTGTGGTTCGTCGCCGCGGTGATGATCCGGATCCGCTCGCTGACCGCACCGGCGGCACCGGAGAGGACGGCGGCTTCCTTCTTGTTGTAGCGCTCGCTGATGAAGGCGGCGTCGAGGTCGAGCTCCTCGGCCTTGCGCACCTCGGCGATGAGGTCCCTCGAGCTCTCCGGCTGCCCGGCCAGCAGGTAGCAGCCGAGCACCTACAGCACCCCCAGGTCGCGGATCGCCGCGCAGGAGCGCTGCGCCATCACCGTCATCATGTCGCCGCCCCTGTCGGTCTGCGTCGTGAAGGCCCAGCCGAGTGCCACGATCAGCAGTGTGTGCAGCTGCCCGGCCCGGTAGTCCTCCTCACATGTGCTCAGGTCATACCTCGGCAGGTTGAGAGCCCGGTGGTACGCCGAGACGGCAGCGCTCTCCGCCGCTCGACGCGACGCCGGGTCGAGGCTGGTGGCGATCCAGTAGGCGAGATCTCGACCGGGAAGCCCGACCGTGAGCGTCTGCCAGTCGACGACGGTGACGCCGCCGCCCGGGTGCAGCATCAGGTTGTCGAGCCGGAAGTCGCCGTGCAGCAGAGCGAACCGCTCCGGTCGAGCGGTGAGGAACGCCGGGATGGCCGCGGGGAACGCGTCGAAGGTGTCGCGATCCTCGGTGCTCAGCCGTGGCCCGAGGGTCGTGAGGAACGTGTCGGCCGCCATCCGCGCGAGGTCGCCCATGCCCTTCGCGGACTCCTCGTCCACGAGCGGCATGGTGAGGATGTCGAGGTCCTTCCACGCCGGGTCGCACCATCGCGGGCCGTGCAGGCCGGCGAGAGCCCGAGCCCCGTCGATCACCACGTCCGCCGCAGCGCCGGCGATCTGGTCGCCCTGGACCGCGGGGGCGAGGTCGTCCATGAGCAGCACGAACTGGCTGGAGTCCTCCTTCGCGACCGCCGCATGGATCGTCGGGACGGGCACGTCCACCGTCGGGGCGATGTCCCGGTAGAAGGCCAGCTCGGCCCGGTAGCCGTAGGCGACCCGCTCGCGGACCTCCGGGTCCTCCGCCCCGGTCTTGGCCACGAGCGTCGTGCCGTCGTCGAGGTGGAGCCGGTAGGTGCAACCGGTCTGCCCCGTGCCGATGGCCGTGACGGTCACGTCGCCGATGTCGCGCTGAAGGACCTCGGACAGCCAGTCGGCGTCAACGGCAGCGATGCCGTCGGGGACGGTCACCATCCGGGCGGCAGGTTGCTGAAGTCGGCCTTGCGGCCCTCCGCGAAGGCCAGCAGCGCCTCGGTGTTGGCCGGACCGCCGAGCAGCCGCTTGAAGTGCTCGATCTCGCGGTCCTGCGCCGCCTTCAGCTCGGCGCGAAGGGGAGCCCACAGCGTGTCCTTGATGGCGGCCAGGCTCGAGATCGGCTTGCTGGCAAGGACTTCCGCGTGCCTGCGCGCTTCCGGGACCAGGCCCTCGGGAGAGGTGACCTTCCAGGCGATGCCCATCTCCTGGGCCTCCTCGGCCGACGCCCACTCCGAGCTCATGAGCAGCCAGGCGGCGTTCTGCCGGCCGATCAGGCTCGGCACCAGCAGGCTCGAGCCGAGCTCCGGGGCGACAGCCAGGTCGGTGAACGGGCACTTGATCCGGGCAGACGTCGACATGAAGACCAGGTCGGCGTACCCGAGGAAGCTGACACCGGCACCGAGGGCCATCCCGTTGACGGCGACGATCAGCGGCTTGGGCAGCTCCGCCATGGCGCGGCAGACGCCCATGAAGCCGTGCCGGCCGATGGGGACGCTGTCGGGGTCGGCGTTGCGCTGCGCCATCTCCCCGAGATCAGCACCGACGCAGAAGGCCCGACCCGCGCCGGTGAGCAGCACCGTCGCGACCCTGTCGTCGGTCGCGGCGTCCCCGAGCGCGTCACCGAGGGCGTCGAGCAGCTCCTCGCTGCAGGCGTTGAGCTTGTCGGGGCGGTTGAGCGTGATCGTCCGGACCCGGTTGCTGTCCTCGATCAGGACGAGGCTCATGCCTTGCCGACGGGGGCCGTCGGGGTGAAGCGGACGCGCATCTCCTCGTAGCCGCTCACGAAGTTCGCCGGTCGCCACTCCGGCTCCTCGGGGCTCACGAGCTCGAGGTCCGGGAGCCGCTCGAGGAGGCGGTCGACCATCGTCTTGACCTCGACCCGGGCGAGCGCGTTGCCGAGGCAGAAGTGCGGGCCGACGCCGAAGGCCAGGTGCTCGTTCGGCGTGCGCGCGATGTCGAAGGTGAACGGGTCCTTGAACACGTCCTCGTCCCGGTTCGCGGACGGGTAGAGCAGGACGAGCTTCTGCCCCGCCTTCATGTCCTTGCCCTTGTAGGTCAGGTCCTGCGTGACCGCGCGGGCCATGTTGCGGATCGGGCTGACCCAGCGGAGCATCTCCTCGACGGCGGACGGCAGCAGCGAGCGGTCGGCCCGCAACCGGTCCCACTGGTCGCGGTTCGTGAGCAGCTGGTAGACGCCTCCGCTCATGACGTGGCGGGAGGTCTCGTCACCGCCGATGAGGATGAGGAGCGACTCGTGCAGCAGGTCGTCGTCGCTGAGCTTGTTCCCGTCGACCTCGGCGTGAACCAGGATGTTGAGCAGGTCGTCGGTCTGGACCTCGCGGCGCTCGGCGACGGCTCCGGCCAGGTAGCCGACGTAGCCGCCGAAGGCCTCCCCCGCGCGCTCGAGGACGTCGGGGTCCCCTGTGAGGGCGCACATCAGCGCGTCCGACCACTCGAGCAGGGTGCCGAAGTCGTCGGGGTTGAATCCGAGCGCGCCCCCGATGACCTCGATCGGCAGCCAGGCCACCACGTCCTTGACGAGGTCGCACTCGCCCTTCTCGCAGACCCGGTCGATGATCGCGTCGGTCAGCTCGAGGACCTTCGCCTCCTGCTGCACGACCCGGCGGGGCGTGAAGCCGGTCGACACGAGCTTGCGGCGCCAGAGGTGCTGCGGGGCGTCCATGTCGATCATCTGCGCGACCGGCCCCTGGTCGGGACGGATGCCTTGCGCGTTGGAGAACAGCTCCGGCTGCGTCGCGATGTCACGGACGTCAGCGGCCTTGGTGATGCCCCAGACACGGCCGTCCCAGTGGACGGGGTCGTTGTGCCGCAGCCAGGTCAGCTCCTCCTGCGGGTTGCGTCCCCAGAACGCGCCGTCGATGAAGTCGATCTGGTGCTCAGACGTCGTCACGCGCGCTTCTCCATGTGGTCTGCCGCAAGGCGCGCGAACGCCATGCCGGGGGTGATGCACGATCCGGGTCCGGGGTAGGTGTGGCCCATGACCGAGGCCGACGTGTTTCCGGCGGCGTAGAGGCCGTCGATCTTGGAGCCGTCCTGGCGGACGACCTGGCCGTTCTCGTCGGTCAGCAGGCCGCCCTTGGTGCCGAGGTCGCCGAGGACGACGGGCGCGGCGTAGAACGGGCCCTCGTCGACCGGGGCGAGCGACGGGTTGGGGAACTCGTGCGAGGTGGGGGCCTTGCCGCCGTAGCCGAGCATCACGCCGAGCAGCTGCCGCTCGAAGCTGCCCTCTGCGCCGCGTCCGAAGTCCTCGTCGACGCCCTTGTAGGCCAACTCGTTCCAGCGAGCCGTGGTCTCGACCAGCCCGGGGATGCCGAGGCCCTCGATCGTGTCGGAGCGCCTGAGAGCACCCGCCTCCACCCACTCGTCCGGCGAGGCGTCCGGCTGCAGTCCCGCGTAGCCGTACCTCGTGAGCGCCCGGTGGTCGAAGACCTGGTAGGACGGCAGCCGCTTGTCGTCGAGGCGCATGTGCTGGCCGTACTCGTTGTAGGCGATGCCCTCGTTGCCCCAGCGCTGGCCGTCCTGGTCGACGACGAAGCCCAGCGGTGCGGTGCGCTCCCAGAGCAGGAACGAGGGGCCGTCCGGGCGCTCGAACGCCGGCGTCCACCAGGCGTCCTCGAGCAGGTCCGTGTCGGCGCCGAGCTTGAGGCCGGCCCGCAGGCCGTCGCCCGTGTTGCCGATGACGCCGAGCGACCACGCGCCCTCGCGCACGAAGGGGAGCTGGTACTGCTCGCGCAGGGCCGGGTTGTGCTCGAAGCCGCCCAGCGCGAGCAGCACTCCCGCGGGAGCGGCGATGTCGCCCTTGTCGCTGACGACGCCCACGACCCGGTCGCCCTCGGTCAGCAGGTCCTGGAAGGCGCAGCCGGTCCAGATCTCGACACCGGTGTCGCGGCAGGCGAGCAGCAGCTGCCCGACGAGCGAGCGGCCTCCGAAGAGCAGGCCGCCGAGGTCGAAGTCGGGCATCGGCGGACCGCCGTCGCCGTAAGGGAGCTTCTGCCGCAGCGGCCACGGGATCTCCGCCGCGATCTCGGGGCGGATCACCTTCGGCGCGATGGCGCGGCCGTCGATGCGGCCACCGGGCTGCTCGGGCGCGTAGTCGGGGAAGCCGTGCAACCGCGTGAAGCGGACGGCCAGCTCGGCGAGCCAGTCGATCGTCGACGCGGCGCTGTTGAGGAACGCCTGCTGCTTCCAGCGCGGCGTCCGGTCGCCGACGGTGTGGTCGAGGTAGGTCTGCGCCTCCTCCAGCGAGTCCTCGACGCCCAGCTGGTTCAGCCAGGTGTTGGTCGGCGCCCAGAGGCCGCCGCCGGTCAGCGCGGCCGTGCCGCCCACCACGTCGTCCTTCTCGAGGACGAGGACCCGGAAACCGCGGGTCGCGGCCCGGATCGCACCCGTGAGGCCAGGCGCTCCCGTACCGACGACGACGACGTCGTACCCCTCGATCACTGCAGTCCTCCGTGCTCGTGGAAGCCGGTGATGATGCGATAGCTGCCGCTGCCGCGACCGACCTGCCTGCCTTCGCCGTCGGTGACGACGCAGTCGATGATCATTGCCGATCGCCCGGCGTGCACGACAGTCGCCTCCGCCACCAGTGGTGAGGCGTTCGGCTGCCTGAGGAACCGGACGGCCAGGTCGGTGCTCACGGGCGCCGAGACACTCGGGTCCAGGTCGCCCACCGCAGCGGCTCCGCAAGCCACGTCGATGAGGGTCGCGAGCACCCCGCCGTGCAGCGGTGCGACGGCACCGCGCACGTTGTCGCTCAGGTCGAGCTCGAGCCGTGACGGCGACCCGTCCCGCACGAACCTCATGCCGAGGTAGTCGTGGAGCGGGATCGGCACGTCCCGGAAGTCGGTCACTTCTTGTCGGGCAGCGGGATGCTCTGCGTGCTGCCGGCGCCCTTGTGCTGGGCGATGCTCTGCTCGACCAGGTTGTTGAAGGCTGCGGCGCGCGGCCAGCCGACGTAGTGCGCGAGGAAGATCCCGATCTCGCGCAGCTGGTCGGGGGTGAACTCCTCACGCGCCAGGGCGGCGTTGAGCTGGACGGGCAGGACAGCCGTCTCGCCGAGGGCGGCGATCGCTCCGAAGAGCATCAGCCGGCGCTCGCGCACCGTGAGCCCCTCGCGCGTCCAGATGTCACCGAAGAGGTGCTCCGCGGTGACGCTGAAGAACTCGCCCGGGATGTCGGGCACCTGCCCCCACGAGTAGACGTCGCCCATCATGGCCATGCCCCGCTCGCGCCGGGTCTGCTCGGTCATTCAGCTCTCCTCGTGCGGGACGCCGACGGCGGCCGCGATGCTGGTCAGCGCGTGCCGCGCCACGGGCGTGTCTACACCGAGCTCCTCGCCCATCGCGACGGCGAGAGCCAGGTCCTTCTCCCCCAGCGCGCTGGCGTGCTCGAAGATCGGCCGGAGGAAGTCGTCCGCCGGGATCGGATCGGTCGTCTGCCGGATCATCACCGAGGACGCACCCCCCGTGATGCTGTCGGAGAGCTTGACGACCGCTGCCAGCTTGCGCAGGTCGATGCCGGCCGCCTCAGCCAGGCGCTGCGCCTCCGCTGCAGCGACGAAGCCGGCGTACGTGATGAGGTTGCGGGCCAGCTTGCACTGGGTGCCCGCGCCGGCGGGACCCACGTGCAGCACCAGCTCGGCCCAGTGCTGGAAGACCGGCTTCGCCAGCTCGTACGCCTCTCGATCGGCGCCGACCATCACCGCCAGCCGTCCCTCGGCGGCACCCATGGGGCCACCGGAGACGGGGGCGTCGACGACGTGCACGCCCCTGGGCGCCGCCTCCGCGGCAAGCTCGGGGGCGGTGTGCGTGTCGATCGTCGAGTGGATGGCGATGACCGTGCCCGGGGTCGCGTGCTCGATGAGCTCGCTCACGACGTCGCGCACCTGCTGGTCGGTGAGCACGACGATCGAGATGACGTCGCACTCGGCGGCGAGCTCCTTGAGGGTGCCGAAGCGGGCGCCCTTCTCCAGGAACGGTGCCGCGGCCTCCTCGCGGATGTCGTGCACGAGCAGCTGGTCGTGCGGGAGCCGGGTGGCCATCTGACCGCCGATGTTGCCGAGACCGATGAAGCCGATCGTCATGAGCGGAAGATCTGTCCGCCGTCGACGTTGAGGATCTGCCCGGTGACCCACTTCGCCTCGTCGGACAGCAGGAACAGGCACGCGCCGACCAGGTCGTCGGGAGTGCCGACCCGCTTGATGGCGAGCGACTCGACGATCGGGTTGATCATGTCGCCGGCGGTCTTGCGCGTGGCCTCGGTGTCGATCGGGCCGGGAGCGATGGCGTTCACCCGGATGCCCTGGCCGCCGAGCTCGTGGGCGAGCTGTTGGGTCAGGCCGTTCACGCCGACCTTCGCCAGGCCGTAGAAGGCGGAGTAGAGCCAGGCTGCGGTCGAGCTCTGGTTGACGATGGCGCCGCCGCCGCGCTTGCGCATGCTGCCGACGCAGGCGCGGGTGCAGAGCAGCACGCCGTCCATGTTCACCGACATGAACCTCTTGTAGTAGTCCCAGTCGACGTTCGACAGCGAGTTGAACTCCATGTCGCCGTAGATGGCGGCGTTGTTGACGAGGTAGTCGATGCCCCCAAGCTCCTCCTTCGCGAAGGCAGCCATCGCGCGCGTCGAGTCGACGTCGGACACGTCGACCTTCACCGCGCGGGCCTGACCGCCGTCCGCCACGATCTTCTCGGCCACCGTGGTGGCGAGGTCGATGTTGAGGTCGGCGACGACGACGGTCGCCCCCTTCTTGGCGAGCGCGGTGGCATAGGCCTCGCCGATGCCCTGGGCAGCGCCCGTGACGATCGCGACCTTTCCTTCGAACGACATGCTCTTCAGCTCCCTGCGGGGACGGCGACGGACTGGATCTCGGTGTACTCCTCGAAGCCGGCCACACCCATCTCGCGGCCGATCCCGGACTGCTTGAACCCGCCGAACGGGACGTCGGCGCCGTACCAGAGACCGCCGTTGACGCCGACCGTGCCGGTGCGGATGCGGGCCGCGATCTCCTGCGCCTGCTGGACATCAGCGCCGTAGACAGCGCCCGACAGGCCGTAGTCGCTGTCGTTGGCGAGCTCGACGGCGTGGTCGACGGAGTCGTACGGGATGGCGGTGAGCACCGGCCCGAACACCTCCTCGCGAGCGATCTCCGCGGTGTTGTCGACGCCGACGACGAGGGTCGGCTCGATCCAGAAGCCCTTGTCGCGATCGGCGCGCTTCCCACCGGTCACGAAGGTGGCGCCGGCGTCCCTGGCCCGGGTGAGCAAGCCCTCGATCCGGTCGCGCTGGCGGGCGCTGATGACCGGTCCGCAGACGGTGCCTGGGTCGGTCGGGTCGCCGGCGCCGAGTGCGCTGAGCGTGCCGGCGAGGACCTCGACGCCCTCGTCGAAGCGGTTGCGCGGAAGCAGGATGCGGGTGGTGAGCGCGCAGCCCTGGCCTGCGTGCACGATGCCGCTGAAGCCGGCGAAGCCCATCGCCTCGCCGAGCTTCTCGTCGTCGAGGGCGATGAACGCCGACTTGCCACCGAGCTCGAGGAAGACCTTCTTGAGGGTGTCCGCGGCGGAGCGCATGACGGCTCGGCCGGTGTTCGTCGAGCCGGTGAAGCTGACCAGGTCGACGCGCGGGTCGGTCGAGAGCATCGCGCCGATGGAGTGGTCCTGGGACGTGATGACGTTGACGACGCCCGGCGGGATCTCGGTCTTCTCCGCGATCAGCTGGCCGAGGGCCGTGGCGCACCACGGGGTGTCGGGCGCCGCCTTGAGGACCACGGTGCACCCGGCGGCCAGCGCGGGACCGAGCTTGGCCAGGTTGATCTGGTGCGGGAAGTTCCAGGGCGTGATGGCGCCGACGACACCGGCCGGCTGACGGCGGGTGTAGCGGCGGCTCTTGATGCCCATGACCTCGGACTCGCCGAGATCCGTGATCCAATCATACGACTCGGCGAGATCGGCGGAGAAGGACAGGTCCTGGACCGGCCCCTCGAGATGGGCACCGTAGGTGAGCATGACGGGGGCGCCGACCTCGGCGACCGTGGTCGCGCGGAGGTCCTCGGTGTGCTCGACGAGCGCGTCCCGCAGCTGTCGGATGCAGCGCGCGCGGAACGCCGGGTCGGCGGCCCACGTGCCCGTGTCGAACGCGCGGCGTGCGGCGCCGATGGCCGCGTCGAGGTCCTCGGCCCCGGCGTCCGCGGCGACGCCGAGCACCTCCTCGGTCGCCGGGTTGACGTTCTCGAAGGTCTTGCCGCTCGCTGCCGGGACGAGCTTGCCGTCGATGAGCAGGTTCTCGTTGCTGATCATCAGATGCGTCCCGCCTCGTTCGGCCACAGCGGCTCGGGCAGCTCCGACGGCTTGTAGTGCCCCGGCTCGCGGACGCCCTTCATGCCGTTCTCGATGCGCTCGACCATCCCCTGCGAGAGCTGACCGTTGCCGATCATCTCGAGGAAGATCGTGCCTGCGTTCATGTGGTCGTAGAAGTCGCGCTGCCAGGTGAACTCACCGTTGGCGTAGCCGAAGAGCGAGCCACCGAGGCCCTCGATCACGTAGTTGCTGCCGTCGGCTCGGGTCTCCGACGAGACCTGCTTCCAGAAGCCGAGGATCATCCCCTGCTTGTCGTCGATCATCGTGAACTGGTACGGGTAGGTCCACCCGTCCAGGCCGCGCATCTCGAGGCCGAGCGCGAGGTCACGGATCTCCTCCCGGTTCATCGCCATGAACGAGTCCTTCGGGCCGCTGTTCCAGCCGTAGGTCGCGTCCTCGGCGTAGAAGTCGGCCAGGACCCCCCAGTCGTTCTTCTCCTCAGCGAGCCGGTTGGCGTCGAGCCACCGCTCCCAGAACGCCTCCATCTCGGCGCGGTCAGCCATGTCAGTCCTCTTCCAGCGTCAGGGCCCCGGTGGGGCAGTGGCGTACGGCGAGGCGGACCGCCTCGAGGTTGCTCGCGGTGACGTCACCGATCACCTGGACGGTGCCCTTCTTGGGCACCTCGAAGACGTCCGGCGCTTCCAACGAGCACATCGCGTGCCCCTGGCAGAGGTCGTCGTCGACGACGATCCGGGGCACTCAGTGCTCCCGAGGCGTGACAGCCACCCGGCAGGGCTGCTGCAGCTGGATGACCATCTTGGAGTAGTCGTCCCGGTAGGTGTCGGACGGCTGGGTCATCTCGAACCGGAACTGGCGCAGCAGCACGAGGAAGATGGCCTTCAGCTGCATCTGCGCGAACGCGGCGCCGACGCAGCGGTGCTTGCCGCCCCCGAACGGGATCCAGGCCCACGGGTTCACGCGGTCCTCGTTGCGCGGCTCGAGGTAGCGCTCCGGGTCGAAGGCGTCCGGCTCGGGGAAGTGCTCAGCAAGCCTGTTCGAGACAGCCGGTGTCGCGGCCACGAGGTCGCCGGTGCGGATCTCGAACCCGTTGATCTCCAGGTCCTCCTGCGCCACCCGCAGCAGCAGGATCAGCGGCGGGTGCAGCCGCAGCGCCTCCTTGATGCAGGCGTCGAGGTAGGGGATCTCGCGCAGCGCCTGGAAGGACACCGAGCCGCCGCCCTCGAAGAGCGAGTCGATCTCCGCGACGACGCGGGTCATCTTGTCGGGGTCGCGCAGCAGCTCGATGAGGGTCCACGCCGCCGTACCCGACGTCGTGTGGTGCCCCGCGAACATCATCGAGATGAACATGCCGGTGATCTCGTCAGCCGTGAAGCGCGGCGTCTTGTCCTCGTTCTTGATCGACATGAGCACGTCGAGCAGGTCGCGGTCCTCCTCGGTGTAGGCACCGCGGGTCGCCATGATCGCCTCGACCAGCTTCACGATCTCGACACGCGCCTCGTCGCGGCGGCGGAAGGACTCGATCGGCGCGTAGGCGTCGACGTACGCGAGAGCGTCCGTGCCCTTCTCGAGGTCGTGGTAGAGGTGCGCGAAGCGGCCGTCGAGCTGCTCGCGGAACTTCTTGCCCACCAGGCAGGAGGAGCTCGTGTAGATCGTCAGCTCGGCGAAGAAGTCGAGCAGGTCGATCTCACGCGGTCCGTCCCAGTCCGCGACGGCACGCTCGACCTCGGCGGCGATGACCTCCGCGTGTCCGACCATCTGGTCGCCGCGCAAGGCGGTCGAGCGGATCATCTCGCCGCGCCGCTCCGGGGGCGCGTCGAAGACGACGCCCTCGCCGAAGATCGGCGTCATGAACGGGTAGGCCGCGGCCTGGTCCAGCACGCCGTCCGGCGTGCGGAAGTACCACTCGTTGGTCTCGGCGCTCGACAGCAGCACGACGCTGCGACCCGCCAGGTCGAACGACCCGACCGGACCGCACTCCTCGTGCACGCGGCGCATCAGCCCGATCGGGTCGGTGCGCAGCTCCTCGAGGTGACCGTGCTCGTGCTCTCCCCCGGAGACGCGGGGCGGTGAGGTGATCGTGCTCATTCAGCCTTCTTCCGAGGCGGCGGGACGGGTTCGACGTCGACGTAGGCGAACGAGACACCGGGCGGTGCCCCGACGCAGGCAGCCACCGCTGCCGCGATGCCGCTGGGCGGCATGAAGTGCGGGTGGCGGGCGAGGCCCCACCTCTTCCAGGACTCGAGGATCTCGCCGGTCCGCTCGGGCTCCCAGTCGAAGCCCATCTCGGTCAGCGTCTGGCCGGGCCGGATGCACGAGACCCGCACGCCGGTGCCCTCGAGCTCGCGCATGAGCACGGTCACGAGGCCCTCGAGCGCGTACTTCGACGACACGTACGGCGCCACCCAGGGCCGCGGCTCGCGCACGACCTCGGAGGTGATGAAGCAGAGGTCGCCGCGACCGCGCTCGACCATCGGCTGACCGAACGCCTTCGCCAGCGCCTGCGCTCCGATCAGGTTGACCTGCAGGTGCTCGAGCAGCGAGGCCTCGTCGACCTCGAGCGCGCCTGCCGGCCGGGACAGGCCGGCGTTGGAGACGAGCACCTCGACGTCGCCCACCGCCTCGACGGTCTGCTTGACGAAGGCGTCGCGCGAGGCAGCATCGGCGACGTCGAGAGCGAACGCGTGCGCCGTGCCCCCGTCGGCGCGGATCGCGTCGACGGTCACCTGGCACTTGTCGACGCGCCGGGCGCCGAGCACGACGGGATAGCCCTGGGACGCCAGCAGGAGGGCTGTCGCCTCGCCGATCCCCGACGACGCCCCCGTGACGACAGCAGGACGGCTCAGCGACACGGCTCGCCTCGCCAGCCTCGGCTCATCGCCGCACGACCGTGGACGGGAGGTGGGCGAAGCCGCGCACGTTGACCGAGTGGACCCGCTCGATGCGGTCGCGGTCGACGGACCAGTCCTTCACCAGGCCGAGGAGCTCCTCCATGACGACCTTGGCCTCGAGGCGGGCGAGGTTGGCGCCCAGGCAGAAGTGCCGGCCGTTGCCGAAGCTCAGCAGCTCGGTCGTGTCGCGACCGAGGTCATAGACGTCAGGCTCCGCGAAGACCTGCTCATCACGGTTCGCGGAGCCGATCAGCAGGAGCACCCGCTCCCCTGCCCTGATCTTCGAGCCGTGGAGGACCGTGTCGGAGCGGAGGGTGCGGGCGATGACCTGCGAGGACGCGTCGAAGCGCAGCGTCTCGTCGACCCACTGCATCATCGAGACCTCGCCGGAGAGGACCCGCGCCTTCTGGGCCGGGTGCTCGTGCGCCCACCACCACATGTTGCCGAGCAGCTTGGTCGTGGTCTCGTTGCCGGCGACGACCATGAGGAACAGGAAGCCGCAGAGCTCCTCGTCCGTCAGGTGCTCGCCGTCGACGTCGACGTCGATGAGCGCGGACGTGAGGTCGTCCCGACGCTGCTTGCGACGGTCGGCGATCAGCTCGAGGTAGTAGACGATCAGCTGCAGCGACGCGTCCGCGGCGGTGGGCGGCACGTCGGTGACGCCGTCCTCGCGGTGCACCACGAGGTCCGCGAGCCGGCGCAGCTCCGCGCGGTCGGCAGCGGGCACGCCGAGCAGCTCGGAGACGACGTCCATCGGCACTCGCCCGGCGAGGTCGTCAATGAAGTCGAGCGTGCCGCCGGCCACGGCAGCGTCCAGGTGCTCGTGCGTGATCTCCCGCACCCTCTCCTCGAGGGCCGCGACCCGGCGGGGCGTGAAGCCCTTCGTCACGAGCGAGCGCATCCGGAAGTGCCGCGGGTCGTCCATCGCGAGGAAGCTCATGACGCGCTCGGCCTGCGGTCCTGTCGCGGCGGGGTCGAGCGAGACGCCGTCAGCGCTCGAGAACAGGTCTGCCTCGCGGAAGGCGTTCAGCACGTCGGCGTGGTGGGAGAGCGCCACAAAGCCCAGCTCGTCGTTGCGGTAGACCGGCGCCTCTGCGCGCAGCCACGCGTAGGTGGGGTAGGGATCCTCGTGGAAGGCGTAGTCGTAGGGGTCGAAGACCCGCTCGGACAGCGTGGTCATCAGCGCCGCTTCTTCCACGACATCGAGTCGGCGAACTTCGCCATCTCCTCGGCGACCTGCGCGTACTCGAGGTAGCCCATGCCGGCGTTGAGCAGGCCGCCCGTCAGCATGAAGACCAGCGGCGTGCGCGCCTCGTCCGGCACGATCGACCCCAGGGCGTCGTGCAGGCGCTGCGCCATGAGAGCACCCACGGCGTCGCGCACCGCGACCACGTCAGGGTCGTGGGCCAGCAGTGCTGTCGTGACACCAGCTGCGAGCTCCGACTCGTCGGCGAGCGACGTGACGATCGGCATCACGGCGGCGCGCATGCGGTCCCCGGCGGTGGCCTTCGGGCCGACCTCCACCGGCGGCAGGGCCGAGAGCCGGCGCCAGTAGACCTCGGCCAGCAGGTGCTCCTTGCTCGCGAAGTAGTTGTAGGCACTGGCCGCGGACACGCCGGCGGCCTTGGCGACAGCGCGGACGGTCAGCCCGTCGTAGCCCGTGACGGCGATGACCTGCGAGACGGCGTCGACCAGCTTGGTCGCCATCTCCGGGCGGCGCCCGGACAGCCTGCGTCGCGAGCCCTCGAGAGCGGGAGTCGTCATGCCGTGCTCACCTGCTTCCTGCAGCGTGCCGAGCCGTCATTCTGGACAGTAGTCTAGACTACTGTCAAGGGCAGGGGCCGGCGCGGCATGAACGCGAACCCGGCACCCTTGCTGAACCGCGTCACCGCGACCTCGTCCATCTCCCTCGCGGGCTCGTCCCGACGCACCACCTGGGCGCTCCAGTCCGCGGCCGAGCCGCTGACCTCGACGTCGAAGTACGGGCTGACGCCCTGCACCGCTGCCTGCAGCGGGCGCAGCGACCCGGGTCCGGTGCGCGCGATCCAGGCCTCGTCGTCGTGGGCCGGCGAGGGCGTGACCGTGACCGTCCCGTCGCCGAACGACGCGTAGACGTAGCCGGCCGGGTTGAGCAGGGGATGGAGCTTCAGCACCTCGACCGGGTCGTCGAGGCCGACGGCCCGGCCGATCCGCTCGGACATGATCCCCGCGATGCCGGTGAGCTGCTTCGTGACGATGGTGTCGGCCTGCGCGCGATCGACCGCCCGGTCCCGCACGGCGAGCTGGAACGACAGCACGAGCAGGTGCATCTGCACGCAGACCTCGTCGGCGATCCGGACCAGCGCCGAGTGCGAGAACGCCCCGAAGTCGATGTCCGACACGAGGGGGCCGCTGTAGTCGCCCGCGCCGTCCTCGGTGGGGTCGATCGGCGACAGCTCGAGCGTGGCCACCTTCTTCGCCTGGACGACCGCCAGGGCCGGGATCGCCTCGACCGGGGGGTTCGCCTCGTCGATGGTGACGGTCCACTCGCAGTGGGGCGCGCGGTCCGCCGGCACACGGGGCGGCCGGTGGACCGGCCGCATGACGGCCTTGGGGTTGGTGGCGACCGCCGTCGCGTCGAACGTCGGGTCCTCGATGTCGTGGCACATCGCCTTGACGTGCACGTCGCCCATCGGCTCGACGTCGAGCAGGGCGCCGCAGTGGTCGAGGTGGAAGCCGCCGTGGTTGGCATCCCTGACCCAGTACCGGAAGTCCATGAACTGCGGCGGGGCACCGATCTCGAGCTGCATCCCCTTGAAGATCGTGGCCACGTCCGTGCCGACGAAGTCGAGCGCGCGCTGCATCCGCCGGGTGTAGATCGGCGACGCGCCGGCCCACTCCTCGATGGCGATGGCGGCCATCGCCTCCTGGCCGAACGCGCCCAGCGCCCAGGCCATCCCGGACCGGTCGATCAGGTGCCCCGTCAGCAGCAGCTCGGGGACGACGACGGCGAGCTGCTGTCGCGTCAGCGCGGCGTACCTGCTGGTCATGGCCGGATCCTGACACCGGTCTGGACATCTGTCCAGGTCATGCCGGACGGGCCAGGACCGAGGCGAAGCCGGCGAGCAGGCTGGGCACGTCGCGGTAGGCGATGTTGCCCATGCCTGCGGAGAGCATCGCGCCGACGAAGGCCATCGTCAGACCGGGTACGGCGACCGCAGGCAGGTCCTGTCCGAGCGCCTGCTCCACTCGGCGCAGGAAGACCGCACCCATCTGGTCGCGCAGCGCGATGACGTCGGCGTCGTGGGCCATCAGCGACGTCGTGACGCCCGCCGCCAGCTCCGGCTCGTCGGCAACGAGCAGGGCGATCGCCCCGAGCGCGAGCTCGACCCGCTCCCCCACAGCGGCGCTGGCCGGGAAGTCGGGCTCGGGCAGGGCGGTCATGCGACGCCAGAACTCCGCCGTCAGCAGGTGCTCCTTGCTGGAGAAGTACGCGTAGACGGTCGCCGCGGAGACGCCGGCGCGGCTCGCGACGAGGCGGACGGTCATGCCCTCGAAGCCGGTGGCGGCGACCTCGTCGACCGCAGCGTCGAGGAGGCGAGCCGCCATCTCGGGACGGCGGCCCTGGTGCGAGCGGCGCGGGACCTCGAACGCCGGCACGCTCATGTGACTGGCTCACAGATGCTGCAGAGCTCGAGGTCGGCGGTTGCGGGCTCGAGGTCCGCCCGTCCGCGGACGACCGGGCAGTCCGGCCGGTGCGCGAGGGTGCCCTGGGCGGTGGTGAGCAGCGTGCCAGTGAACGGCAGCGGCGCCGAGCCGGAGCGAAGAGCGGCGGTGATCTCGGCGGTCTGGATGCGCACCTCGTTGAGCACCGCGGTCTGCCAGTGGGCGAAGTAGAGGAACCCGCCGAGGACGACGAGGGCGAGACCCATCAGCCCACCGCTGATCAGGTAGGCCAGCTGCTCCTGCACCAGCGGCGTGCGTGACGCCCCGAGCCAGGCGAGGCCGATGAGCACGAGCCCGAGCGGCGCGAGGACGCTGCCGGCAAGCACTGGGAGCGGGCGCTTCGAGCCGGTGGACACGCCCTCCAACCGGTCCCGGAACCTCGGCGTCGTCATGACGGTCTCCTCTCGAGCGGGCAGCCGCTCAGGTCGGGGATGAGCCAGCGACCGCTGAGGCCGAGCAGCCAGGAGCCGGCGAGGAACGAGAGCAGCAGGCCCGAGACGACCCAGGCCCAGCCGTAGCCGGTGCGGACCGACAGCGGCACCCCTGCGAAGACCGGCGAGCCGCCGGTCCGAGGCAGCGTGGGGCCCGGGACGATCGGTGCGGGTCCGGTCGTGCCGCCGGGGTCGACGCCACCTGTGGTCGGCACCACCGCGCCGCCTGTTGTCCCGCCGGTCGTGCCACCGGGGTCGGTCACGGGTGGTGTCGTCGACTCGCCGGTCGGCGGCGTCGTGATGTCGTCGGCGCGGGTCGCGTTGAGCACGAGCTCTGCTCCCCCGAGGGTCAGCGTGCCGAGCGGCGTGGTCACCACGAGGCCGCCGGTGGAGTACTCGACCTTGCCGCCGGTCACGGTCTTCACCGGCTTCGTGAGCGTGATCGTGATCTGCGCCTGGACGAGCGCGCTGGTCACGGCGTCCGCCGCACCGGGGGGTACGACGGTGGTGCCTGCCACCGAGATGCCGGTCTCGTCGACGGTGACGCCCACTCCCGCGACCGACAGGCCGGAGACCGACGTCGAGCCCTTGGCGTCGGCGTGCTCCCCGTCGGTGCTGCCCGTGGCCGAGCTCGTCACCGCTCCGATGTGCACGACGCCGCCGATCGTGACGTCGCGGACGTCGGTCGACGCAGCGCCGACGGCGCTCGTCACGCCCGTGAGCTCGACGGAGGAGGTCGACGCGGTGCTCCCCGCCGTCGTCGCCAGCGCTGCCGCCCCGTCGACCGCCGCGTCGGCGGTGGCCTTCCGCTTCGTCGCGGTGGCGTGGACGGTCGCGGCCGGCACCGTGGTGTTCTTCACGTCGGCGTCGCCGGAGCCACTGCGGGCGATGGCGATCGCCGGGTCGTTGAGGATGCTCGCCTGGCTAGGGGCACCGAAGCCGACCTGCAACGTGGTGCCCAGCGAGGCACCCGTGTCCCCGGGCCAGGCGACGGTGGCAAGGCCCACACCCTCGCCGAGCTGGAAGTCGGACGCGGCGTAGGGCACGGACATCTGCGCAGGGATCTGCGTCGTGGAGCTGAACAGGAACTCCTCGCCGTGCGCGACGGCGTGCAGCCGGACAGCGCCGAAGCCCGAGCCCGGGTCGCCGTCCGCGTGCGCCGCCGTCAGCGGCAGCACCGGCAGGGCGAGGGCGACGGCGAGCGTCGCGGCCGATGTGCGCTTCCTCATGCAGCACCTCCGAAGTAGGCGTCCTCGACGGCGTCGGCCACGTCGGCGGGCTGGCCGACCGTCGTGATGACGCCGCCGGACATGACGGCGGCGAAGTCGGCGACGCTCAGGGCGATCCGCGCGAACTGCTCGACGACGAGGATGGTGATGCCGTCAGCCGCGAGCTGGGCGACCAGGTCGTAGAGCTCGCGCACGATCATCGGTGCCAGACCCATGGAGATCTCGTCCAGCAGCAGCAGTCCGGGGCTCCCCGTCAGGCTGCGGGCCATCGCGAGCATCTGCTGCTCGCCGCCCGACATCGTGCCCGCGAGCTGGTCGCGGCGCTCCGCCAGCCGCGGGAAGCGCGTGAACGCGGACTCGAGCACGTCCGAGAGGGACCTGTCCCCGCCGTACACGGTCATCCGCAGGTTCTCGGTGACCGTGAGGTTGGGGAAGACCGCTCGCCCCTCGGGGATGTGGCACAGCCCGGCGCGGGCGAGAGCAGACGGCGAGGCACCGTTGACGTGCACGCCGTCGAGGTGGACGCACCCGGAGGTGGGCGACAGAGCTCCCCCGATGGCGCGCAGCGTCGTCGTCTTCCCCGCTCCGTTCGGCCCGAGCAGTGCCGTCACCTTGCCCTGCGGGACGTGCAGGTCGACGCCGCGCAGCACTTCGATCCGGCCGTAGCCGGCATGCAGGTCGATGAGCTCGAGCGCGGGGATCCCCACTAGGCCACCTCCGCCCCGAGGTAGGCCGCCTGGACGCGCGGGTCCTGCTGTACCTCAGCCGGTGTTCCCTGCGCGATGACGGTGCCGAAGTCGAGCACCGTGATGTCGGTGCAGACCCGCATGACGAGCTCGACGTCGTGCTCGACGAGGAGCACGCCGATCCCTTCCGCAGCGAGGTCGAGCAGCAGGTCGCCGAGCTGCTCGCTCTCAGCGATGCCGAGCCCGCTGCCCGGCTCGTCGAGGAGCAGCACGGACGGCTCGGTGGCAAGGGCGCGCGCCAGCTCGACGAGCCTCGCGAGACCGGTGGGCAGGGCGTCGGCCTGCTCGTCGGCGACGTGCAGCGCGCCCACCCGCTCGAGCAGCGCGTCCGGGTCGGGCGCGTGCCCTGTGAGGTCGTGGTGGTGCTCGGTCGCGACCCGCACGTTGTCGCGGGCGGACAGGCTCCCGAACACCTCGAGCCGCTGGAACGTCCGGCCGAGGCCGAGGCGGGCCCGCTTGAACGGGGCCAGGCTGGTGAGGTCGCGCTCCCCCAGCCGCACCGAGCCGGAGGTCGCCGCCTGCAGCCCGGTGATGACGTTGAAGGTCGTGGTCTTGCCAGCGCCGTTGGGGCCGATCAGCCCGGTCACCTGCGCGGGGGCGACGCTGAACGACACGTCGTTGACCGCCGTGATGCCGCCGAACCGCACCGTCACGTTCTCCACGGAGAGCAGGTCTGTCATGGCGCGCTCACCTCCCGCGCGACGGGCAGCGGCAGCCGCTGCCGCAGCCGGAGGTGGCGGGCGAGGTCGGCGAGCTGACCCATCACTCCGCGCGGGTCGCGCGCGACCCTCAGCACGAGCACGCCGGTGACGAGGAACGTGACCGCGTTGTAGCCCGAGAAGCCGGCGTCCTTGAGCGCATCGGTGAGCTCGGGCAGGAAGACCGAGAAGAGCAGCGCGGAGAACAGCGCGCCGCTCACCATCGTGCGCTCGCCGATGAGCAGGAGGAGCAGCAGCGTCAGGCTGCTGAACAGCTGGAAGTCGAACGAGCCGACGGCGACGTGGGAACCGGCGTAGAGCACCCCGCCCACGCCGGCCAGGCCGGCGGAGGCACCGAACACGGCCAGCTTGTGCCGGGTCACGTCGATGCCCAGGGTCGAGCTGGCCGCCGTCGAGTCGTTGAGCGCGGCCAGCCGACGGCCGTACTTGCTCCGCCTCGTCGCGAGGAGCCCGCAGCCGGCCAGCGCGAACACCACGGAGGCGAACAGCAGGAAGCCGCGGTCGGACGTGATGTCGAGGACCGGGAGCGACAACCGCGGGATCGTGACGGAGTCGCTGGTGCCGAACGCCGTGTTGAACAACGACCGGTCCATCGCCTGGGCGAAGGCCAGCGTGGCGAGGGCGAGGTAGAGGCCGCGCAGCCGGACGGTCGGCAGGGCGACGAGCAGGCCGCAGGTGATCGCGACGGCGACCCCGCACAAGGCCCCGAACCACCCGTACCCGACCTCGCTCATCGTCAGCGCGCTCAGCCCCGCGAAGGTCAGCTGGCACAGCGACACCTGTCCGCCGTAGCCGACGACGAGGACGAGCGAGAGCAGGATGACGGCCGAGGCCAGCGCCTCGTTGAGGTGCCCGACGGTGGCACCGCTCAGCAGCGGCTCGGCGACCGCGACGAGCGCCACGAAGCCCACAGCCCACCCTGCGGCCTCTCGCGCTCCGGGCAGCCGCGGCGCGCGGGAGGACCGGACGCCGGACGTGACGATCCGGTCCTGACGCGTCAGCACCACGATGACGAACAGCGCGATCATCGGCAGGCTCGGGAGCACCCGCTGCACGAGGTCGCCGGTCGGGAGGTACTGCCCCGTGTAGCCGATGGCGAGCTGGATCACGATCGCGGCGACCACGGCCCGAGGGATGCTCTTGAGCCGACCCGCGAGGGCCGCCGCGAACGCGTTGATGATGAGCAGCGTCAGGTTGTAGACCTGCAGGTCGGCGAGGGGCGCGAGCAGGATGCCGGACAGCGCGGCCAGGGAGGAGCCGAGCGCCCACGAGGCCTGGGCGACCCGCTCCGGCCGTGCGCCGTAGATGCCGGCGAGCTCCCGGTCGTCGACGACCGCGCGCATCGCGATCCCGAGCAGCGTGCGGGTGAAGAACAGCCTCAGCGAGACGCCGACCACGAGGGTCACGGCCACGACCACCACCTGGTGGTAGCTGACGTTGATGACACCGAGGTCGATCTGCCGCCCGCCGAACAGGAGCGGGAGCCGGCGCGGCGTGAGCGGGTTCCAGATGGCGAAGCTGACACCGATGAGGATGAGCAGCAGTCCGAGGGTGGCCACCAGCGGAGCCTCAGCCGACCTTCGGTAGAGCGGCCGGATCAGCACGAACTCCACGACAGCGCCGAACAGCGGGCCGGCCACGCCGAGCACGAGGACCACCGCCAGCCACACCGGAAGGCCCCACGGGACCGTCAGCTGCCAGTAGGTGAAGGCCGCGAGCATGCCCGTCGCGCCGTGCGCGAAGTTGAACACACCGGAGGTCGTGTAGGTCACGACGATGCCGGTCGCCGTCAGCGCGTAGAGACAGCCCACGACCAGTCCGTAGACCGTCAGGGCCAGGAACGTCGTCATCGGGTCACTTCGCGAACAGGAACGGCTTGCTGCAGTCGAAGCCCTTGGCGGGGCTGTTCCACCGCTTCCAGGAGCTGCCCTCGTAGTGAGCGATGACGAAGCAGGGCGTCGGCTTCTTGCCGGCCGGGTCACCGCTGGGCAGCAGGCCTCCGGTGTCGAGGGAGTGGACGCCGCGGAGCGCCGTCAGGAGCGAGGCGCGGGTCGCCTTCGGGCCGGCCTTCGTCAGCGCCTCGACGAACAGCTCCGCCTCGCACCAGCCGAAGACGGAGAACGAGTCCATCGCCTGGTCCGGCGCGGTCTTCTGCATCCAGTCCTGGTAGAGCGCGACGCCGGGGTTCACGCGCTCCTCCTTGTTGAGGTAGAGCGCGGAGCCGAGCTCGGTGAAGACGTTCGTCGGGCTGCCGGAGACGAGCTCCTTGAACGCCGGGTCGTAGAACACCGCTCGGGTGGTGATCACGTGCGGGGTCCAGCTCTGCTGCTGCGTCGCGTTGACGAACTTCACCTCGCCGGAGACGTCGTTCGTCAGGACGACCATGTCGACGCCGGCCTGGCGCATGCCGATGACGTAGCGCGTGTAGTCGACCTCGGTGGGCGAGACGAACTGCTCGTAGGCGATCGTGAAGCCCTCTCGCTGGTACATCTGCTTCATCAGCTGCCACTGGCTGCGCGAGGCCGCCACATCAGCGATGAGCGCACCGAGGTGCTTCTCGATCCCGGGGTAGACCTTCTTGTAGACCAGAGCGGGCCCGGCCTGCGCTCCCCCCGACTGCATCTGCACGGAGAAGTTGTTCTTCACGGCTCCGCGCTCGCTGCTGATCGCGTACGAGACGTCCGCGAGCTTCGGGTTGCTCTTGAAGAACGCGGCGCCGCAGTTGTCGTAGACGCCGAAGCTCCCGACGTAGGCGAAGGCCGTG
Organism: uncultured Frankiales bacterium; assembly: GCA_966212015.1. GTDB lineage: Bacteria > Actinomycetota > Actinomycetes > Mycobacteriales > SCTD01 > RYN-111. Next base: position 12,106 of record CBIHPE010000010.1, on the reverse strand, counting down.
TTCGCGAGGGCCTGGTGCGCTGAGGCGGTGGTGTTGCAGTTGGTGCCGGAGTCGCCGGAGGCCGTCTGGAGCTTGCGCCCGTAGACACCTCCCTTGCTGTTCACGTAGGCGAAGTAGGACCGCACCCCTGCGAGCGAGCCGTTGAACAGGCCCGGGCGCGGACCGCTCTGGTCCACGACCGTGCCGACGGTCAGTGTCGTCGCCGTGACCCCGACGTCGGTCGCGCCGCCGTTGCCACCTGCGGGAGCGGGTACGCCGGTCGAGCCCGTTCCCGTCGTCGTATCGCTCGTGGTGCCCGACGTGCCCGTGGTCCCGGAGCCGGTGCCGGACCCCGGCGTGCTGCCTGTCGTGGCACCCGTCGAGCCGTTGCTGGTGGCGCCGCCCGACGTGATGCCCGTGGTGCCGCCGCTGGTGTCACCGCCGGCCTGCTGCGACGTGGTCCCGGTGCGCTGGTCGAGCTCGTTGTGGAGCAGGGCCTGACGGGTGCTGTGGTCGACGCGGAGTCCGCATCCGGCGAGCAGGAGGCTGGCCGCCATCAGCGGCAGCGCGGCGGAGCGACGGCGCACGTTCGTCCCCTCTGGGTGGGAAAGTGTGGTGTGCACCACACGTTCCGCGGACGTTACGTGGCCACTGGACAGTTGTAAAGACAGGTGCTCAGTCGCTGAGGAACCGGCTGCCGAAGGCCCGCAGCGGCAGGTCCGCGCTCGTCACGATCCCGGGCGGCGCAGCCACCACGGAGGCGATCGCGTTGAGGGCCGGCAGGCCGGTGACGGTCATGCCGAGCGAGGCGAAGGCGGACGGGTCGCTGAGGTCCGCGCCGGGCCTCGGGAAGATCATGTGCTTGTTGTAGATGCAGGGGTCGCCGTCGACCTGGGTGATGTAGCAGCCCTGGATGTCCCAGTGCGGCGCCGTGTGCGGCGTCATCTGCCACTCGAGGTGGGTCTCGACCTTCGGGACGCCGCCGACCTTCCCGACGTACTTCAGCAGGCAGCCCCCGAGGGAGCCCGCGGGCAGCTGGTACCAGCCGAGGTCGACGTCCTTGGTGCACGCGCCCAGCTCGTGCTCGAAGGTGACCTCGTCGAGCTCGATCTCGAGGCAGTCGGCGATGAGCCGCACCGCGTCCTCGAAGACGCGCGTGTACTTCTCGACCATGCCCGGCAGCCGCGGGTCGTCGACGGGGAGCCCGAAGCCGACCTCCTGCCAGGTGTCGACGCTGTGGTGGCAGGAGACGTCGACCGACTCCTTCGCCAGCACGTGCCGCACGTCGGCGACGTCGGCGGTGCAGACGACAGCGAGGATCTGGTTGAGGCCCGGGTTCATACCGGTGCCGTAGAACGTGGAGCCCCCGGCGGCGCAGGCCGCAGCGATGCGTGAGGTGTCGGTGCCCGCAGCGGTGCGGTGGTTCGCGTCGCGGTGGTGGCCGGTGATCCAGTCCGCGGTGGTCACGACGTTGATGCCGGCCTCGAGCACCTTCACGTAGAGGTCGACGTCCGGGAAGACACCGTGGAACGTCACGCAGTCGGGGCGCGCGGCGATGAGCTCGTCGAGGTCTCCGGTCACGGGTACGCCGATCGGGCCGAGCCCGACGAGCTCGCCGGCGTCGCGGCCGACCTTCTCGGGCGAGTAGCAGTGCACGCCGACGAGCTCGAGGTCGGGCCGGGTCTGAAGCCGCCGCAGCATCTCGGTGCCGACGTTGCCCGTTGCCACTTGGTAGATGCGTGTCACGGCGAGACCGTCCCGCGCGCGTTGGACACCTGTCAAGACACTCGTCGTTGACAAGGCGCAGCGAAGCGGCTTCCGTGACGACGTGTCTCGCTACCCGTTCCCGTCGGTGCCCACCGGCTGGTTCTGCGTCGCCGCGTCGGACGACCTGAGCACAGGCGACGTGAAGGCGGTCCGCTACCTCGACCGGGACCTCGTCGTCTTCCGCGGCGAGGACGGCGCCGCGCGGGTCTTCGACGCGCACTGCCCGCACCTCGGCGCGCACCTCGGCGTCGGTGGCACCGTCTGCGGCACGGGGATCCGCTGCCCCTTCCACGCGTGGCGGTTCGAGGGCGACGGCCGGCTCGTGGAGGTCCCCGACCTCGACGTCCCGCCCCGCGTCTCGGCCCGCGCCTGGCTGACCCGGGAGGTCAACGGACGGGTGCTGGTCTGGCACGCCGCCGACGGCGCGCTCCCGACGTACGAGCCGCTCCCCTACCGCGACGACGTGAGCGCGTGGACGCCGTGGCGCAGCAGCTCCTACACGGTGAGGGTGCACGTCCAGGACCTGACCGAGAACATCATCGACCGCGCGCACTTCCCCGCCGTGCACGACATTGCGCCGCCGGACGACAAGCGCTTCGACGTGCGGTTCGAGGGCCCGTCGATGGTGGTCGAGCAGAACGTGAAGGTCACGGCCGTCGCCGAGATCGGGTTCGAGGTCAGCACGCGCACCACGACCTGCGGACCGGGCCTGGTCGCCGTCGAGGTGCAGCAGCACGGCCTCGAGATGCTGACCTACATCACGCAGACCCCCGTCGACGACGAGCTCACCGAGATCGGCATCCACTTCTCGATGAGAGCCCTGCCGGACGCGGCTGCGACTGCCACGATCTCGGAGATGAACGCCGCGGTCACCAACCTGCAGTTCAGCCAGGACATCCCGATCTGGGAGAACAAGGTCTACCGCGAGCGCCCGGTCGTCACGAAGGTGGACGGCCCGATCACGCAGTACCGGCGCTGGTTCGCGCAGTTCTACCCCGACTCCTTCGTCGGCTGATGGGCGAGTTCGGCCTGCCGCGGATCCGTCCGCGCGATCTCGCGGCACCCGTCACCCGGCTCGTCCAGGCACCGCTGCCCCGGCAGAACGCCGCACGGAACGAGCGCTGGCAGGACACCGGCAGCACGGCGCCCCGCCTCACGCCCGGTGGCCTGACCTCCGCGGCTCTCGACAGCCTGGCGGTCCTCGCAGTGCGCACCGCCAGCGGCAGGTCCGTCGAGCGCGAGATGGCGATGGTCCTCGACGAGGCGCGCGCTGCCCTCCCGGTGTTCGACCGCGCGGGCTGGCTGACGGATCCCCTCTCCTTCCACCGCACCCCGACCGCGCCGACGCCGGCGAGCAAGCCCTTCGAGGCCCTGGGCGAGACCTGGGAGCGGCTGACCTTCGAGAGCGAGTACGAGCCGCACCCGGGAGAGCCGGGATCCGAGCGCTGGCACGGCTACGAGGCCAACCGCCAGGTCGTCGTGCGCGTGCTGCGGCACGAGCAGCCGGCGCCGTGGGTCGTCCTGCTGCACGGCGCCTTCATGGGCCGGCTGCGCACCGACGCGCCCGCCTTCCACCCGGTCCACCTGCACCACGCGCTCGGCCTCAACGTCGTGATGCCGGTGCTGCCACTGCACGGCCGACGGAGCGCGCCGAGCGGCATCGTCCCGAGAGCCCTGCCGTCGTTCAACATCATGGACAACGTGCACGGCATCTCCCAGGCCGGATGGGACATCCGCCGGGTCGTCGCCTGGATCCGCGCGCAGGACGAGCAGCCGGTGAGCCTGTACGGCATCAGCCTCGGGGGCTACGTCAGCGCCCTCACGGGTGCGCTCCTCGATGACGCCCCCGCGCAGCGCATCGTCGCAGGCATCCCGGCCGTCGACTTCCCGAAGATCTTCCTCAGCCAGATCCCGCCGCGGGCCGAGAAGACCGCCTGGTACGAGGAGTACGCCCACCACGTCATCCAGCTGCACCGGCCGGTAGCCGTCCTGGGCCTGCCGGCCCCGCAGACACCGACGGACCACCTGCACCTCTACGCCGCACGGCACGACCGCGTCCTGCGGCCGCTGCAGCAGGCGACCCGGCTGTGGCAGCACTGGGGCCGGCCGGAGGTGCTCTGGATCGACGGCGGCCACATCGCGGCCGGCCGCAACAAGCGGGTCGGACGGTTCGTCGACCACGCCCTCGCGTCAGGCGGGCTCTAGGACGAACAGCGGGATGTTGCGGTCCGTCGCTGCCTGGTAGTCGTCGTACGACGGCCAGACCGCGCGCGCGATGCCCCACCAGCGAGCCTTCTCGTCGCCCTCGACCTCGGTCGCGCGGTACTCCTTGAGCTCTGCGCCGTCCTGCAGCTTCGCGACGCCGCTGCTGCGGATGTTGTGCACCCACTGCGGGTGGGTCGGCGCCCCGCCCATCGAGCCGATGACGGCGTACCGGCCCTCGCCGTCCGCGATCCTCACGAGGGGGGTCTTGCGGACCTTGCCGGACTTGGCGCCGACGGTCCACAGCACGATCCAGCTGTCGCCGACGATCTGGCTCGGCTCGGAGCCGTTGGTGCGCTCGTAGAGGGCGACCTCGTCGGCGATCGGCTGCCAGGGGCTCGGCTCGTAGGGGGCGTCGAACAGGGACATGGCGTCAGCTCTCCGTGGTTGGGGGTCGACCGGTCCAGCGCGGGGGGCGCTGCTCGTTCCAGGCTCGCATGGCCTCGCGCGCGTCGTCGTGCGCCATCACCACGCGGTGCGCCGCGGTCTCCTGCTCCAGCACCGAGGCGGCGTCGCGCTCGAACGACGACCACAGCAGCTGCTTGCTGAGGGCGACCGACACCGGCGCCGTGTGGGCGATCTCGTGAGCGAGAGCCAGGGCAGCGGGCAGCACCTCGTCGGCCGGCAGCACTCGGTCCGTCAGGCCGAGCGCCAGCGCCCGGTGCCCGTCGAACGTCCCGCCGACGAGCAGGATCTCGGCTGCCCGCGCGATGCCCACGATGCGGGGGAGGGTCCAGTGCGACCAGGCGTCGCCCAGGACGCCTCGGCGCACCTGCACCACCCCGTACGACGCCTCAGCCGCCATCACCCGCAGGTCGCACTGGAGGGCCAGCGTCAGCCCGATCCCGATCGCGTGGCCGTTGACCGCGGCGATGACCGGCTTGCGCACCCGGAACGCCGGGAAGTCGACGCCGCCGGCCGAGAAGCCTTCCCCTGCAGGGGAGAACGTGTCCTCGCCCGCACTCAGGTCTGCACCGGCGCAGAACGCCGGAGGCGTCCCCGTGAGCACCACGGCCCGGACGTCGTCGTCAGCATCAGCGGCCCGGTAGGCCTCGGACAACGAGCGTCCCATGGCTCCGGAGAACGCGTTGCGCTTGGCCGGCTGGTGCAGGGTCAGGACCCGGACGGGGCCGTCGTCCGCGACGAGGACGGTCATGCGCGGGGCAGCCCGAGCACGCGGGCCGCGATGACGTTGAGCTGCACCTCGAGGGTGCCGCCCCCGAAGAGCATGGCGGGCATCCCGACGTAGTCCATGACGAAGCCGCCGTCGGTCGTGAGACCAGCCGACCCGAGCTGCCCGACGAGGGCGCGTGATCCGTCGCGCTGCGCGGTGGCGCTGAGCACCTTGTTGACGCTGGCCTCGGCCGACATGTCCCTGCCGGCGAGCCGGCCGAGCACCGACCGCAGGTTGAGCGCAGCGACGGTCGACTCCCGCGCGGCGCACTCCCCCGCGAGCTGCAGGTTGCCTGCCCGTCGCGCCACGGCCGCCGACCCGTACGGCATGCGGGTGCCCATGTTGGTCCGCTCGTGCCCGAGCGTCCCGACCGCGATCTTCCAGCCCTGGCCCGGCTCGCCGAGCACGCAGTCGTCGGGGACGAAGACGTCGTCGAGGAAGACCTCGGCCAGCTCGGCGGCCTCGGTCGCCTGCTTGATGGGGTTGGCCGTGACGCCCGGAGAGGACATGTCCACCAGGAAGTACGTGAGGCCCTTGTGCTTCGCGACGTCCGGGTCGGTACGGGCGAGGCAGACGCCCCAGTCGGACTCGCACGCGCGGGAGTTCCAGACCTTCTGCCCAGAGAGCTTCCAGCCGCCGTCCACCCGCGTGCCGCGGGTGCGAACCGATGCGAGGTCGCTGCCCGCCCCCGGCTCGCTGAACAGCTGGCACCACACCAGGTGCCCGCGCAGGCTCGGCTCCGCGAACCGCTCGACCTGCTCGTCCGTCCCGTGCACGACCAGTGTCGCGAGCGCCCAGTCGCCGACGACGAGGGTCGGCTGCTGCTGGCCGCGCTTCACGAACTCGTCGGCGATGACCGCCTGCTCGAGCGGCCCGGCGGCCCGGCCGAGCGGCGGCGGCAGGTGCGGCGCGATGAGGCGCGCGTCGGCGAGCACGTCCTGCCGGTCCCCTCCTCGCCAGACGCCGAACGCCCCGGTGTGGCCGGGGTCCTCCGGCAGCGCGGCGACGCGATCCAGGACCGCGCCGACCTCCGCCCGCAGCTCGGGCAGCAGCGCTGGGTCGTCCATGCCGCTCGCGCGCACTGCCGACCGGCCGCCGAGCCGGCGGGCGATCGACGCGACGTCACCGCCGGCAGCCTGCAGCGAGATCGCGCGCTTCCAGTAGAGGTGCGCGTCGTGCTCCCACGTGATGCCGAGAGCCCCGAGGAAGGAGATCAGGTCGAAGACGTTGTCGATCGCGGCAGGGAGCGCGGTCAGCAGAGCAGCGTCGGCCGCCAGGCCGTACTGCTCCTGCGACTGCCCCGCTGCTCGGGCCGCGTCCCAGGCCGACGCGACCGCAGACTCCTTGCGCACCAGCATGTTCGCGGCCCGGTGCTGCAGTGCCTGGAACGTGCCGATGAGCACGCCGAACTGCTCGCGGGTCTTGAGGTGCTCGACCGCTGACGTCAGCGCCCAGTCCGCGACGCCGGCGGCCTCGGCCGCGAGCAGCGTCGCGCGCCACAGCAGCACCAGGTCCGGGTCGACCTCACCCACCTCGGTCCGCTTCCCACCGAGCAGCCGGCCCACGGTGCGCGTCGGGTCCGTCGGAGGCAGCGCCTCGACCTGCGGGGCCTCGACCCGAAGCAGCCGCCCCTCCTCGTAGGCCAGGACGACGTCCGCGCCGGGCAGCCCGAGCACGGGCGCGTCGGCGTCCCACACCACGGCACCGGTCGCGCCGCCGAGGAAGGCGTCGTCCGACGGGTCGGCCAGTGCCAGGACGGCTGAGGCCGTCACGGTCGGCAGCCACGGCCCGGGTGCGAGGGCGCGGCCGAGCTGCTCCGCGACGACGGCCAGCTCCATCAGCCCACCCCCCTGACCGGGCAGGTGGAGGGCGTGCAGGCCGTTCGCGACGAGGGCGTCCCAGAGCGGCTGGTGCTCCCCCGCGCGGATCGCCGGCATCGGTGCGTGCCGCTTGCAGAGCTGCCCCACCGAGTCCGCCAGCAGCTGCAGGTCCTGGTCGAGAGCGATCGGCACGGCCCGATAGAACGTGTTTCAGTGGACACCTGTCAACCAGACCAAGCGCTTGCTAGGTTCCGTGCCATGAGCCTTGAGATCCCTGCGACCGTCGCGGCCTCGGACGTCACCGAGTGGAGCGACGAGGTCGACGTCCTCATCGTCGGGTTCGGCATCGCCGGCGGGTGCGCCGCGGTCGAGGCAGCCACCGCCGGAGCGCGGACCCTCGTGCTCGAGCGGGCGGCGGTCACGGGTGGCACGAGCTCCATGGCGGGCGGCCACTTCTACCTCGGCGGCGGCACGGTCGTGCAGAAGGCGACGGGTCATGACGACTCGGCCGAGGAGATGTTCAAGTACCTCATGTCGGTCACCCCTCACCCGGAGCCCGACAAGATCCGCGACTACTGCGAGGGCTCCGTCGAGCACTGCGACTGGCTCGAGGCCCTCGGCTTCGAGTTCGAGCGCTCCTACTACCCGGAGAAGGCCGTCATCCAGCCCGGCACCGAGGGCCTGATGTTCACCGGCAACGAGAAGTGCTGGCCGCACTTCGAGCTCGCCAAGCCCGCCCCACGCGGCCACAAGGTCCCCGTCCCCGGAGACACCCAGGGCGCGGGACTCGTCACCGGTTTGCTGACCAAGAGGGCCGAGGAGCTCGGCGTCGAGATCCGGCTCGAGACCGGGGCCACGCAGCTCGTGGTCGACGGCGACCGGGTGGTCGGCGTCGCGTGGAAGCGCTTCGACGAGAGCGGCTTCATCAAGGCCAAGGCGACCGTCATCGCCGCCGGCGGCTTCGTCATGAACAAGGAGATGGTCGCCGAGTTCACCCCCGCGCTCGCTGCGAAGCCCTTCACCCTCGGCAGCACCTACGACGACGGGCTCGGCATCCGGCTCGGCCAGTCCGTCGGTGGCGAGACGCTCCACATGCACGAGCCGTTCATCACCGCGCCCGTCTACCCGCCGTCGCGGCTGCTGACCGGGATCATCGTGAACAAGGAGGGCAAGCGGTTCGTCTCCGAGGACAGCTACCACTCCCGCACGTCGGGGTTCGTCATGGACCAGACCGACCACGCCGCCTACCTGATCGTCGACAGCGAGCACATCGAGCACCCGATCTTCCAGCTGACCCCGTTCATCGACGGCTGGGAGACGGTCGCCGAGATGGAGACCGCACTGGGCATCCCGGCCGGTGCCTTGCAGCAGACCCTCGACGACTACAACGAGCACGCCGCGCACGGCGAGGACCCGCTGTTCCACAAGCAGCCGCCCTTCGTCGAGTCGCAGGCCGTCGGCCCGTGGGGTGCCTACGACCTGACCCTCGGCAAGGCGCTCTACGCCGGCTTCACCCTCGGCGGCCTCCGCACCTCCCGCCACGGCCAGGTGCTGCGCGCCGACGGCTCGGTCATCCAGGGCGTCTACGCCGCTGGCGCGTGCGCCGCGAACATCGCGCAGGACGGCAAGGGCTACTCCTCCGGCACCCAGCTCGGCGAGGGCTCCTTCTTCGGCCGGGCCGCCGGCCGCCACGCCGCGACCGCATGACACCTGCGGCATCGATGTGACTTCGGCGGCGCTCTGACACCGCCCTCGTCGCATCGTCCCGACGTGAACAGCTTGCGAACACGGGGGTACGGGAGGTGTCGCGCACCTAGCCTCCAGGTGTCGTAGGAGGGCACGGATGGCGCGCGCGAGGTTCGTTCTGGGTGGCGGTGGGGCCATGGGCGCCTACCAGGCAGGCGCGGTGCTCGGGCTGCTCGAGTCGGGGCTGGTGCCCGACGCGCTCTACGGCTGCTCGGCCGGCGCGCTCAACGCCGCGTTCCTCGCCGCGCGGCCCGACGTAGCTCGTGCCGAGGAGCTGGCGCGGTGGTGGACCGACGGCAGCAGCAACGGCGTTCTCGCGCCGACCTGGCGCAACCACCTGCGCGGCCTGCCGTCGGTGCTGCGCGAGCGGCGAGGGTTCCTCGACAGCGGGCCCCTGCGCCGGCTCGTCGCGGCCAACGTGCCCGCCCACGACCTGTCCGAGCTGGTCGTCCCGCTGACCGTGACGACGACCTGCCTGGAGTGCCAGCGGGAGCGGCACCACGAGAGCGGGCCGGTCGTCGACACCCTGGTCGCGAGCTGCGCGCTGCCCGGCCTGTTCCCGCCCGTCCTGCTCCCCGACGGGCACACGCACGTCGACGGCGGCGTCGTCGCGGGCGTCCCGGTGGCCAAGGCGCTGGCCGACGCGGCACCGGTCGACCAGGTGATCGTCCTCGACTGCGGCCTGTCCCCCGTCACCTGCGGCACCGAGGCGTGCAGCATCGGTGACGCCGGTCGCGGCAGCTACACGCCACCACTCGAGACCGCGACCGGTCCGCTCGACACGGTCCTGCGCGCCTTCACCGCTGCCCGCGCGGTCGCGAACCGGGCGACCGTCGGACAGGCGCTCGACGACCCGAGAGTCGTCGTCGTCCCGCACATCGCAGACGCGTGGGCCGCGGGCCTGCTGGCCAGCGTTCCGAGAGGGCCGCGCGACTTCAGCGGTACGACGGCCCTGGTCGAAGCCGGCCGGCTCGCCGCGAAGCTTGGCCTCAGGTCCAGCGTCCGATGACCTGCCCCGCAAGGTAAGGGGCCCCGTGCCGGGCGCTCCAGACGGCTCGCTGCGTCAGGCTCGGCGGCTTCGGCAGCTCCACCGCGTCGAGGATGTCGCGGCCCAGCGCCGCGGCTGCGGCCCGCGCCAGGGCCCGGTGGCCGCCAGCGGAGGGGTGGACGCGATCGACCGCCCAGCCCGCGGGCACCTGCAGCTCGGGCACGGCCGCGAGGTCGACCACCGTCACCCCCGACACTTCGTCGACCAGCGCGTTGACCTGCTGCTGCCGACGGCGCACCACGCGACGCAGGGGCAGTGGCATCCAGAGCACCTGTGACGGGTCGTGGAGCCGGCCGAGCACGACGTGGTCGGAGAGCTCGTGGAGGCGGTCGACGGACACACTGAGGCCGTCTCTGACAGCCTCGATGTCGAAGCCACCGCGCGCGACGTCGTTCAGCCCCACGAGCAGCGTGCTGACCTCGGCCTCGGTCGCTTGCGGCAGCTGCACCTGGACGACGTCGCGCACGCGAGCCCCGGCCTCGGCGAGCGAGCGGTGCCGGAGGCCGAGCCCGTCGGCGAGCAGCGCCGCCCACGTCGCTGTGAGCGGCACCTGCACGCCCACGCCGTCACCGCAGGTGAAGCTGTCGCCGAGAGCCTGCAGGCCGGTCACGCCGCGACCTGGAGCCGGTCGAGGCGGTGCACCCCCAGGAAGCCCTGCACCGTCGCGTCCCACGAGAAGGTCTCTGCTCGGGTCCGTGCCGCGTGCCGGCGAGCGAGCTCGTCACGCTGCAGCAGCTCCTCGACCGCGTCCGCGAAGACCCACCCGCTGCTCGGGCTCGTCCGGCCGGCGTCCCCGACCACCGACGGCAGGGCGGAGTGCCGGTTCACGACGACCGGCGTCCCGCAGGCAAGAGCCTCGAGGGCCGCGAGGCCGAAGGTCTCGACCGGACCGGGAGCGATCGCCACGTCCGCCGCGGCGAGCAGCGCGGCGAGCTCGCTGCGGTCCTGCACGAAGCCGAGCCAGTGGATGGGCAGGTCCCGTGACTCCTTCTCCAGTGAGGAGCGGAGGGCTCCGTCGCCCGCGACCAGCATCCGCACCACGTGCCCCCGTCGGACGAGCTCACGCACGGCACCGACCGCGAGGTCTGGGCGCTTCTCCCGCGACAGCCGGCTCGCCATCACCAGCAGCGTCTCCTGGCCCTCGGACCGGTGCAGCCGAGGCGGGAACCCTGCGAGGTCGACCCCGAGGGGCACGAGCGACACCGCAGCGCCGAGCCGCCTGAACTCCTCGGCCGCCCAGTCCGTGGTGCAGACGACCGAGTCGAACGAGGCCGCGAGCGCTGCGTTCGACCGATCCGCCGCGCGGCCCAGCGGCGCTCGCCGGGGCAGCCACTGCTTCAACCACACGTCGAGCCGCTCGTGGCTCACCACGAGCGACGGCAGCCCGTGTCGCGACGCCCACGCGCCGAGCCCGCGCAGGGTCGTCCGGTCATGCACCTCCAGCCGGTCGGGCGCCAGGGAGGAGAGCGTCCGCTCGAGCTTGCGGAGGTTCGTGACCACGCGGTATCCGGTGCCCGGGATCGGGGTGCCTTCGACGAGAACCCTTGTGCCCCAGGGCATCTGCTCGACCGAGTCGCGGTCACCCGGGATGACGTGGACGACCTCGTGACCCTCCGCGGCATACCCGAGCGCCAGGTGGTTGAGGCAGGTGCGCAGCCCACCCGACGTGGGGGTGACGAAGTTGGCGACCTGCACAATGCGACTCACGCGGCGAGCACCTCCTCGTAGTGGCCGACCAGCTCGCTGCCGATGACGTCCCAGCTGCGGCCCTGCACAGACATCCGGGCCTGACCTCGCAACCGCCTGCGCAGCAGGGGATCTGCCACCAGCCGCTCCACCTGGTCGCGGAGGTCAAGGGCATCGCCGGGAGCGAACGACAGGCCGTTCTGCTCGTCCAGCACCAGGTCGAGCAGGCCGCCGGCGCGCGGACCGACGAGCGGGACGCCGCTGGCGAGGGCCTCCTGCGCGGCCTGGCAGAACGTCTCGTGCGACCCCGGGTGGACGAAGACGTCGAGGCTCGCGAAGGTCTGAGCGAGAGCCTTGCCGGACTGGAAGCCGACGAACTCCGCCTGCGGCAGCTGCCTCTCGAGCTGCTTGCGGGCGGGACCGTCGCCGGCGATGACCAGTCGCGCTCCCGGCAGGCTCTGGACCGGTGCCAGGAGCGCGAGCTCCTTCTCGTGCGCGAGCCGTCCGACGTACCCGACGACGACCTCGCCGTTGGGGCTGAAGCTGCTGCGCAGCAGCCGATCCCGGCGTCCTGGGTGGAACCTGCGCCGGTCCACGCCCCACGCCCCGCGGGACACCCGAGGG
>CBIHPE010000009.1:0-40127 GCA_966212015.1 uncultured Frankiales bacterium | reverse complement strand
GGGCAGGACGCCCGGCCGAGGGGGTACGCCATGAACGGCGCCATCCGCATCAGCTGGGGACCGTCGATCCCGGGGCGCGAGCAGAAGGGCCTGGAGGTGTTCGGCGCTGCCGTCGAGCGGTTCGAGCAGCTGGCGAAGCAGGGTCGGATCCACTCGCACGAGGAGTACTTCGCCGTCACGGGCGCGGATGGCGGCTTCATGCTGGTCCGGGGGACGCTCGAGGAGCTGACGAAGATCTCGATCGAGCAGGAGACGCTCGCCCTCAACGTGAAGGCGGCCGCCATCGTGCAGGACTTCCGGATCGAGCTCTACGGCGGCGGCAACGACTCGGCGGTGCAGGAGATCATGGGCACCTACGTCGGCAACCTCCAGGAGATCGGCTACTTCTAGCCGCTTCGCGGGGGTCAGTCCTCGGGCGGGAGGAACTCCTCGAAGCGCACGGCACCGCTGGCGGCGATGAACTCGCGGACCAGCCGGTTCTGCTCGCGCACGACCTCGAGGTCGCCGGCCCGGACCGCGCAGCGGGCCAGCCGGACCCGAGCGAACACGGTCGACGAGGCGTCACCGATCGACTGGTAGGTGTCGATCGCCTCGACGACCCGCTCGCAGGCGTCGATGTGCTTGCCCTCGTCGTTGAGCAGGTGCGAGGCCGCGATGTGGTTGGCGGCCGCCATCCAGGGGGTCTTCGGCTCGAGGCCGGCGAGGCGGTTGGCCAGCAGCTGCAGGCGATCTCGGCTGACGAACGACCCGAGCAGCACGGCCGGGTAGATCCACTCGCGCGCGCTGCCCCGCATGTTCTGCGCGGTGTGCTCGTAGAGCTCGTCGAACGTCGCGGTGGCGGCCGCGACGTCGCCGAGCAGGTACAGGCAGCCGCCGTAGTGGGCGAGCGCGCTGCGCACCAGCTGGGGGAAGCCGCTCCGGCGACCGCGCTCGACGACCTCGACGAGCTCCGGTGCCGGGCTGCCGCCACGCAGCACGCGAACCGTGCTCATGACCGCGACCAGGTGGGCCTCCCACTGCCTCGCTTCGGCGGAGGCCGAAGCGACGAACGACTCCGCGTGCTCCAGCAGCCGCGGCCAGTCGCCGTCGTACCAGGCCATCAGCGCGCTCTCGGAGTCGTCGGCGCGGGTCGTCAGCGACAGGCCCCAGCCGCGGGTCGCCCGGGCGCTCTCGTCGATCAGCTCGTACGACCTGCGCAGCCGACCCTCCTCCTGCATGGTCGCCGCCAGGTTGTTGGCGGCTCGCTGGAGGGCCCGCAGGCCGTGCTCGCGGGCGAGGGTCAGCGCCTCCTCCTGCTGCACGATGCCGAGGGGGTCACCGATGTTGTAGCGCGCCGTGCCGGCCGTCGTGAGCGCGTTGGCCTCGACCTCCCGCAGGCCAAGAGGCCGGGCGATCGCGACGGCCCGGTCGGACAGCGCGATCGCCTCGCCATAGCTGTGGGTCAGCATCCGCAGGCGGCTCAGCTCGGCGAGCGCGTTGCAGAACATCTCGCTGGCCGGCTCCTCCGCCAGCAGGTCGACGGCCTGCGACAGGTAGCCGGCGGCGAGGTCGGCGCCACCGCCGCGGTACCACTCGGCCTGCCCGACGCCGATCCACGCGCGCGCCGCGGAGCGGCGGTCGCCGGCCGCGAGGAGCCGCTCGGCGGTCTCGTGCATCCGGGCAGGGCCGCCCTCGGCGTAGAAGGTGTGCGGGTCGTCCAGGAAGCCGAGCTCGCTCGCGAGCAGCTGGGCCTGCAGGGCCGCGACCTCGTCCTCGTGGCCGTACCAGAGCATCACGGCGCGCTGCGCGAACCCGTGTGCGACGGACACGGCGTGCAGCCTCAGCGCGCGCTCGGCGGCGGTGGTGAGGGCCTGCCGCGCCGGGTGCGCGTAGGGCTCGAGGTCGAACCCGAGCACGGCCGCCAGCTCGTAGGCGGTGACCCTGTGGTGCGCGCGCAGCTCGGCGACCTCGTCGCCTCGCTCAGGGCTGAAGGCGTCGAGCCAGTCCGCGATGCGCCGGTGCTGCACGACCCGCAGCGACCGCGGGATGCGGGCGTAGGCGGCGTCGCGGACGAGGACGTGCCGGAACGTGTACTCGTCCTCGCCGGCGAACGCCGTGCGCGGGTTGCGCCGGACGACCTCGCGGTCCTCGAGCGACTGCAGGCAGGTCAGCACCTCGTCCCGATCGGCGTCGGCGACGGCCGCCACGGCGCCAACCCAGAAGCTCTCGCCGACGATGGCCGCGGCGCTGACGACGGACCGCTCGGCGGCGGTGAGCAGGTCGAGGCGGCTGTCGACGACGCCCTGGACCGTGTCGGGCAGCGGCATGTCGGGGAGCAGGTCTCGTGCACCCAGGACACCGGAGTCGGTGAGCATCCGGACGTACTCCTCGGCGTAGAGCGGGTTGCCGGCGACCAGGTCGAGCAACCGGCGCTCGAGGGACTGCGGCAGCACGGCGTCGCCGAGCAGCCGCATGAGGAAGGTGTGCGTCTCGCTCTCGGTGAGCGGCGTGAGGGTCAGCGTGAGGGTGTCGCTGAGCCCGGTGAACCAGTCGGGGCGCCGCTCGACGAGCTCGGGGCGGGCGGTCGCGAGGACGAGCAGGGACGCCGAGGTCGCTGCTTCGACGAGCGACTTGAGGAAGTCGAGGAAGCCGTCGTCGGCCCAGTGCAGGTCCTCGAAGACGAGCACCGTCGGCGTGTCCTCCGCGAGGGCGATCAGGTAGCGGCGCCAGGCCGCGTGGCTGGCCGCCACGTCGTCCCCCACCTCGGCCTTGGCACCGGGCAGGCCGAGCAGTGCGGCGAGCCGCTCCTTGACCTGGGACACGACCTCCGGCGGTGACCGCCGGAGGACCTTCTCGACCGAGGCGTCGAGCTTGGCGGCCGCCTCGGCGCTGCCGTCGTTCTCGAGGATCTGCGCCTGCGCCTTCACCACCTGGCCGAGGGCCCAGTAGCTGACGCCCTCGCCGTAGGGGAGGCACACGCCGTCGCGCCAGCGGACCAGGCTCGGGGTGGCGGGGGAGTCGACGTGCTCGGCGAGCGCCCGCGTGAGCCGGCTCTTCCCGAGCCCGGGTTCCCCGACGAGGGTGACCAGCTGTCCCCGACGCTCCTGGATCGCGCGCCGCAGGCTGCTGACGAGCATGCCCAGCTCCGGCTCACGGCCGACGAGCGGCAGCGTGTCGGCGACCTGGTCGTTGCGCCTCGCGATCTGGACCGCGACCCAGGACTGGCCGTCCTCGCGCGGCACGCACTCGACCTGGCTGCCGACGGCGCGGTGCGCCTCGGGTCCGAGCAGCACGCCGCCCGGCGGCGCCTGCGACTGCAGCAGCATGGAGCGGCTGAGGATCTCGCCGGCGATCCGGGGCTCGTCGGACTCGAACGACACGATCGCCTCGCCCGTGGAGACACCGGCGCGGGCGACCATCGGTGCGCCGTTGGGATAGGCGAGACCAGCCAGCGACTCCTGGACGATCAGGGCCGCGAAGACAGCGCGGTAGGGGTCGTTCTCGTGGGCGACGGGAGCGCCGAAGACGGCGACGACCGCGTCACCGATGCGCTTCGCGATGGTGCCACCGAGGTTGTGCACGGCGGTCGCGACCGACCCGAAGAACTCCTTCTGCGATGCGCGCAGGTCCTCCGGGTCGAGCTCCTGCGCCGTCGCCGAGAACCCGACCAGGTCGACGGCGAGCACGCTGACGTACCGGCGCTCCTCCTCCGGTCCGGGGAGCGTGGGTCCCGCTGGCGTCGACGCGACCTCGACCGGCTGGCCGCAGGACGTGCAGAAGGCGTTCCCCGGCTCGACCGGCTCCTGGCAGGTCGGGCAGGGGGCAGGCAGAGGTGCCCCGCACTGGCCGCAGAACCGAGCGCCGGCGGGAGCAGAAACGGCGCAGGTGAGGCAGGTGATCTCGACGGACGAATGGTGACAGATCAGGCCCAGTCGAGCGAGCGCTCCACCGCGCGGAGCCAGCGCGCGTGCGTCCCGTCCTCCCGCACGCCGGCGGTCGGCTCGAACCGGCGGTCGAGCCGCCAGGTGGCAGCCAGCTCCGCGGGACTCGACCACACGCCCGTACCCAGCCCGGCGAGGAAGGCCGCGCCGAGCGCGGTGGTCTCGAGCACCTCCGGCCGCTGCACCGGGACGCCGAGCTGGTCGGACTGGATCTGGCAGAGCAGGTCGTTGGCGGAGGCGCCGCCGTCGACCTGGAGCGACGGCACCTCGCACCCGGCCTCGGACGTCATGGCGTCGACGACGTCGCGCACCTCGAAGGCGATCGCGTCGAGCGTCGCGCGCGCCAGGTGGGATCTCGTCGTGCCGCGCGTGATGCCCAGCACCGTCCCGCGGGCGGTGGGGTCCCAGTGAGGCGCGCCGAGGCCGGTCAGGGCGGGTACGAAGACGACGCCGCCGCTGTCGGGCACCTGCCTCGCGAGGGCCTCCACCTCCGGTGCGGACTGGATGACCTGCAGCCCGTCACGCAGCCACTGCACGGCCGATCCGGTGACGAACACGGCGCCCTCGAGGGCGTAGATGAGCTGACCGTCGGGACCCATCCACGCCACGGTCGTCAGCAGCCGCTCGCTCAGCACCGGCGTCGACCCGGTGTTGATGAGCACGAACGAGCCGGTGCCGTAGGTGCACTTGCTCCGGCCCTCCTCGTAGCAGCCCTGCCCGAACAGCGCGGCCTGCTGGTCGCCTGCGATGCCGGCGATCGGGAGGTCCAGACCGAGGAACGACACCGGGTCGGTCCGCCCGATCTCGCCCCAGCTGGGGACGACCTCGGGCAGGGCCTCGAGCGGTACGCCGAAGAGCTCGCGCAGCTCGTCGGACCAGCCGCCCTTCCTCAGGTCGAACAGCAGGGTGCGGCTGGCGTTGCTGGCATCCGTGACGTGCCGCCGGCCCCCGGTGAGCCGCGCGATGACGTAGGAGTCGACGGTCCCGACGACCACGTTGCCGCTCGCGACCCCGTCCCAGGTGCGCCGGTCGTGCTCACGGACCCAGGCCAGCTTGGTCGCCGTGAAGTAGGGGTCGAGCCGCAGTCCGGTCAGCTCCGCGACCCGCGGCTCGTGCTCGCGCAGGGCGTCGCAGATGCCGGTGGTGCGGCGGTCCTGCCAGACGATCGCGCGCCGCGGCGACTGCAGGGTGGCCTTGTCCCAGAAGCAGGCCGTCTCGCGCTGCACCGTGATGCCGACCGCCGTGACGGTGTGACCCTCGAGCGCCTGCCGGCAGGAGGAGATGACGGCGACCCAGATCTCCTCCGGCTCGTGCTCGACCCAGCCGGGCTCGGGGAAGTGCTGCGGGAACTCCTGGTAGCCGCGGCTCAGGACCCGGCCGTCCTCGCTGACGACGAGAGCGGTGACGCCCGTGGTGCCGCAGTCGATCGCCAGGACGCTCATGCTTCGCGGAGCTTCTGGAGGACGAGCACGTCGATGGCACCCGGCACCATCCGCTCCTCGTAGTTCTCCACACCGGCCCAGTCCTCGAGGTCCTTGTAGCCCAGGGCCTCCAGCTTCGCCGTGACCTCCTCGAGGAGGGCACCCTCGAGGGGCAGCGTCTCCTCCGGCTTGCCGAAGTAGAGGTGGTGCAGCTCGAGCAGCCGCTGCAGCTCGAGCACCGGGTCGGCGTGGTCGTCGACCCGCAGGTCGACCAGCACGTCCGACCCGCCGCCGTAGCCGCCGCCCTCGCTGACGACGTACAGCACGGCCGACTGCCGGCCGCGCCGGTCGCCGCCGGCCCGGTCGCCGGCGAGCAGGGCTGCCGCCAGCCGGTTCGCCAGCGGGCCGCTCGTGCTCTCGAAGGTCGAGGCCAGCGCGTCGACCACCTCGGGTCCGGTGAGGATGTTCCCCTGGGCCGCCCAGCCGTCGCCGGTCCGGCCGCCGGCCCAGGCGTTGCACTCGCTCCCGGTCCAGGTCGCCGCGCCGCCGTCCCGGTCGACCAGCCCGGCCTGCCGGGACTCACGGCCCTCGTCGGCTGCGGTCAGCGCGTCGAGCGCCTCCTGCGCGCTCTTGCCCTCCGACATCAGCCGCAGGCCGTCCGGTCGGTAGGCGAGGTTCGCGTACGACTGCGTCGCGACGGCTCCGATGCCGTACTGCGCCGCCGGCACTGCCGCCCCGACGGCGAGGAACTTGCTCGCGACCGCCACACCCCACTGGTCGTCCGCCTTGGCCACGATCGAGAACGTCATGCCCAGGGACCCTATGACCCTGACAAGATCTGGGAGTGCGCTACTTCATCGACCTCGAGTTCGGCGACACGGCGTCGGTCGTCTCTCTCGTGTCCGTCGCGGCGGTGGCCGAGGACGGCCGTGAGTACTACGCGGTCTCCTCCGACTTCGACCCGCTCGCCGTGCACCCCTGGGTGGCGGAGAACGTGCTCCCGCAGCTGCCGCCGACCTCCACCTGGAAGCCGCGGGTCGCCATCGCCCGCGAGCTCGAGGAGTTCTTCGGCAACGACCCGGTCTGGTGGGCCTGGTACGGCGCCTACGACCACGTCGCCCTCTGCCAGCTCTGGGGCGCCATGCCCTCGCTGCCCCGCCAGTTCCCCCGCTTCACGCTCGACGTCCGGCAGCTCTGGGAGCACCTCGGCCGCCCGCGGATGCCCGAGCAGGAGTCCGGACTGCATGACGCGCTCATGGATGCGCGGCACGTGAAGGTCCGGTACGACGCCCTGGCCGAGGCCGCCTACCGGCTCGGCCTCAGCGTGTGAGGTTGTCAGGGGTCGCGCGGTGACACCTGCTCGCGGGGGATCGATGCCGTCCTGCGACCCCTGGCGGCCGGCGGCAGCCGGGTCAGGCGGGGGTGAGGACCTCGATCGTGACGTCGGCGACGCCGGAGTAGCCGAGGGCCCGGGAGCCGGCGCGGCTCATGTCGAGGATGCGGCCGTCGACGTAGGGGCCGCGGTCGTTGACGAGGCAGTTCACCGCGAGCCCGCCGGACGTCACGTGGATCACCGTGCCGAGCGGGAGCTCCTTGTTAGCGCAGGTGAGGCGCTCCGGGTCGTACGGAGAGCCGGAGGCGGTGGGGTGGCCGACGAAGCCGGGCCCGTACCAGGAGGCCTTGCCGGAGGCGGTCTGGCCGGTCGTCACGTAGCCGGCGGGGATGCCGCTGCCGGTGCGCTCGAGCAGCTCGACGATCGGCTCCTCGTTCGCGAGGGCTCTGCGCGCCCGGGCGGTCTGGGCCGGGGTGAGGGCCAGCGTGACGGTGGTGGAGACCCCGTCCAGCAGGCTGCGCTGCGCCTCGAGCTGGGCCTGGACGGCCGCGAGGTGCTCGGCGTCGGCGATCGCCTTGGCCTGCGCGTAGAGCGCGCGGGCCTGGTCCTGCTCGGCGAACAGCACCTGGGCCTTCGCCATGAGGGACTTGCGGTAGGCCTCAGCCTGCTTCTCGAGCCGGTGGACGGCGGCCGTCTGCGTGGCGACGGCGTCGACGAGGTCCTGGTCCACGGTGAGGCCCGCCATCTCGGCGTGGTGGGCCAGGGCGACCGCGCTGGGCGCGGCGAGCTGGTACTGCCACGCCGTGAGCTGCTGCATGCCGCTCGCCATGTAGACGGTCCGGGCCCGCCGGTCGAGGGCCACCTGGGCGGCGTACCGGGCGTCCTCGAGACGGGCGTAGGCGACCCGCAGGCCGCCGTCCTGCGCGGCGGCGCGGTCGAGCTCCGCAGCGAGCGCTTCGGCGTGGTGGGAGATCTGTGCCAGCTCCGCCGTGAGGCGCGGGAGGTCGGCGCTGGTGAGCGGCTTCGGCGGCTGCGGCGTCGCGCCGGCGGGTGTCGGAACGCACGGCAGGGCGAGCGCCACGGTCACCGCCAAAGTGGCAGCGCTCAACAACCGGCGGACTCGCACGTTGTGTCCTTCGACCTGTTGCGTCCCGGCCTTGACCGGGGAAGGGTCGTCTCATGCGCATCGGAGTGCTCACTGGAGGGGGCGACTGCCCCGGGCTGAACGCCGTGATCAGGGCTGTCGTCCGCAAGGGCGTCGAGGTCTACGGCCACGAGTTCGTCGGCTTCCGAGACGGCTGGAAGGGGCCCCTCGAGGGCATCACCATGCCGCTCGACGTGCCCGCGGTGCGCGGGATCCTGCCGCGTGGTGGCACGATCCTCGGGAGCTCCCGCACCAACCCCATCAAGATCGACGGTGGCGTCGACAGGATCCGGACGAACCTGGCCGACCTGGGCGTCGACGCGCTCGTCGCCATCGGTGGCGAGGACACGCTGGGCGTCGCGACCGCCCTGGCCGAGCAGGGCCTGACCGTCGTCGGCGTGCCCAAGACGATCGACAACGACCTGAACGCGACCGACTACACGTTCGGCTTCGACACGGCCGTCCAGATCGCGGTCGACGCGATCGACCGCCTCCACACGACCGCCGAGTCCCACCACCGTGCGCTCATCGTCGAGGTGATGGGCCGGCACGCCGGTTGGATCGCGCTGCACTCGGGCCTCGCCGGCGGTGCCAACGTCATCCTCATCCCGGAACGGCCGTTCGACATCGAGAAGGTGTGCGACTACGTCAAGGCGCGCTTCGAGCGGCACTACGCGCCGATCATCGTCGTCGCCGAGGGCGCGCAGCCGGCCGAGGGGACGATGGAGCTGCAGACCGGTGAGCTCGACGCCTTCGGCCACGTGCGGCTCGGCGGCATCGGCCAGGTGCTCGAGCGCGAGATCGAGAGCCGCACCGGGTTCGAGTCGCGGCAGACCGTGCTCGGTCACGTGCAGCGCGGAGGCACACCCACGGCCTACGACCGGGTGCTCGCGACCCGGTTCGGCCTGCACGCGATCGACGCCGTCCACGAGGGCGACTCGGGCGTGATGGTGGCGCTGCACGGCACGGACATCGTCCGCGTCCCGCTGTCCGCGGCGACCAAGGAGCTGAAGCTGGTCCCGCTCGACCGGTACGCCGAGGCGGAGGTCTTCTTCGGGTGAGCCGTTCATGAGCACCGACGCCTCATGGGTCGGGTCCATGCCGGAGGCCTACGACCAGCTGCTCGGTCCGGTGAAGTTCACGCCGTACGCCAAGGAGCTGGCCCTCCGCGCCGCGGCCTTCGGGCCGACCGACGTGCTCGAGATCGCGGCCGGCACCGGGCTTCTCACGAAGGAGCTCGTCGCCGCCATCCCCGGTGCGCGCGTCACGGCGACCGACCTCAACCCGCCGATGGTGGCGTGGGGGAGCGAGCACGCGATCGGCGCGAGGTGGGCCGTGGCGGACGCCCAGGACCTGCAGTACGGCGAGAGCACCGTCGACGTCGTGGCCTGCGGCTTCGGCGTCATGTTCTTCCCCGACAAGGTGAAGGCCTTCAGCGAGGTGCGTCGCGTCCTCCGTCCCGGAGGGGCCTTCGTCTTCTCGGTGTGGGACGCGTTCGACACCGTGCCGTTCACCCGCGACGTCTACGACGAGCTGGTCAGGCTGTTCCCCGACGACCCGCCGGACTTCTTCGCGCGCGTGCCCTACGGCTACCACGACGAGGACGTCATCCGGGCCGACCTCGCGGCTGCCGGCTTCCGTGAGGTGGTCGTCGAGCACGTCGCCCTGACGACCACGGCGGAGTCGGCTGCCAGCTACGTCGACGGCTACAGCTTCGGTACGCCCCTGCGCTTCACCCTGCTGGAACGAGGTGACATCGACGAGATCTCCGAGCGGCTCCGGGTGGCACTGACCGAGAAGTGGGGGCCCGGCCCGATCGAGCAGTCGATGTCCGCCTACCTGGTGAGCTGCTTGTAGAAGAGCACCGCCGCGACCAGCTCCGACCCGTCGCTGCTCCTCGCGAAGCCGGGGATCTCCCCGACCCGCTGCCAGCCGCACGTCTCGTAGAGGGCTTCGCCGGCGCCGCCCTTCTCCGTGTCGAGGACCAGCAGCGAGACCCCCAGCTTGACGGCGTGCTCCTCCGCCGCTGTCAGCAGCGCGCGGCCCAGGCCCTGCCGGCGCGCCGACGGGTGCACGAGCATCTTCTGCACCTCGGCCCGGTGGCGGCCGTTCGGCTGGTTGGCGAGGGCCAGGTGCACGCACCCGGTCCGCGCTTCGTCGGCGAGCACCACCCGCGTACCCCGCTCGACCTCGCCCGCCCACGCGCCCCAGGCCTGCTCGGCGTCGCGAGGGTCCATCGGGGCGAGGTAGTTCACGGACGCGCCGGCGTCGACCGTCGCGACGAGGAGCTCGACCAGGCGCGGGTCGCGCACCTCGTCACCTGAGAGCACCCTGACCACGTCCGGCAACCTAGCGGTCCTTCGTGGCAGGGTTCAGGAGTGCCGACCCGTCGCCAGCTGCTCGCGGGCGCGGCAGGGCTGGTCCTCGCGGGGTGCGGCCGCGAGAAGGACCCGATCACCTACGGCGGGTTCCGCTCGACGAGCATGAACGGGAGCACGGTCGGCTGGGGCCTCTACAAGCCCGTCCCGGGGCCGTTGCCGCTCCTGCTGGTCCTGCACGGCAAGGGCGGCAACCACGAGTCTGCCTTCACTGACCTGCACCTCGACCGGTACCTGCGGGCCTCGGGGGCGCGGTTCGCGATCGCGACGGTCGACGGCGGCAAGGACAGCTACTACCACCCTCGCGCCAACGGGCTGAGGCCGCAGCGGATGATCCTCGACGAGCTGCTCCCCGCCCTCGCGGAGCACGGCGTCCGCACCGACCGGTTCGCGGTCGGTGGCTGGTCGATGGGCGGCTACGGCGCCCTGCTGCTCGCCGAGCTGCTCGGCCCCTCCCGCATCGCCGCGGTCGCCGTCGACAGCCCGGCGCTCTACCTGTCAGCGGGATCGACCCCGCAGGGGGCCTTCGACAGCGCGGAGGACTTCCACCGGCACGACGTCCTGCGCTACACGTCGCTGCTGAAGCAGCCGGCGCGCGTCACGTGCGGGCTGTCGGACCCGTTCATCGCGGGGTCGAGGCGGCTCGTGCAGCTCGACCCGCGGGTGCAGCACGACTTCCGACCTGGCGGGCACGACGCGCAGTTCTGGCGCGCGTCGGCGCCGGCGCAGCTCGCGTTCGTCGGCGCTCACCTCGCCTGACGCCCGCGGGGCTGGCGGGCAGGCAGGCGTCAGGCGAGCTCGGCCGGCAGCTGACCCACGATCGTCAGCGACGTCACCGCACGGGTCATCGCGACGTAGAGCACGCGCAACGGCAGGGCGTCCGGGTCGACGAGGACGACGTGGTCGAACTCGAGGCCCTTCACGTCGGCAGCCCGGACCAGGGTCACCGGCGCCGCGAGCCCGTCCTCGGTCAGGGGCACTGCGTCCGGGATGTCCTCCTGAAGGGACTCCGGTACGACGACAGCGATGGATCCCTTGCCCCGCAGGCGGTCCACGGCCTCACGGGCGGTGCTCGCGAAGGTCACCGCACCCACGACGTGGCGCAGCGAGGAGGCGGGTGGCAGCGCCGGTGCGATGACGGGGAGCAGCCGGTTCGCGAGGTCGAGCACGTCGCGCGGCACCCGATAGCCGATGGTCAGCGCCTGGACGGTCCCGTCCGGCTTGCCGAGGTGCTCGAGCACCTGCTGCCAGTCGCCGACCGCCCACGGGGTGGTCGCCTGCGCCTGGTCGCCGAGGACCGTGAGGGAGCCGGCGACGGCGCGGCGCCCGACGACGCGGAGCTGCATGGGGGACAGGTCCTGCGCCTCGTCGAGGATGACGTGCGCGAAGCCGGTCTGCCGCTCGATGAGCCAGGCCGCCTCGTCCAGCAGCGGCAGGTCCGCCCGGGTCCACTTCGTGCCCGAGGTCCGCAGCAGCGCGACGTCCTCATCGCTGAGCGTGCCTGTGGGGGGATCGGTCAGGACGCTGCGGACGAGCTCGGCGGGCTTGACCGCCGGCCAGCAGGCGTCGACGTACTGCTTGACGACGGTCGACTTGGCGAGCTTCTCCACCGACGAGCCGGACTGGGCGATGCCCTCGTCCTCCTTCTGCCGGACGATGACGGCGGCGAGGGCCGCGGCGAGCGCCCTGCGTCCCGCCTCCCAGCCGAGCCTTCGGCCGCGGACCGCCCGCTCGAGCTCGCGCACCTGGTCGGGGTAGACGCGCCACCGCCGGGCTCCGTAGGAGTGCACGAGCGGCTCCGTCGGGCGGACGACCGAGCGCCACAGCGCCTTCTCCAGCAGCCCGGCCATCCGGGCGTCGCCCTTCAGCACGGCCAGGGCGTCCGGATCGGTGCCGGTCACGCGGACCGCGGGACAGAGGTCGTCGACGGTCGCCTGAGTGACCCGGATCTCGCCGAGGGCCGGCAGCACCTCCTGCACGTAGGACAGGAACGCCCGGTTCGGCCCGACGACGAGCACCCCGGTCTGCAGCCGCTGCCGGTGGGCGTAGAGCAGGTACGCCGCGCGGTGCAGGCCGACGGCGGTCTTGCCGGTGCCGGGGGCGCCCTGCACGGCGATCGTGGCCTCCAGCGGCGCCCGCACCAGGCCGTCCTGCTCCGGCTGGATCGTGGCGACGATGTCGCGCATCGGACCGGTGCGCGGCCGTTCGATGTCCTCCACGAGCAGCTGGCTCACGCCCAGCGGCCGGTCGAGGTGGTCGTCCTCGAAGGCGGTGAGCACGCCGTCGCGGTAGCCGAAGCGGCGCCGCAGCCGCACGCCCATGGGGTCGGTGGCTGACGCCCGGTAGTAGGGCGCGCTGATGGGTGCGCGCCAGTCGACGACGACGGGCTCGCCGTCCTCGCCGGTGACGTGCCGGCGGCCGACGTGGAACACCTCCTCGTCGGTCGCACCGTCCGGCGAGCCTGCGTAGTCGAGCCGGCCGAAGAACAGCGGGGTGACGCCGTCGTCGAGGAGCTGGTCGTAGCGCCGCGCCAGGGCTGCCGCGAGGGCACGGGTGGTCAGCTCGTCGTTGCCCCACTGGTTCTGGTTGTCGAGCAGCCATCCGGTCGACTCCCGCATCCGGTGCAGGTCGGCCCGGGCCTTGCGGAGGTGCTCCCTCTCCTGCTCGAGCACATCCACCTCTGGGACACTAGTCCGGTGACGCACCTGCTCGATCCCACTGCCGGCGCCGGTTCCTCGCGGGACGGGCTCGACGCCTGGCGTGCGCTGCCCGCGGCGCAGCAGCCGAACTGGCCCGACCAGGAGGTGCTGAAGGAGACGATCGAGACGCTGAACTCGGTGCCCCCGATCGTGCAGCCGCACGAGTGCGACGTGCTGCGTGAGCGGTTGGCGGCGGTCGCCCGGGGCGAGGCGTTCCTGCTGCAGGGCGGCGACTGCGCCGAGACCTTCGACGCCAACACCGCCGAGGGCATCCGCGGCAAGGTCCGCACCCTGCTGCAGATGGCGATCGTGCTGACCTACGGCGCCTCGCTGCCCGTCGTGAAGGTCGGCCGGATGGCAGGGCAGTACGCCAAGCCCCGGTCGGCCGACATCGAGACGGCGACCGGCCTGCCGTCGTACCGCGGTGACGCCGTCAACGAGCTGGACGGCGACCGGACACCGGACCCGCGACGGCTGGTGCGCGCCTACGCCAACAGTGCCGCGGCCCTGAACTTCATGCGGGCCATGGCGACCGACGGGTCCGCCGACCTGGAGAAGGTCCACGACTGGAACACCGCGTTCGTCGCCTCGTCGCCGCTCGGCCACAAGTACGAGGAGCTCGCGACCGACATCGAGCGGGCCCTCGCGTTCATGAAGGCCTGCGGCCTCGACATCGCGGGGATGCCGGCGACGCACGGCGTCGAGCTCTACTCCAGCCACGAGGCGCTGCTGCTCGAGTACGAGCGGGCGCTGACCCGCTACGACGACACCGGCGCCCGGGCCTACGGGATGTCGGGCCACCTGCTCTGGGTGGGGGAGCGCACGCGCCAGATCGACGGCGCGCACGTCGACCTGCTGAGCCGGCTGTCGAACCCGATCGGGCTGAAGGTCGGGCCGTCGACGACCCCCGGGGAAGCGCTCGCGCTGATCGACAAGCTCGACCCGTCGCAAGTGCCGGGCCGGCTCACGGTCATCAGCCGGATGGGGGCCTCGCGCGTGCGCGAGGTGCTGCCGGCCATCGTCGAGCACGTCACCGACCGGCGCGGCCCGGGATCGGTCATCTGGTGCTGCGACCCCATGCACGGCAACACCCGCGAGACGGCCAACGGCTACAAGACCCGGCACTTCGACGACGTCATGGACGAGGTGCGCGGCTTCTTCGAGGTGCACGCCTCGCTGGGCACCCACCCGGGTGGCGTGCACGTCGAGCTCACCGGTGACGACGTCACCGAGTGCCTCGGGGGTGCGCACCAGCTGACCGACGAGGACCTCGCCGGTCGCTACGAGACGGCGTGCGACCCGCGTCTCAACAACGGGCAGTCCCTCGAGCTGGCGTTCCTCGTCGCAGAGATGCTCCAGCGCCGCTGACCTGCTCGATCAGGTCTGCGTGAAGGTCGCGGTCTGCGTGCTGCTGCCGTCGTCGACGACGATCGTGTGGTCGCCCGGCAGCCCCTGCGGGTCGTCGGCGCTGATCGTGGTCTGGAAGAACCCCGACGCGTCGCTCGTGGTCGAGGCGGTCGCACCGACGGCGTTGAGCTGCGTCCGGTAGCTCAGGTTGATGGTGGTGTTGGGCAGCCAGGACTGACCGGTGACCGTGATCAGGGTGTGGTTGGGACCCGACGTGGGGTCGATCGTGATGGCGGCCTTGTCCGGCGGCGTCGTGGCCGTTGCCGTGGCGGTCGGGGTCGCGCTCGGCGTCGGAGGCGGTGTCTGCGACGGTGGCAGGAACGTCAGTCGCGGGGTGGGCGACGACGTGGGGGTCGGGGTCGGGCTGATCGACGGGAGCGTGACGGTCAGGACGGGGGCCTGGGTCACGAGCCCGAAGTTGCGCACCTGGGCGTCGACGGACTGGTTGCTGGCGCGTGACGCGAGGACGCCACCGCCGATGCCCAGCCCGACGGCCACCACCATCCCGAGCGTGATGAGGGACAGCGAGTACGGGCGACGCGGCTCGTCCTCCCAGTCCTCGAGGTCGTCCGCTTCCACGACCGCTGCAGCCGGGAGGGCCTGGCTGATCTTGGCGCCGAGCCGCAGCAGCATCCCCTCGCGGACCGCGTCCGGCAGGGCGACGACGGTCAGCCCGCTCAGCAGTCGCCGGGACCGCTCCATGGCGTCGATGGCGTCGGCGCACCGCTCGCAGGACTGCGCGTGCCGTCGGGTCGTCGCGTCACGGGCCGCGGTGGCGCCGCCCTCGGCCAGGCGGGCGAGCGACGCGATGTCGACGACGTGACCGGAGAGGCTGAGGGACGGGCCGCCCAGGAGCGCGGGGAGGAAGGCCAGCCGCGCGGCGCCGACCACCTCCATGGCGCTGTTGGCGTCGAGGTTGAGGACGGTCCCGACCGAGGTGGCGGGCAGGTCGTAGGAGTCGCGCAGCAGCAGCGCGGCCCGTTCCCGCTCGGGACGGGACTCGAGGGCCTCGGCGAGACGGGTCTGGTTGGCGTCGGTGCTGAGCACGCCACCGCCGACCGGCAGGTCGTCCTCGCCCGTCCCGGCGACCTGGCGGGCCAGCACCCGGGCGCGCGCGAACCACCAGCCGACCGGGTCCTCGAGCTCGCCCCTGCGGGCGGCGTCCACGAGGTCGCTGGCACTGCGCTCGACGACGTCGACGGCCTCTTCCGGGGCCACGCCCAGCCGGCGGACGGCGTCGTGGACGCGGTCCGCGTGCACGCGGACGACCGCCAGCAGGTCGTCGGCCGTCGTCACACGTCTAACTTAGGCGGGTGATCGTCGACCTGCGCAGCGACACCCTGACCCGACCCACGCCCGGCATGCGAGCGGCGATGGCAGCAGCCGAGGTGGGCGACGACGTCTACGGCGAGGACCCCACCGTCAACGCCCTGGAGGAGCGCGTCGCCGGGCTGTTCGGCCACGAGTCGGCGGTCTTCGTGCCCTCGGGAACGATGGGCAACCAGATCTGCCTGCGGCTCGTCGTACCCCCTGCCGGTGAGCTGCTCTGCGACGCCGGCGCCCACGTCGTCACCTACGAGCACGGGGGAGCGGCGCAGCACGGCGGCATCCAGTCGCGCACCTACCCGGGTGGGCTGGCGACTCTGGAGGGCGTCGCCCGCGAGCTGCGCCCCGAGGGCTGGGGGACCGTCCCGACGGCGGCCGTCAGCGTCGAGCAGACCCACAACCGCGCCGGTGGCGCCGTGCACTCCCTCGCTGTGCTCGAGGACCTCCGCGAGCTCACGGCGTCGCAGGGCGTGCTCTTCCACTGCGACGGCGCGCGCATCTGGAACGCCCATGTCGCCTCCGGCGTCCCGCTCGCGACCTACGGCTCGCTCTTCGACACCCTGTCGGTCTGCCTGTCCAAGGGCCTGGGTGCCCCCGTCGGCTCGGTCGTCGTGTGCGGTGCCGATCGAGCCGCCGAGGCGCGGGTCCTGCGCAAGCGACTCGGTGGCGGGATGCGCCAGGCCGGGATCCTCGCGGCGGCCGGCCTGCACGCCCTGGACCACCACGTCGAGCGGCTTGCCGAGGACCACGCCCGAGCGGCGCGGCTGGGTGCTGCGCTGGGCGTCGCCACCGAGACCAACATCGTGCCCATCACGGTGCCGGACGCGCGCGGGTTCGCCGCCGCTGCCCGTGAGCAGGGCGTGCTGCTGGGCGTCGTCGGACCTCAGCGCGTGCGCGCCGTGGTCCACCTCGACGTCGATGACGCCGGCATCGACCACGCCATCGCTGCCCTGGCTCCGCGCGTCTCTCGGTAGCCCGTGTCTTCCGGGGAAGAGTCGCAGGTCAGGACCGGGCGAAGCTTCCCAGAACGACTAGCTGACCAGGCGGCGGCCGACGAGCGGCGGGAGGTCGGCGCAGGCCTTGGCGAGCTCGGTGAGGTCCTCGCCGAACAGCGCCTGCGGCCCGTCGCACAGCGCGGCCTGCGGGTCCGGGTGCACGTCGACGATGATCCCGTCCGCACCGGCCGCGATGGCGGCTCGTGACAGCGGGACGACCAGGTCGCGCTTGCCGCCCGAGTGCGACGGGTCCACGACGACCGGCAGGTGCGACAGGCTGTGCACCATCGGGACGGCGGCGATGTCGAGCGTGTTGCGCGTCGCGGTCTCGAAGGTCCTGACGCCGCGCTCGCAGAGCACGATGTCGAGGTTGCCGCGCTGCGCGACGTACTCGGCGGCCATCAGCCACTCCTCGTACGTCGCCGTCATGCCGCGCTTCAGCATCACCGGCTTGCCGGCGGAGCCGACGGCCTGGAGCAGCGCGAAGTTCTGCATGTTGCGGGTGCCGACCTGCAGCATGTCGGCCCACTCGGCGACGAGCGGCACGTCGGCGGCGTCGACCACCTCGGTCACGACGGGGAGGCCGGTCTCCTCGCGGACCTCGGCGAGGATGCGCAGGCCCTTCTCGCCGAGTCCCTGGAAGGCGTACGGCGACGTGCGCGGCTTGAACGCCCCGCCGCGCAGCAGCGTGGCGCCGGCGCCCTTGGCCATGAGGGCCGCGGCGAGGGTCTGCTCGGGCGTCTCGACGGCGCACGGGCCGGCGATCAGGGTGAAGGTGTCGGGGCCGATCGGCACGCCCGAGACCTGCACGGTCGTGGCCTCGGGGTGGTGCTCTCGGCTGACCAGCTTGTAGGGCTTGCTGACCCGGACGACCTCGCCGACGCCCGGCATCGCGCGCAGGTTGAGCGACTGGAAGGCTGCGATGTCGCCGACCAGCCCGACGATCGTGCGCTGCACGCCACGGCTGACGAAGGCCTCTCCACCGGCTGCCTCGACGCGGGCGACGACGGCGTCGACGTCCTCAGCTGTCGCCTCGGGGCGCATCACGACGACCATGGGGCTTGCTCCTCACACGAAAGAACCCCGGGGCAGGGGCTCCGGGGTTCTCAGAAGGTCAGGTGCGTCAGCAGGCACCCGACCGGGAGTCCCGGCCGGGAAAGTAGAACCAGTAGTTGCTGCGCACGCGATCACGGTACCTCAGACCTCGAGCCGCTCCACCGGAGGGGGCGGGTTGCCGACCTCCGTCAGCAGCATGGCCGCAAGGACCAGCACCGCGCCTGCCAGGGTCCGGAAGCCCAGCACCTCGCCGGCCACCAGCACCGCGAAGATCCCGCTGAACACCGGCTCCATCGTCATGATGACGGCCGCTCGCGTCGGGGCGAGGTGGGCCTGCGCCCAGGTCTGCACGACGAACGCGAGCGCCGTCGCAGCCAGTGCTGTCAGGGCCAGGGCTCCCCACACGCCGGCATCCGGCGGGATCACCAGACCGCCCGGCGCGGCGAACACCGCGCACATCACGGCGGTCGTCAGCAACTGCACCACCGCCAGCCCGTAGGCGTCGTGGTTCGCCGCCCACTCGCCCAGCCCCACGATGTGCAGGGCGAACGCCGCCGCGCACCCGAGCGTCAGCAGCTCGCCGCTGCCGATGCTGAGGCCGTGCAGGCTGAGCAGCCCGAGCCCCACGGTGGCCAGGGCCACTGCGGTCCACGCCGATCGCCCTGGCGGCCTGCGCAGGATGACCGCCGCACCGATCGGCGTGAGCACGACGCACATGCCGGTGATGAAGCCGCTCACGGCCGCCGACGTGTGCTGCAGGCCCAGGGTCTGCAGCAGGTACCCCGTACCCAGTGCCAGGCCCACCAGCAGGCCGTTGCGCCGTCCCGCCCGGCCGAGCGAGGCCACCGACCTCGGCCGCAGGACGAGCATCGCAAGGCCCGCGATCCCGAACCGCCAGGTGAGGAAGTCCGTGACGGGCATCTTCTCGACGGCGTCCTTCACGACGACGAACGTCGACCCCCAGATCGCCGTGACCCCCACCAGGGCAGCCGTCGGGGCCCAGGCGCGGTCGGTCACCGGCTCCAGGCTAGGACGGCGCGTCGTGAGCCGGATGCGTGCGCGTCGCCCGCTCAGGAATCACGCATGAGGGCGCACGCGTCGCCGTCCGGGCGGTCAGCGGGAGGAGCGGAGCTCCTCGAGCGCCCACGCGAACCGGTAGAGCTCGCCGTGGTCACGCATCGAGGGGCGGCGGGAGTAGGCCCGCAGTCCGAGCAGGTCGTGCTCGACCTCGGGTTCGAGGGCGCGGACGCAGAAGCCGGCCCAGGCGCCGCCGGGTCGGGCGACGTCGAAGCCGGTGATGCCGTCCCAGGGGAGCAGTCGAGAGCGGAAGGTGCGGACGTCGAGGATGCCGTGCTCGTCGGCGATCACGCGGTTGCGGAACATCCGGAAGGCCAGCACCAGCAAGGGAAGGGCGACGAGCTCGCCGTAGGCGTCGCTGACCAGGGAGAAGACGGCGAGGCCGGCTCCGGGAAGGGCGAGGCCCAGGGCCCGCAGGGGCGTCTCGGCGGACCGGAGCACGAGCGGCGTCACGCCAGCCGGACCTCGAGCAGCTCGCCGAGGCACTGGGTGAGCAGGTCGGCGGCATAGCCGTCGTGGTTGAGGGCCCGGGTCGCTGAGTCGCCCGGCCAGTCGTAGCGGACGACGGTGCCGCTGTGCAGCGTGAGCGTGAGGCGTCGGAGGCCGGTGGCCGGCCAGCGGCCGCGGGTCAGCGTGGCCTCGCGGACGTCTTGGCGGCGCACCATCCGGTTGTCCTCGTGCCGCATGACGAGCACGTCGGCGGCGACGTGGTTGTCCTGCTTGGCGAAGAGGCTGGCGAGCTCACCGCCGGTCAGCGTCGCGAGCAGTCCGGTGGAGGCACGCACGAGGCAGTCCTCGTACACGAAGAGCTCGTTGCCGCCCTTGCCGGTGAGCTGGAGGGCACCCAGGAGGTCGCTCATGCGTCGCGCAGGGAGCGGAGGAGCTCGATGTCGGTGCGATGCCCCTGGGCGTCGCCGGGCGTCTCGACGACGACGGGGACGTTGCGTGTGGCGGGGTGCCGGAAGAGCTCGGCGAACGGGTCCTTGCCGATGCGGCCGGCGCCGATCGACTCGTGCCGGTCGCGCAGGGAGCCGAGCGGGTCCTTGGAGTCGTTGGCGTGGACGAGCTGCAGGCGGCCGCGGCCGACGGCACGGACGAGGGCGTCGAGCGTCTTCTTCATGCCGCCGGGGGCGGCGAGGTCGTGACCGGCCGCGAAGGCGTGACAGGTGTCGAGGCAGACGCCGAGGCGCTCGTGGTCGTCGAGCTCGGCGAAGTAGGGGCCGAGGTCCTGCACGGTCGAGGCGAGGGCCTGGCCACCGCCGGCGGTCGGTTCGATGAGCAGGTTGGGGCCGTCACCGTCGAGCAGCGGGAGCAGGTGCTCGCGCAGCTGCAGCATCGCGTCGTCGCGGTGGGCACCGGCGACGCACGAGCCGGCGTGGACGACGACGCCGCGCGCGCCGATGGCCTTGCCCCGGGCCAGCGAGTGCGCGACGGCGTCGACCGACTTCTTCAGCGTCGCCTCGGTGGGGGAGCCGAAGTTCACGAGGTAGGGCGCGTGGACGAACACCGGCAGCCCGGCGTCCTCGCAGCGCCCGCGGAACTCCTCGTCCTTCGCGGGATCACCCGCGGACAGCGCCCAGCCGCGCGGGTTCGAGACGAAGACCTGCACCGCGGCCGCGCCGATCTCCTCCGCGTAGGCGAGCCCCTTGAGCCACCCCCCGGCGACCGGGATGTGGGCGCCCACGGGGCTGGGCTTGCGGGGAGGCACCCCGAAAGAGTGCCAGACGCGTCAGACGACGTAGATCGTGACCGTGCTGCCGCGCTTGGCCTTCTTGTGCGGTGACGGGTCCGTGGCGTAGACGCGTGAGCCGCTGCTGAGCAAGGCGTCCTGGCGCTTCACGACGAAGCCCTTCGCCTCGAGGGCTGCGGTGGCGGACGTCGGCGACTGGTCGCGCACGTCGGGCACCTCGACGACGTCCGGACCCTTCGAGACCGTGAGCGTGACCGTGGAGCCCTTGGGTGCCGTCCCGCTGTTGGGGTCGTTCGAGATGACGACGCCCTGCGGCACGTCGTCGCTGAACTGCTGGTTCACGACGTACTTGAATCCGAGGTCGGTGAGAGCCTTGATCGCCTTGTCCTGCTTCTTGCCCGCCAGGTCCGGTACGCCGATCGGTTCTGGGCCCTGCGAGACGTAGATGGTGACGCTGGTACCTGGTGCGAGCTTGCGACCCGCCGGCGGGTCGGTCCGCGTGACCTTGCCCTTGGCGACGGAGCTGTACTCCAGTGGCTGGGAGTCGGCGACCTTGAGGCCCCTGTCGATGAGCAGCGACCGCGCTGTGCCGGGGTCCTTGCCGACGAGGCTCGGCACCGTCCGGAGGTCGGGCCCCTTGGAGTACCGGACGGTGACCGTCCCGTTCTTCCTGACCCGGGCACCGGCGCCCGGGTCCTGGCCCAGCTCAGTGCCGACCGACTCGTTGCTGAACTGGTCGACCTCCTTGAACTTCAGGCCAGCCTTCTTCAGCGCGGTCTCGGCCGCGGCGGGACTCAGGCCGTTCAGGTTCGGGGCGTGCGTGTAGCGGTAGCTGCCGAGGTAGTAGCCGCCGCCGAGCGCGAGCAGCGCGAGCACGAGCAGGACGGCCACCCCGATGAGGCCACGGCGGCTCTTGCGGGGACGCGCGACCGCTGTCGTGGGCGTCTTGTCGACCACACGAGGTACGGCGATCGTGCGGGTCTGCTGCGCCGCCGGCGGCATCGGGGCCGCGACGGGCAGGGTGGCCTTGACGGCCTGCAGCTCGGTGAGGAACTCACCGGCGTCCTTCGGACGCTGCGTCGCGTCGCGCTGCGTCGCCCGGACGACGAGCAGGTCGAGGGCCGGGGGGATCCCGTCGACGACGGTCGAGGGCGCCGGCACGTCCTCGTTGACGTGCTTGTGCAGCACGGACGCGAGGGTCTCGCCCTGGTGCGGGGGCGCGCCGGTGAGCAGCTCCCAGAGGAGGACGCCGGCGGCGTAGACGTCGGACCGCTCGTCAGCAGTGCCCTTCTCGACCTGCTCGGGCGCGAGGTAGGCCACCGACCCCATCACGTGGGTGGTGGTCTGCGTCACGGCCGTCGACGCGACCGCGCGGGCGAGCCCGAAGTCGGCGACCTTGATGCGGCCGTCGTCGCCCATGAGCACGTTCTCGGGCTTCACGTCGCGGTGCACGATGCCCGCGGCGTGGGCGCTCGCGAGGGCGCGCAGCACGGGCTCCATCACGGCCACGGCGCGGCTGGGGGAGAGCGGCCCTGTGGTGAGCAGCAGCTGCCGCAGGTTCTGCCCGCGGATGTGCTCCATCACCAGGTAGGCGATGCCTGTCTCCGGGTCGGTGCCCGTGTCGTGGACCGCGACGACCTCGGGACCGGCGACCTTGGCTGCCGACTTGGCCTCGCGGGTGAAGCGCTCGACGAACGTCGGGTCGTCGGCGAGGCCCTTGTGCATCACCTTGACGGCAACGATGCGGTCGAGCCGCGTGTCGATCGCGAGGTAGACCGTGGCCATGCCGCCGCGCGCGATGACGCTGTCGAGCCGGTACCTGCCGTCGAGCAGCCGTCCGACCAGCGACGGGCCGGGGTCGCCCGGGTTCGGGCTGACGACAGTCTGGTCCATGACCACCATGAGTCTAGGTGGGGTCAGCTGAACCGGTGGCGCAGCAGCGTGATGTTCTTGATGTACTGGCGCGTCTGCGGCAGGTAGCCGATGCGGCCGACCGACCCGAGGCCCTGGTAGTACCCCGCCAGCGCCTTCTCCACGCTGCCCGTCGCGCGGATCAGGTCGGCGATGAGCGTCACACCAGCCTCGACGTTGTCGTTGACGTCGAGCAGGTCGTAGGTGCGGCCGTGCATCCGGCCGAGCGAGCGGCCCGTGCTCGGCAGCACCTGCATCACGCCGATCGCGTCCACGCCGGACACCACGCGCTGCTGGAAGCCGCTCTCCTGGTAGGACAGCGCCAGGGCGAGCGAGGCGGGTACGCCGTGGCGGCGCGCGCTCGCCCGGATCAGGTCGCGGACGTGGGCGCGCGACGGCATGGTCCGGGAGCGCAGGATCGCGCGGTGGTAGGCCGCCGAGCCGGTCACCGTCGAGCTCGCGCGGGCCACGGGAGCGGCGGTCGTCACGCCGTACACGAGCTTCTGCCCGATGACGATCGTGCTGGACCGCAGCCCGTTGCGGGCCTTGAGCCACGCGACGCTGTGCCCGAGCTTCCTGCTCAGGCGCGTGAGGTTGTCGCCCTCGCGCACGACGTAGACGCGGTTGACCGTGCGCTCGCGCGTGGCCGTGACGTTCTGGCCCGGGATCCGCAGCAGCTCACCGGCGTAGATCGTGGTCCCGTGCAGGTGGTTGAGCCGCTGCAGCTGGGCGACGGTCGTGTGGTGCTTCTTCGCGAGCCCGCTCAGCGTGTCGCCGCGGTGGATGCGGATGAGCGAGGGGGCTCCTGCCGTGAGGACGGCAGCGAGAAGCACGAGCAGTCCGAGGTTCCGGGCGCTCCTTGGCATGGCACAGCCTTTGTTCAGTTTCCCCGTGCCGTGAACAGTAGGGCCAGTGGGACTGCTGTGACAACTGTGACCAGTGGGATGTAGCGGTCGCGTCGTAGGGTGGAGCCGTCAGACCGGGGAGCTCGCGAGTGAGCTGAGAGGGCGGTTCGCGCCGCCGACCCGTACCACCCGATCCGGGTCATGCCGGCGTGGGGAGTCGCTCGTGGAGAACATCGAGATCGCCGGCAAGGCCTACGGCAGCCGGCTGCTCGTCGGCACCGGCAAGTTCCGGTCGCACGAGGTCATGCGCGACGCCCTCGTGGCATCCGGCGCCGACATCGTCACCGTCGCGCTGCGTCGGGTGGACCTCACCAACCCGACCGAGGACATCCTGAGCTTCGTCCCGCCGGGCATGACGCTTCTGCCCAACACCTCGGGGGCCGTCGACGCCGACGAGGCGGTGCGGCTCGCACGGCTCGGCCGCGCCGCGACGGGCGCCGACCTGGTGAAGCTCGAGGTCACCCCCGACCCGCGGACGCTGGCGCCCGACCCGATCCACACGCTCCGGGCGGCGGAGCAGCTCGTCGCCGAGGGCTTCACCGTGCTGCCCTACTGCTCGGCCGACCCGGTGCTGTGCCGGCACCTCGAGGAGGCGGGCTGCGCGACCGTCATGCCGCTGGGCGCCTGGATCGGCTCCAACCGCGGGCTGCGGACCCGCGACGCGATCGAGGTGATCGTCTCCCAGGCCACCGTGCCCGTCGTCGTCGACGCCGGGCTCGGGGTGCCGTCCGACGCGGCCGAGGCGATGGAGATCGGTGCTGACGCAGTGCTCGTCAACACCGCGATCGCCGTCGCGTCCGACCCGGTCGCGATGGCGCGGGCCTTCGCCCTGGCGACGGAGGCCGGGCGCCTCGGGTACCTCGCGGGACCGGGCGCGGTGCTCGACGTCGCTGAGGCGTCCTCGCCGCTGACCGGGTTCCTCGCGTGAGCACCGCTCCCGGGCTCTTCGCGCAGCACCTCGCCTCCGGGCAGCGGCTGGCCCCCGAGATCGACGCGCTGCTCGCGCCGGGGGCCGACCTCGAGGCGCTGGCGACGCGAGCCCGTGAGGTGACGCTGCAGCGGTTCGGCCGGGCCGTGCGCCTGTTCGCGCCGCTCTACGTCTCCAACGCCTGCCTGTCCTCGTGCACCTACTGCGGCTTCTCCAAGGGGCTCGACGTCGCACGCCGCACGCTGACGGTGCCGCAGGTCGTGGAAGAGGCGGAAGCCCTTGTGCAGCAGGGGTTCCGGCACATCCTGCTGGTCAGTGGAGAGCACCGGATCGAGGTCTCCGCCGACTACCTGGTCTCGTGCGTCGAGGCGCTGCGCGGCTTCGTGCCGTCGATCGCGATCGAGACGCAGACCTGGTCCGACGACACCTACGCGCGGCTGGTCGAGGCCGGTCTCGAGGGCGTCGTGCACTACCAGGAGACCTACGACCGGGAGCGGTACGCCGAGACGCACGTCGCCGGTTGGAAGCGCGACTTCGACCGTCGCCTCGCGTCCACCGAGCGCGCTGCGGAGGCGGGGGTCCGTCGCCTCGGGATCGGTGCGCTGCTCGGTCTCAGCGCCGACTGGCGCGCCGATGTCGCCACCGTCGCGGAGCACGCGGTCTGGTTGCAGCGGCACTACTGGCGCACCGAGGTGACCGTCTCCCTCCCGCGCATCAAGCCCTCAGCCTCGGGCTTCCAGCCGCTGGTGCCGGTGTCCGACGCCGACTACGTGCAGGCGCTGTCGGCCCTGCGGATCGTCGCCCCCGAGGCCGGCATCGTGCTCTCGACCCGCGAGCCCGCGGTGCTGCGCGACGGGCTGGTGCGGATCGCGGTGACCCACATGAGCGCGGGCTCCTCGACCGAGCCGGGCGGCTACCTGCACCCGGGGGAGGCGCAGGAGCAGTTCGCGATCAGCGACGAGCGCTCCCCGGCCGAGGTGGCCGCGATGCTCCGGGTCGCGGGCTACGACCCCGTGTGGAAGGACGCCTTCGCCCTCAAGTAACCCCGGCGAATCGATACGGGCACTCGCTCCCGTGCGTCAGATTCGAGTGCCCGTATCCATTCGCGGGCTAGGGAAGGTGGGCGTTCAGGTAGGCCTTGACGGCGACCTTGGCCTCGGCGATGAGGTCCGGGTCGCCCTGCTTGGAGCGGCGGAAGGCGAGGGCGAGCAGGGCGTCGCCGACCTCGACGGCGTTGCGCAGGACCTCGACGGACACGTCGACGGCCACGAGCTGCGACAGCGCCTTGGCGACGACGTAGTTGTTGTCGTCCTGCGGGTCGAGCATGTGCTGCTGCCCGAGCGGGCCGCCGAAGCTGAGGACCAGGAAGCCGGGCTCGGTGCGGGAGAACGCGACGTAGGTGTCGATGACGGCGTCGACGACCTCCTCCCACGTCTCCCCGCGGATCTTCGCGAAGTGGTGCGAGAAGCGCTCGAACGACCGCCGGGCGAGCGCCTCGGCGACGGCGTGCTTGTCGGGGAAGAACTGGTAGAGCGACCCGACCGACACGCCCGCACGGGCCGCGATCGCGCTGGTCGACAGCCCGTCCGCGCCGAGCTCGTCGAGCAGGTCGGCCGCAGCGTCCAGCATCCGCTCCACGCGCAGCGCACTCCGGCGCTGCACCGGCTCCCGCCGGGTCGCTCGCAACGGTGTTGACACGTCGGCTCCCTTGACCGTCTCGCTCAGAACGTGAACGATCCTCACATCACGACACCGATCTGTCGAGGAGCAACCCAGACGTGCTGAGCCCCCGTGATCGCCTGCTGGCTGCGCTGTTCGCGTTCCAGCTCGCT
Source organism: uncultured Frankiales bacterium (assembly GCA_966212015.1). Taxonomy (GTDB): domain Bacteria; phylum Actinomycetota; class Actinomycetes; order Mycobacteriales; family SCTD01; genus RYN-111. Next base: position 14,105 of record CBIHPE010000009.1, on the reverse strand, counting down.
GTCGCCACCGTCCTGGGTGTGTACCTGGTGAAGGGTCTGCGCAAGGACACCGCCAAGACTCCCACGATCACGCAGGTCCAGGGCAACGGGGGCGGCGGGGCGGTCGCTGGCCCGTCCGCGAGCGCCGGCCCGAGCGCGGCGCCGGGCACGTCGGCGAAGCCCGGCAGCCAGGGGACGACGGTGGTCACGACGAGCGGCCCGCAGTCCGGCCCGACCGTGCCGCCGGCGAAGGCCGACAACCAGAAGCTGGCCGCGGGCGCACCCATCAAGGTCGGTGCCGTCGTCAGCCAGACCGGGGCGATCAACTTCGCCAGCAGCGCGCAGGCAACCAAGGCCTACTTCGACATGGTCAACCGCGCCGGCGGCGTCAACGGCCACAAGATCGTCCTCGACCTGCGCGACGACCAGCTCGACGCGCCGCGCGGCAAGTCGCAGGCGCAGCAGATGCTCGCCAACGGCGTCTTCGCCTTCACCGGCTGGAACGCGCCGAACACGGAGAACGGCATCGTGCCGTTCCTCGAGCAGAACAAGATCCCGCTCATCGGGGGCTACGGCGAGCGCGCCGAGTACCACTCGTCGTACTCCTACATCTTCAGCGCGAGCTACGGCCACTACGGCTTCCAGATGGGGTCCTACCTGGCCGAGCAGGGCGTGAAGAAGCCGGGCCTGGTCTACATCAGCAACAACGAGGCGACCGCCGACGCCAACCTCGTGAAGGCCTTCAAAGCGGGCTTCGCGAGCAAGGGCGTGACGCTGTCGGACAGCGACGTCGTGGCCGAGGACGTGACGCACTCGTCCTACGACGACCTGGTGACGCAGTTCCGCCTCGACGGCGTCGACGGGTTCGCGAGCCTGCTCGACCAGACCGCCTACAACCGGCTGCTGCAGGCGCAGGCCCGGCAGTCGTACTTCCCCAAGCACGCGGCCGACTCGCTGTTCGTCGACCCGTCGGTCAAGCAGTCGAGCCAGACCGACGGCGTCTTCGTCGCCACCGACTACGAGTTCATCGACGGCGGCAACGCCGAGGTCCAGAAGTACGTCAGCACGGTCAGGGCCGCCTACGGCAGCCGCGCGCAGATCAACTACTTCGGCGAGCAGGGCTGGGTGGACGCGGCCGTCTTCGTCGCCGCGGTGAAGGCGATGGGCACCAACATCACGCGGGCCAACCTGCTGAAGGTCATGGACTCGCTCGACGGCAAGGGGGGCTTCGGGTTCACGAGCGACCTGCAGTTCTCGCCGGGCAACCGCGACATCAACCACTGCATCAAGTTCGGGAAGGTGACGAGCGGGAAGGTCACCCGCGTCACGGACTGGCGCTGCGACGGGCAGCCGTTCTGATGCTGTCCCGCAAGCTCACCGTCTCCTACGGCGCCGGCGCCATCGGCAACGGCGTCTTCGTCACCGTGCCCGGCCTGCTGCTGCTCTTCTACATGACCAACATCCTGGGCATCGGCGCGGGCCTCGCCTCCGCCGCGCTGTTCGTGCCGAAGCTCTGGGACGCCTTCGCCAACCCGCTCATGGGCGGCATCTCCGACCGCAGCACGAGCCGGTACGGCAAGCGCCGGCCCTTCATGCTCGTCGGCGGGATCGGCACGTCGCTCGGCTTCGTGCTGCTCTTCACCGCGCCGAAGCTGGGCTCCGAGCTCGCCGCGGCGCTCTACGTCACGACGGTCTTCACGATCGCGATGACCTTCTACGCCGTCTTCTGCGTCCCGTGGTCGGCGATGCCGCCGGAGATGACCGACGACTACCACGAGCGCACCCGGCTCACGTCCGTCCGGATGGTGCTTCTGACCGTCGGCATCCTGGTCGGAGGCGCGCTGGCGCCCACCATCGCGGGTGCCAAGGACGACGGCAGCGGAGGTACACGCAGCGGCTACGCACTGATGTCGGTCGTCGTCGCCGTCATCCTGGCGGCGGCGTTCCTCACCGCCTGGTGGGGCACCCGCGAGGCGCGCTCGACCGCACCGCTCGCCGGACCGCGACCCACGCTGCGGCAGCAGTACGACACGGTGCGCGCCAACAAGCCCTTCGTGACCCTCTTCCTCGGCTACAACCTGCAGGCGATGGCGACGGCGGCGATGCTCACCGGCGCCCAGTACGTCGCCGTCTACGTCCTCGGAGACTCCAAGAAGTCGACGCTGCTGTTCGTGTTCCTCGTCGCACCGTGCGCGGTCATGGTGCCGCTGTGGCGGCGGTTCTCGGCCACGCGCGGCAAGCTCCTCGGGTACGTCCTCGCCACCGGGATCTTCGGGGTCACGGCCGCTTCGCTGGTGTTCGCACGGCACGAGCCCGAGGGGCTCATCTACGTCCAGATGATCCTGCTCGGGGTCGGCTACGCGGGGGGTCAGCTCTTCCCCTACGCGATCCTCCCCGACCTGATCACCGAGGACGGCTCCGAGGAGGCAGCGGCCCGAGCCGGCATCTTCACCGGCGTGTGGCAGGGCGGCGAGACGATCGCGTTCGCCGTCGGCCCGGCCCTGTACGGCCTGATCCTGGCCGTCAGCGGTTATGCCTCGAGCACCCCGGGGCACTTCAAGGCGCACCAGTCGGACGCCGCGACCCTCGGCCTCGTGCTCGGGTTCTCGCTGCTGCCCGGCTTCCTGACCCTGGTCAGCCTGCCGTTCCTCCAGCGGTACAAGGCCATCGACGACCAGCTGAGCGCGAAGGTCCTCGTATGACGCTTCCCCCCAACGGCCTGCCTCGCGAGGAGGTGCTGTCCCGGCTGAAGGAGCTGCGGGCCGGCGATCTCGCCGCGCGCGGCGGCCGCACCTTCGCCTACGTCTACGACCCCGCCCGCCCCGACATCGACGAGCTCGGGCACGAGGTCTACGCCTCCTACCTCGACGTCAACGGCCTCGACCCGACGGTCTTCCCGTCGCTGCTGGCGATGGAGAACGACGTCGTCGACACCGCCCGCCGGCACCTCGGCAGCACGACCGCTGTCGGCTCGTTCACGAGCGGCGGGACGGAGTCGATCATCCTGGCCGTCAAGGCGGCACGTGACCTGGCGGGCATCGACAACCCGCAGGTGGTCCTCCCCGTCACGGCGCACGCGGCGTTCCAGAAGGCCTGCCACTACCTCGGTCTGGAGCCGGTGCTCGTCGACGTCGACCCGGACACGTTCCGCGTCCTCCCGTCCGCGATCGAGGCCGCCATCACCGACCGCACGGTCCTCCTGGTCGCGAGCGCCGCGTCGTACGCGCACGGCGTCGTCGACCCCGTCGAGGAGATCGCTGCTCTGGGCCTCGCGCGCGGGATCCCGGTGCACGTCGACGGCTGCATCGGTGGCTGGCTGCTGCCCTACTTCCGCCGCCTCGGCGTCAACGTCCCCGCGTTCGACTTCACCGTGCCGGGTGTGACGTCGATGAGCGTCGACCTGCACAAGTACGCCTACGCCCCCAAGGGCGCCTCGGTCGTGCTGTACGCCGACCCGGCGATGCGTCGCAAGCAGTACTACGCGACGGCCGACTGGACCGGCTACACGATGATCAACGCGACCGTGCAGAGCACGAAGTCGGGCGGTCCGCTGGCCGCGGCCTGGGCCGTCCTGCAGGCCGTCGGCGACGACGGCTACCTCGACCTCGCCGAGAAGACGCTGAGGGCGACCCAGCGGCTGATCGAGGGCGTCGCGAAGATCGACGCGCTGCGCGTCCTCGGGAAGCCGGAGATGGCCCTGGTCGCGATCGCCTCGGACAGTGCAGACGACGCTGTGGACGTGTTCGTGCTCTGCGACGAGATGAACGCGCGCGGCTGGTACGTGCAGCCGCAGCTCGGCTACCGCGGGCTGCCCGCCTCGATGCACCTGACTCTGACCGCTTCCAGCGACGCCGTGGTGGACGACCTGCTCGTCGACCTCGCGGTCTGCGTGGAGGCCAGCCGCGGCATCCGTCCGGGCGACGAGGCTCTCCTCGCGGCCGTGCAGGGCCTCGACCCTGACGAGCTGGGGGACGACGTCCTCGGCGCCCTGCTGCCCCTCGCGGGCATCGAGCCCGGCGACGGTCTGCCGGACCGGATGGCCGCCATCAACACGCTGCTCGAGGCGATGCCGATGCGGCTGCGCGAGCGCCTGCTCGCCGAGTTCCTCGGCCTGCTCTTCACCCCGAAGCCCGATGCTGGGTAACCGCGACCGCCTGCTCGCTGCGCTGTTCGCGGTGCAGCTCCTGGCCCTGCTGGTGTTCGGGCTGGTACTGGTGAACGGCACGCACTTCACGAGCACGTCGACCTCCAAGACGGTCTACGTCGGTGGCGCGGGTGCTCCCGTGCCGAGCGGGGTCCCGACGGCGCAGGCGACGCAGCAGACCGGGACCGCGGGGACGCAGGGCCAGACCACGACGACCGTGGTCGGCGGCTCGGACGGGGGACCCGTCACGGCCGACAACAGCGGCGCCGGCACGGTGAAGCAGGGCGCGCCCATCAAGGTCGGCGCCATCGTCAGCCAGACGGGGGCCATCAACTTCGCCGCCAGCGCCCAGGGCACCAAGGCCTACATCGACCTGGTCAACAGCCAGGGCGGCGTCAACGGCCACAAGATCCTGCTCGACCTGCGCGACGACCAGCTCGACGCCACCCGCGGCCGGGCGCAGGCCCAGCAGATGGTCGCGGGCGGCGTGTTCGCCTTCATGGGCTGGCAGGCGCCGCAGACAGAGGGCACCATCGTGCCGTTCCTGACGCAGAACAAGATCCCGCTCATCGGCAGCTACGGCGTCGGAGCCGAGTACCACTCGCCGTGGGCCTACTCGTTCCAGTCGCACCACTACGGCTACGAGATGGGCCGCTTCCTCGGCCTCGAGAGCAAGGTGACGCACCCCGGCGTCATCTTCATCAGCAACAGCTCGTCCGCGGTCAACGCGGCGCAGGTGCGCGCCTTCACTGCCGGCGTGAAGTCGGCCGGCAAGACGCTCGCCAGCGGCGACATCCGGCAGGTCGACGTGACGCAGGCGTCGTACGACGACGTGGTCACGCAGATGCGGCTCAACGGCGTCGACGGCATCGCGACGCTCATCGACCAGACCGCCTACAACCGGCTGCAGCAGTCGTTCGACCGGCAGGGCTACCACCCGGTGCACGTCGCCGACCCGCTGTTCACCGACCCGACCGTCGTGCAGTCCTCGAGCACCGAGGGGACCCTGGTGGCGAGCGACTTCGCCACGATCGACGCCGGCGGCGCCGACGTGCAGGAGTACGTCAGCCGGGTCAAGGCTCAGTTCGGCGCCAAGGCGCAGATCAGCTACATCGGCCAGGGCGGCTGGCTCAGCGCCAAGGTCTTCGTCGAGGCACTCCGACGGATGGGGGACACCATCACCCGCGCCAACCTGCTGAAGGCGATGAACAGCCTGCCGTCGAACGTCGGCGGCGGCTTCACGCCGCAGGGCCTGCACTTCGGCAGCACGCAGGAGCACGACCCCAACCAGTGCCTGCAGCTGAGCAAGGTCAGCGGCGGCAAGCTGTCGGCCTACAAGCCGTTCTCCTGCGACACGAAGAGCTTCGAGCAGTGAAGCTCTACATCAGCCTTGCGCTGTCCGGCCTCCCCATCGGGGCGATGTACGCGCTGTCCGCGATGGGCATCGTGATCGTCTACAAGACCTCCAAGGTCTTCAACTTCGCGGCGGGCGCCATCGGCCTGGCCTGCGCCTACTTCGCCAGCACGCTGCACGCCCACGGCCTGCCCAAGGTCCTGGCCGTCCTCGTGGCGATGCTGCTCGGTGTGGCCATCGGCCTGCTGATGGAGGTCAGCGTCCGCACGGCGAAGGGCGCGCTGACCGGCACGATCATCACGCTCGGCTGGCTGCTCGTCCTGCAGGGAGCCGTCGGCAAGGTCTACGGCACCCAGGTGGCCACGAACCAGCCGGTGCAGGTCGTCAGCGACGGCAACTTCGTCGACTGGGGTGGCGTCCTGCTCTACAGCAACCAGCAGGTCGTCCTCCTCACGATCGCCGCGCTGCTCGCCGGCGGGCTCGCGCTCTTCTTCAACCTCACGGCCCTGGGTACGGCCACGCGCGCCGTCTCTGAGTCCCCGGACGCCGCCCGGCTGCTGGGCATCGGCGTCAACAAGGTCAACCTCTTCGCGTGGGGCCTCGGCGGTGCCGTGAGCGGTCTCGCCGGGATGCTCGTCGCCCCGCTGCTCGGCGGCCTCGACACCACCAAGCTCGTCGTCTTCACCGTGCAGGCGCTGGCCGCGGCCCTCGTGGGCCGGCTCGCGTCGCTGCCGCTGACCTTCGCCGGCGGCATCGGCCTGGGCCTGCTGCAGCCGGTGGTCGCCCATGCGCTGCAGCAGGTCGACGGCTTCAAGAACACCGCCGAGCTCACGGCCTTCGCGGTCGTGCTCGTCTCCCTCCTGACGATGCGCAAGACCGGGCGCAAGGACGTCGGTGGCGGCATCCTCCCGGCGCCGCTGCAGCCGCTGCCGAGGGGCGTGCTGGCGCTCGCTCTCGCCGCCGGGGTCGCCCTCGCCGTGCTGGTGCTGCCCCTCTGGATCGACGACCGCGGCAACATCTCGCGCTACAACCTCAGCCAGGTCGCGATCTGGGGCCTGGCCACGCTCTCGCTGGTCCTGCTGGTCGGCGTCGTCGGGCAGGTGTCGGTCTGCCAGGGCGTGTTCATGGCCTGCGGCGCCTTCGGCACCGGCATCGCGATGAAGCACGGCGCGCCGTTCCTGCTGGCGATCGTCATCGGCGCCCTGCTGGCCGCTGCGGTGGCTGCCCTCGTCGGACTCCCTGCGCTGCGCCTCGAACCGCTCGAGCTGGCGATCGCCACGCTGTCGCTGTCGTTCACCGCCGACCGCTTCCTCTACGCGTGGCCGCCCCTCGCCTCCGACGACAGCACCCGGCCCGTCGCCCGACCGGGTTTCGCCAACGTCGACCCGGGCCACATCGCCTCGGGGGAGCGGGCCTACGCCTGGCTCGCCCTCGGCATCTTCGTGGTCGCCTGCTTCGCCGTCGCCAGCCTGCGCCGAGCGCGCACCGGCGCGGCTCTCACGGCGCTGCGCAGCTCCGAGCCGGCGACCTCAGCCATGGGCTTCTCGGTCGTCTCGGTGAAGCTGCGCGGCTTCGCGGCCAGCGGCTTCATCGCCGGCCTCGCGGGTGCCCTCTACGCCGGGCTCGTGCAGGGCGCGTCGGGTGCGGCGTTCGACTTCACGCGCTCGATCACGCTGCTGGCGTACGCCGTCATCATCGGCGTCGGGAGCGTTCCCGGCGCCGTCCTGGGCGGCATGATCGTGACGCTCACGACTCTCGACTTCGGGCCGACGGGGCAGACCGCCGACGGCTCACAGGTGTCCATGACCACGTTCTTCACCGGCGTCGTCCTGATCGGCATCCTGGCCCTGACGCCCGAGGGGATCACCGGCTTCCTGAGCAGGTTCCTGCGCGATGACTCGACCGAGCTCCAGGTGGCGACAGCATGACCGCGGTCCTCGAGCTGCGCGACGTCGGCGTCCGCTTCGGCACCTTCAATGCCGTCGACGGCGTCTCGCTGTCGGTCAACGCGGGCGAGGTCGTCGGCCTCATCGGGCCGAACGGTGCCGGCAAGACGGTCACGTTCAACGTCATCACCGGTCTGCAGCCGGCCACGCGCGGCCAGGTGCTCCTCAACGGTCAGGACGTGACGCGGCAGCCCGCTCACGTGCGGACCGCCATGGGGCTGTCCCGCACCTTCCAGGTCGTCCAGCTGTTCGCCGGCATGAGCGTCCTGCAGAACCTCATGGTCGCCGCCCACCGGCACACCCACGCCGGGGTCCTGGTGGACGCCCTGCGGCTCCCGGGACGCAACAAGGCCCTGCGCGAGGCCGAGGAGCGCGCCCGGGCCGTGCTGGCCTTTCTGGAGCTCACGCACCTCGCCGACGTCGAGGTCACGACGCTGCCCGTCGGGCAGGCGCGGCTGGTCGAGCTCGCCCGCGCCCTCTGCCTCACGCCGACCTGCCTGCTGCTCGACGAGCCCGCCTCCGGCCTCGACCCGGCCGAGACGACCGACTTCGTCGCGCTGCTCGCCCACGTCCGCTCGACCCTCGGGTGCGCCATGCTCCTCGTGGAGCACGACATGGGTGTCGTGATGCCGCTGTGCGACCACGTGGTCGTCATGGACTTCGGCAAGGTCCTGGCGTCCGGCGAGCCGCACGTGGTGCGCGAGGACCCGCTCGTGCGGGCCGCCTACCTGGGCGAGGAGGTGCACTGAGCATGCTCAGAGTCGAGAACCTCCAGGTCGCCTACGGCGGAGTCGTCGCCGTCCGCGACATCTCCCTGTCGGTGCACCCCGGCCAGATCACCGCGGTCCTCGGGGCCAACGGTGCAGGCAAGACGACGACCCTGCTCGGCATCTCCGGCCTCGTGAAGACCCGCGCCGGGCACGTCGAGTTCGAGAGCACGCTCATCACCGGGATGGCGCCGGAGAAGATCGCGCGCCTCGGCATCGCGCACGTCCCGGCCGGACGCGGGATCTTCCCCGGGCTGTCGGTCGCGGACAACCTGCGGATGGGTCTGTACGGCGCCGGTCGCGACGGCGACACGCAAGCCGTCGAGGAGGTGCTCGACGCCTTCCCGATCCTGCGCGAGCGCCGGGCCCAGGCTGCCGGGACCATGTCCGGCGGCCAGCAGCAGCAGCTCGCCATCGGCCGCGCGCTGGTGCAGCGGCCGAAGCTGCTCATGCTCGACGAGATGAGCATGGGCCTGTCGCCCACCGTCGTCGCCGACCTGTTCGCGCTCGTGCGGCGGCTCGCCGACGACGGCATGGCGGTCGTCATGGTCGAGCAGTTCGTCGGGCAGGCCCTGAAGGTCGCCGACCAGGCCGTCGTCATCGAGCAGGGGACCGTCGCGGCCGCGGGCCGGCCGTCCGACCTGTCTGCCGAGGACATCGGGGCGGCCTACCTCGGATCCGACAGCGGCGCGGACCTGCCCAAGGCCCCTCGCGACGCGCGCCAGAAGGTGCCGGTGTCGCTGGCCGGCGTCGACGTGCGCAAGCTCGAGCGGCTCGCCGCTGAGCAGGGCCGCACCGCAGACGAGCTCGCTCAGGAGATCCTCGAGAAGGCGCTGGGCTCGTGAAGCGCCTCCTGGTCGCCACGACCGTCGTGCCGCTGGCTCTCGTGCTCGGCTTCGTGCGGCCCGTGAGCGCAGGCACCGATCCCGTCTACGACCAGGCGGCCCTCACCGCCATCGCCGCCGCGGGCCGCACCGACGGCGTCGTCGGGGCCTCGGGCGGCCTGGTCACCCTCGACACCGGCTCCGCCTACGTGAGCGCCCAGCTCGACTCGTCACCCTCCGCCGCCGTGGTCGCTGCGCCGCAGGAGCCGGGCACCCTGTTCCACACGGCCGCGGGTCAGGCCAACGGCGCAGCCGGGCAGACGGTGATCGGGACGCTCGAGGCCGAGGCGCGCTACCCGGGCGACACCAGCGCCTCGTTCAACGTCGGCGACCCCGTCGACTCCCCGCCTGTCTACCTCGGCGCCGCGAACGCCAACGCCAAGGTGTCGCCGACCCACGCCGAGGGACTCGCGCAGGCAGCCCGCTACTCGATCGCGCCGCTGTTCGACGTCGGTCCCGGCACCAGTGCCGTGCACCAGGACATCGACCTGACCAAGGGCACGGCGAAGCAGGACGCCAAGGTCACCGTCAGCGACGTGGACCTGGCAGGGGTCCTGAAGATCCAGGGCGTCGTCGGCACGGCGTCGATCACCGCCGATCACGACACCCACACCGCGAAGCAGGACCTCGTCGTCAGCGGTGCCACCGTCGGCGGCCAGCAGGTGGCCATCACCAACGACGGCGTGGTCGCGGCCGGCACCCCCGTCGTACCCGGCACCACGCTGTCCCAGGCGACCGACACCGTGAACTCCGTCCTCGCCGCCGCCGGCATCACCAAGGTCCACACCGTCGGCGGGACGGCCAAGCACACGAGCCGGTCCGCCGAGGCGAGCACGGGCGGCGTCGAGATCGTCATGACCACCCCGGACCTCCCGGGTGGCGTGTCTGCCAACACCCTCACGATCACCCTCGGCGGGATCGACCTGACCGAGCTCGACGCCCTCGCCGTGCCCAGCACCCCGGTCGTGGTGCCCACGCCGGTCCCGGGTACGACGGGACAGCCGCCCACGACGGTCACCACCGTCATCCCTGGCACACCGGCGATCCCTGGCACCAACCCGGGGGCGGTCCAGCAGCCGCCCCAGGTCCTCCAGCCCAACGAGTCGGTCGCCTTCGTCGTCAACGGGCGCCGGATCAGCGACAAGACCGCCCTGCTCGCCTTCGCCGGCTGGCAGATGCTCTCCCTCGGCACCGCGACCCTCTACGGCTTCGTGGAGCGGCGCCGGCGCCTCGTCCAGCTCGGGAGGACCCCGTGAGCGACACCCTCGAGCGGATCAGCTGCCCGAAGTGCACGGCGCCCTACGCGCCGAGGCTGACCAAGAACCGCTGCCCCGTCTGCAGCACCCCCGCGTCCGATGAGGTCGTCTCCCTGCGCTCCTGGGACGACCCCGACGACCGGCTGATGGCGATCGTCATCGCGGCCACCATGGCCAACGTCCTGCTCCTCGCGATCCTCACCCTGGTGGTCCTCTCGTGAAGCTGTCCGACCTCACCACGCCCGCTCTCGTCGTCGAGCGCGACCTGCTCGACGCCAACCTGGCGCAGATGGCAGCAGCGCTGCCGGGCACGAAGCTGCGCCCGCACGTGAAGGCCTTCAAGACCACCGAGCTCGCCCGGCGCATGCACGCGCTCGGGCACACCGGGTTCACCTGCGCCACCGTCCGCGAGGTCGAGGGGATGGCCGCGGCGGGTCTCGGTGACGACCTGCTGCTCGCCAACGAGGTCCTCGACTGCCGCCGCCTCGGCGCCATCGACAACGCCCGCGTCACGGTCGCCGTCGACAGCGAGATCACCGTCGACGCTGCTGCAGCCGGGGGAGTGCGCGAGGTCCTCATCGACGTGAACGTCGGGCTGCCCCGATGCGGCGTCGCCCCCGAGAAGGCCGGTGAGCTCGCCGACTACGCCCGGTCCAAGGGCCTCGAGGTGCGCGGCGTCATGGGCTACGAGGGCCACGTGATGCTCGTCGAGGACACCGACGAGAAGCGCCGCCAGGTCGAGGTGTGCATGGCCCTGCTGCTCAAGGCCGCCGCCGACGTGGGCGGCGACCTGGTCTCCGCCGGGGGCACCGGCACCTTCCACGTGAACACCTGGGCCAACGAGATCCAGGCCGGCTCCTACTGCCTGATGGACACGACCTACGCCCACGCGCACGCCCCGTTCCAGCAGGCCCTCACGATCCTCGCCACGATCATCAGCGCCAACGAGGCCGGCTGGTTCGTTGCCGACCTCGGCCTCAAGGCCCTCGGCATGGACCACGGCAACCCGACGATCGAGGGCGCTTCGGTCTGGTACTGCGCCGACGAGCACACCGTGTTCTCCGCGGACGGCAAGGACTTCGCGGTCGGCGACCGGATCCGCGTCATCCCCAGCCACATCGACCCGACCGTCGCCCTCCACGCCGAGATGCACCTGGTCGACGGCGACGACGTGCTCGAGACCTGGCCGGTCGACCTCCGCGGCTGGTAGTCGCCCGGTCCGGTCCGATGTGTGCCGGGTCCCCGCTCAGAAATCACGCGTGAGGGCGCACGCATCGCCGCCACCCGTCCGCACGTGACGTTCGCGAGCACGCGGGAGGTCCGCACGGCGCACGGGACCGATACGTTCAGGAGCATGCTCCTCGACGGCGCCTTCTACGCGGAAGACCCGCACGCTGCGTACGACCGCTGGCGCCGCGAGTCGCCCGTGTTCCAGGACGAGTCGGGCCTGTGGGGCCTGGCGTCTTACGAGGCGGTGTCCTTCGCGAGCCGCCGGCCGGAGCTGTTCAGCAGCGCCGGGGGCTCGCGGCCGCTGACCGGTCCGCTGGGGCACATGATCGACATGGACGACCCGGACCACCTGCTGCGACGGCAGCTCGTCAGCAAGGGCTTCACGCCGCGCCGGATCGCCGCTCTGGAGCCGCAGGTCACGACGATCGTCACGGAGCTGCTCGACGGCTTCGAGGGCGGCGACTTCGTGAGCCAGGTCGCGGCCCTCATCCCGCTCTACGTCATCGGTGACCTGCTCGGCATCCCGCCGGACGACCGCAAGCAGCTGCTGACGTGGAGCGAGGACATGCTCGCGGGCCAGGGCGACCGGAGCCCGGAGACGCTGCAGCGCACCTTCGCGGCGATCACGGGCTTCCGCGAGTACGCGACCGGCCTCATCAGGGCGCGCAGGGAGTTCCCGTCGGAGGACCTGATCAGCGTCCTCGTCCACGCCGAGGTCGCTGGCGCGAAGCTGACCGATGACCAGGTGATCAGCGAGACCTTGCTCGTCCTCATCGGCGGTGACGAGACGACTCGGCATGTCATCGCTGGGGGAGTCGAGCAGCTCCTTCGGGACCGGCGGCACTGGGACGCGCTCGCTGCCGACCCGTCGGCGATCCCGACCGCCGTCGAGGAGATGCTGCGCTGGGTCTCGCCGATCAAGAACATGTGCCGCACCCTCACGACAGACACGCAGGTGGCGGGCGTGACGATCCCGAAGGGCGACCAGGCGCTGCTGCTCTACGAGTCGGCCAACCGTGACGCCGCAGCCTTCAAGGACCCGGACGTCTTCGACCCCGCGCGCAACCCCAACGACCATCTCGCGTTCGGCGTCGGACCGCACTTCTGCATGGGTGCCTACCTCGCCCGACTGGAGACGCGGGTCCTGCTCGAGCAGCTCCTCCCGCGCTTCCCTCAGATGGCTCTGACGACGTCGGATCCCTTGCCCCGCAGGGCCAACGCCTTCATCAGCGGCATCGAGGAGCTGCCCGTCAGGGTGTGACGGAGTCGAGCCACTTCGCGGCATCGCGCGGGTGGCTAAGGCGCACCCAGCGCTCGTCCATCAGGCTCTCGAACAGCTCCCGGTAGGGCTCGTGCTGGGTCCACGACCAGGCGAGGATGCTCGCCTCCGGGTCGCGCTTGAGCAGGTTGCGCCAGCTCTCCCGGTTGCCGTTCCAGAGCTCCTGCCGCGAGACCGCGCGGCGCAGCGTCCGGCGCAGCACGCGGGGGAACGTGATCCAGCGCGGGTAGTCGAGCCAGACGTAGACGTCGGCGTCGACCAGATCGTCCGTCAGGCGCCCGCGGTAGTTGCCGTCGAGCACCCAGCTGTCCCCGCCGGTCGCGGCCTTCACGTCGGCGATGAACGCCTCGGTCTCCTTCGGCGTCCACCCCTCCATGTGGAAGAGCGCGTCGAGCTCGACGTGCCGCGCGCCGATCCGGCGCGCCAGCTCCCTGGACAGGGTCGTCTTGCCAGCACCGCTGTTGCCGCTGACCCAGTAGCGCGTCATGCCCTGCGCGGTCGGGCGAGGAGCATGCCCGCGCCGACGAGGACGGCAGCGATCGTCAGCTGCGTCGTGAACCGCTCGTCGAGCAGGAGCACGGCGCCGACCGCCGTGAGGACGGGGATCACCAGCTGCACGGTCCCGGCCGACGTGGCGGACAGCGCGCGCTGGCAGGCGTACCAGGCCACGTAGGCGAAGGCCGTCGTCCCCGCCCCCATGACGGCCGACCAGGCGAGCCCCTCGCCGGTCACGGTGACGTCCGAGGAAGCGAGCACGATGGTCGGCACGACGAGCACCGCGGCCAGCGCGAGGAAGTTGCCTGTCGAGGCGACCCGGGGGTCACCCATCGAGCGCCCCGCCGCCGTGTACAGCCCCCACGCGGCCCCCGTCGCCGCCAGCAGCGCGACCCCGAGCGGCGTCACGCTCCCGACGTTCGACGACGCCAGCACCCCGAGGCCGGCGAGCGCCACCCCCGCGCCAGCAAGGCGACGAGCGGGTACGGCCGTGCGGTGCGCCAGGTCGTACACGGCGAGCGTGATCAGCACCGTCGCGTAGAACACGAACGTCCCTGCTGCCGCCCCGATGTGCTCGTAGCCGTAGGAGATGCAGACCGCGTAGAGCCCCAGCCAGAGGGCCGGGAGCAGGTGGGTACGTCGGGCGACCGGCCGCTCGTGCTTGCTCACCGCCAGCAGCGCGAGTGCCGCTGCCCCCGCGAGGAAGCGGACCGCCGTGACCAGCCCCGCGTCGAGCAGGTGGCCGCGCACGACGTACCGGGTGATCAGCGA
>CBIHPE010000008.1:0-41600 GCA_966212015.1 uncultured Frankiales bacterium | reverse complement strand
ATCGGCAGCAGGGTGACGACGGCGAACACCAGGTGCAGGGCGACGTGGTAGCCCAGCGGCCCGTCGGCCAGCGACAGCACCAGGCCCAGCGCACCGCCGGCGGCCCAACCCAGCTGCAGGAAGGTCTCCGACTTCGCGAAGGCCGAGCCCACCTGCGTCGCGTCGGCGTGCGGCTGGCGCGCCGCGTCCACGCCGTACTTGCCGCGCGCGGCGCCCCCCCCGACCGAGCCGACGGCGATCGCGTAGAAGAGGGTGCCGCCGAGGACGGCGGCGGTGGCGCACGCGGCCAGCGGCGCGAGCAGCGCGACGGCGGTGATCCGGGCGACCCGCTCCGCAGAGAAGCGCGAGGCCAGGGCCGTACCGACGAGACCGCCGGCCACGCCGGCACCGAGGATGAAGCCGGCCTGCAGCACCGGCGCCTTGTGGGCCTTGAGCAGGATCGCGAGTCCGAGGGTGAGCAGGCCGACCGAGGCGCGCATGCTCACGGTCACCACGAGCGGGCGGCGGATGACGACGGGCGCGTCCGACATGTCGAAGGTCGTGCGCACCTCGGGGCGCGGGGCGGGCGCGTCGTCGATGCGCGACGGCAGCCGCAGCGCCATGAAGGCGGCCGCGAGGAACACGACGGCGGCGACCCGCAGGTCGGCTGCGGCGCTGAACGCGCTGGCCAGGGCCGCCCCGACACCGGCGGCCAAGCCGGAGCTCGCGAGGGACGCGACGTTCATCCGGGCGTTGGCGGCGACCAGTCCCAGCGCGGGAGGACGGACGCGTACGACGGCAGCGGCGCGGGCCACCGAGTAGGCCCGCTGCAGCACGAGGATCGCCATCGCCTGCGGGTAGAACCCCAGTGACGCAAGGGATCCCGCCACGCTCCAGCACAGCAGGCCGCGGCCGGCAGCGGTGATCGCGATGACGTTGCGGCGGCCGTGCGGGAAGCGGTCGAGCAGCGGGGCGGCGACCGGGATGAGCAGCGCGAACGGCAGCAGCGTCAGCACCAGGTAGAGCGCCACCCGCCCGCGGGCAGCCCCCGCGGAGACGCTGAAGAAGGTGTTGCTCGCGAGGGCCACCGCCACCATCGCGTCACCCGCGGAGCTCAGCGCGTGGGTGGCGATCAGGGCGGCGAGGCCGCTGCGGCCGGCGCCGTCGGCCTCGGCGGCGCTCTTCACCCGGAAGGCGAAGCGCCGGCCGGCGCGCAGAGCGGCCTTGCCGACGTCTTTGCTGAGTTCGCCTGCGACCTCGGCAGGCGAGTCGGCTTCTGTCACCCGACCATCTTGTCGCAGAACCTGTTGACGAGGTTTGCTAGCACCGCTAACTTATCGGTGTTCAGTCACAGTGTCTGGGGGACCCACCATGCTCGCTCGACTCGCTCCCGTCCTGGTCGCCCGCCGCCGGCTCGTGCTGGTGCTCGCGTTCGTCTTCCTGGCCCTCGCGGGCGGCCTCGGCGGCGGCGTCGCCAAGGAGCTGTCGGCCGGTGGCTTCACCGACCCGCACCAGCAGAGCGAGGTGGCAGCTGCCGCCCTGCTGAAGGACTTCGACACCGGCTCGTCCAACTACCTGCTGCTGGTGACGACGCCCTCCGGCGTGGACAAGGCGGCCTCCCCCGGCACCGCGCTGACCCGCGCGCTGGCGAAGGAGACCGGCGTCAAGAACGTCGTCTCCTACTGGACCGCCGGCCACCCGACCACGATGAGGTCGAAGGACGGCAAGCGCGCCATCGTCCTCGCCCACCTGGTCGGCACGCAGGACGAGGCGGTGAAGAAGGCCAAGGCCCTCGCGGCGAAGTACGACGGGACCTACCAGGGGCTGACGGTCGCGAGCGGTGGCGAGTTCAGCGTCTACGCGCAGGTCGGCACGACCATCGAGAAGGACCTGCTGCGCGCGGAGTCGATCGCGATCCCCGTCACCGCCGTGCTGCTCGTCCTGGTGTTCGGGTCCGCCATCGCTGCGTCGCTGCCGCTGCTCGTCGGCGTGCTGTCGATCCTCGGCACGTTCCTGTCGCTGCACTTCCTGCACGGCTTCACCGACGTCAGCGTCTACGCCGTCAACCTCGCGACCTCGATGGGGCTCGGCCTCGGCATCGACTACTCGCTGTTCATCGTGACCCGCTACCGGGAGGAGCTGCGGGGCGGCCACGACGTGCCGTCGGCGGTCAGGGAGGCGATGCGCACCGCAGGCCGGACCGTGCTGTTCTCGGCCATCACCGTGGCGCTGTCACTCGCTGCACTGCTGGTGTTCCCGCTGTTCTTCCTGAAGTCGTTCGCCTACGCCGGCATCAGCGCCGTCGCCTTCGCGCTCCTCGGCGCGCTGGTCGTCCTGCCCGCAGCCCTCGCCGCCCTCGGGCACCGGGTCAACTCGCTCGACCTGCGCCGGCCCCTGCGGCGCGCGCTCGGCCTGCAGCCGCCGCGCGTGAAGTCGCTCGACGAGGGCGCGTGGCACCGGATCGCGGTCACCGTCATGAAGCGGCCGGTCGGCGTGGGCACCGCCGTCGTCGTCCTGCTCCTGGTCGTCGGTGCGCCCTTCCGCAACGTCGTCTTCTCCCTGCCCGACGACCGGGTCCTGCCCAAGTCCGCCGGGGCGCAGCAGGTCTCGCAGGTGCTGCGGTCCGAGTTCACCGGCAAGGAGTCGTTCGCGCTGCCCGTCGTGGTGTCGGGTCGCGCGCCGGCCTCGTACGCCGTCGCGCTGTCGAAGGTGCACGGGGTCGAGCGGGTGGATGCCTCGAGCGGGCGCTACATGAACGGCCGGCGGGTGGCACCCGGGGTGACCGGCTACGTCAGCGCCACCGCGACCCGGCTGTCGGTGATCCCGGCGGTCGAGCCGTTCAGCGCCGACGGGTCCAAGCTCGTCCGGGCGCTGCGGGCCGTCCCCGCGCCAGGCCCCGTCCTCGTGGGCGGCGCCGCGGCGCAGCTCAACGACACCGAGTCCGCGCTGAAGCACAAGCTGCCGCTGGCCCTCGGGCTGCTGCTGTCGGCGACCTTCGTCCTGCTGTTCCTGTTCACCGGGTCGGTCGTGATCCCGGCGAAGGCGCTGATCCTCAACTTCCTGTCGCTGTCCGCGACCTTCGGGATGATGGTGTGGGTGTTCCAGGAGGGGCACCTGACGAAGCTGATCGGCGACCCGATCGTCACCGGGGCCCTCGACACCACCACGCCGATCCTCATGTTCTGCGTGCTGTTCGGGCTCTCGATGGACTACGAGGTGTTCCTGCTCTCGCGCATCAAGGAGGAGTACGAGCTGACCGGCGACAACACGCACGCCGTCGCGGTCGGGCTCGAGCGGACCGGAGCCCTCGTCACCGCCGCTGCTGGCCTGCTGGCCCTGGTGTTCCTGTCCTTCGTGACCTCCGGCATCTCGTTCATCAAGCTGCTCGGCCTCGGCACCGGCCTCGCTGTCCTCGTCGACGCGACCCTGATCCGCGGGGCGCTCGTGCCCTCGTTCATGCGGCTGATGGGGTCGGCGAACTGGTGGGCTCCCGGCTTCCTGAAGAGCGTGCACGCGCGGATCGGGCTGGCTGAGGCACACTCTTCCGAGCCCCCCGTGAAGGAACCCGCCCTTGTCTGAGCCGCGCCGCCGTGCACCTCGTGGTCAGGGCGCTGCCCTGCGCGGCGAGGTGCTCACGGCCGCGATGGACATCCTGCGGGAGACCGGCTCCGAGGAGGCGATGTCGCTGCGCGCCGTCGCGCAGCGGGTCGGCGTCTCGGTGCCGTCGATCTACCTGCACTTCGCCGACAAGCAGGCGCTGCTCGACGCGGTCTGCGAGGAGGTGTTCGAGCAGCTGCACGTGGCGCTGAAGGAGGCCGACTCCGACGCCCCTGACGCGTGGGAGGCGCTGCGCCAGCAGGGCATCGCCTACGTGCGGTTCGCCCTCGCCAACCCCGAGCACTACCGGATCGTCATGATGGCGCGCCCGTCCGCGCACGAGCCCGCTGACGAGATCGTGTCCGGCGCCTTCGGGCACCTGCTCGAGTCGATCGAGGGCTCCATCGGGCTGGGGGTGCTCGAGGGGGACCCGATCGAGCTCGGGCTCAAGCTCTGGGCTGCCGCCCACGGCCTCGCGTCGCTGCTCATCACCAAGCCCAACATGCCCTGGCCGCCGCTCGAGCAGCTCATCGACGGCACCATGTGCTTCGCCGGCCTCGGGCTCGCGGCGGCGACCCGCCTCGACCCGCTGATGCCCGCGTCGGACCTCGTGGAGCACCTCGACCGCCTCCGCTGACCGCCCAGGCTTCGCTTCTGCACGCCGCATGGCTCTGAGGACGGCCGGCTGAGCGTGGCGCGAACTGGTCTCGTGCTTCCGCCGTGCGAGAGCGAAGCCTGGGCCATCAACTGGCGATCAGCCCGGTCCACCGCAGGCTCTCCTTCAGGGTCGTCGGCACGAAGTGCACGCGCGGATCGAGCTCCTGGCGGTCTCCACGGGCGAACGCCCGCTCGAGCTTCGCGTCGAGATCCCCCTCTGGGCGGTAGGCGGACGACCAACCCCAGCGGACCACTTCGAGGCCGACGTCCTCCAGGCTCTCGTCCTGCAGCTTGTCGCGGATCACGTCCTGCTGGCTCTTGTACTTGAACTGGCCATCCGCCTGACCAACGGTGTTGCGCCCGCGCCACAGCCCGTCCACCCGAGCGAGCTGCTTGTCGCCGAGGAAGATCCGGATCTGCGGCTCCGGCACGGGGATCCCCAGCGTCACGCAGGCTGCCCAGGACAGGGACTCGAGCGGGGTCTCGTGCAGACCGTTCGCGAGCTGAGCGACCTTCATGGCGGCAAGGGCGCCGGGCCAGGTGGACCGCTTGCTGATCATGGCGATGAGAGCGTCCCTGTCCAGGCCTCTCCGCAGCGCACCGTCCGCCACGATGAGGCCGCTGCGGAACTCCTCCTCCCGCGCCAGGTCGAACACGGTCCTCGTGAGGTCGACGTTGGGCACCCCGCACACCTCCGTGCGCTCGGCGTCGTCCAGTGGAGCAATGCGCTCGTGACGGTCCACGCCACTGGACCGGCTGCCGTCAAGACCTCTCAGGAGCTGCGGCTGCTCGGGGACGTGGTCACCGAGAAGCGGCAGCCCGTGAAAGACGGCGGACGAGCGCCGAGCGCCCAACCATCGGCCGCGCTTCTGCAGCAGCCGCGCCGCGACCTCCCACCGATGTCGACCCCTTGCGTCGGCCGCCTGCCACAGCTCGTCGGCCAGCAGGATGCCGCGCCCCATGTCGAGCAGGCCTCGTCCGACCGCCTGCGCGATGCACCTGCGGGAGTGACCGGACGCATGCGCGTCCACCGCCCGAAACGGGCCCGCTTGCTCACGCGCCCACTGCAACAACCACTGCGTCTCCATCAGCGACAGGCTGGCGCCCACGAGCGTCTGGCGTGATCCGTTGTCCCCACCCTTCGCTTGTGCACAGCCGGGGGGCTGTCGGTGATGCGCCAGGCGTGGCCGACCCGCCCCTTGGCCCTCGGTACGTGCAAGAGCGAAGGGTGGGCCGCCCGATCAGCGGGTACGGCCCAGGCAGACCCCTCAGGAGGACCTCATGAGCCCGACCCGTCGCCTCGCCCGCACGATGCTCGCCGGCGTCTTCGTGACCGGAGGCATCAACGCTCTCCGGCAGCCCGGCCAGCGCGCGGAGCTGGTGCGCCAGTCTGGGGTGGTCGACAAGCTGCCGCCACAGGTGCCGGAGCCGCTGCGGACGCCGGAGAACGTGGTGCGCGTCAACGCCGCCGTCGACATCCTCGGCGGCCTCGCGCTGGTGCGGAGCACGACGCCGCGGCTCGCGTCGTTCGGGCTGATGGCGTCGCTCGTCCCGACAACGCTGGTCGGGCACCCGTTCTGGAGCGAGAAGGACAAGCAGGCGAAGGCCCAGCAGCAGCTCCACTTCTTCAAGAACCTCGGGATCCTCGGCGGCCTGCTGCTGTCGGCCACCGACACCGGCGGCCGGGAGTCGCTCCCGCACGCGGTGGGTCGGCTGTCCCGGAACGCGAAGAAGCAGGCGCGCCAGGAGGCGAAGCGGGCCAAGAAGGCGCTTCCCGTCGGCTAGCGTCCGCTCGCCTCGCGCTCAGCGATGTCCACCTGAGCGGACGCAAGGTCTGCCTGCAGGGGGACCGAGGGCGGGACGATGAGCCGGGGCGCGAGCAGCGAGACGGGCTGCAGGGCGCCCTTGCGGTCGTAGCGGGCGATGGCGTCGCGGAGCAGCGCCTGCGCGGCACCGACGTTGCCCAGCAGCTCCTGCACCTCGGCGGCCCCGGCGAGGACGTCCCCCTGGGAGGTGAGCTCGTCGGTCGTCGACACCAGCTGCACGGCCTCGGCGGACAGCGCGAGCGCCTCGGCGTCGCGACCCTCGGCCGCGTGCAGCTTCGCCGCGACCGAGCGCCAGCGGACCTGGCTGATGACGTCGCCGGTGCCGGCGGACTCACGGGCCAGCGCGACGGCGTCGAGGGCGCCGGCGGTGTCGGAGACCTGCCAGCAGGCCTCGGCGAGGTGCCCGGCGAGGGCGGCGGTGCAGGCCCGGTCGCCGAGCTTCTCGAAGCCCTCGGTGGCAGCGCGCAGGACGTCGATCGCGCGGTCCGGCTCGCCCGCGAGCAGCGCGACCGGTCCGGAGAGGACCGCCGTGGCGAGAGCCGACAGCTCCCGGCCGAGGTCTCGGAAGACCCGACGCACCTCGCGGAGAGCAGCGTCGGCAGCGGCCGGATCCCCTTGCAGGGCAAGGGTTCCGGCGAGTCGCGCCTCGACGGATGCGCGGTGCGACGGCGACGTCCCGGGCCGCTCGAGCATCGCCTCGAGGCGGTGCCGCGTCTCGTCGAGGTGCATCGAGCCGTAGAACATGCTGTCCACCTGCAGGGCCAGCGCCAGCTCGACCAGCCTGCGGTCACCTGCCCGCTCGGCGTGGTGCAGGGCCATCTCGAGCGGTGAGCCCATGGCGTCCCAGCGGACGCGGTACTGCAGGTGCGCGGCCTCGAGCTGGTAGGCGAGCGAGAGCCCGCGGTCGTCGGACGCGGCCTGGAGGACGGGCTTCACCTCGGCGAGGACCTCGTCGACGGACGCGTAGGCGTCCTCGGGGTCGGTCGAGCCGAGCAGGTCGATGCGGGCGAGCCGCGCGTGCGCCGCGACGGACGCGTTGCCCACGGCGTCGGCGCGCCGGACCGCCTCGTCGAGCACCTCACCGGCACCGCCGAGGTCGCCGGACAGCATCCGGGCGCGGGCCAGCTCGGGCAGCAGCGACAGCCGGCGCGGCTCGTCGGGCGCCATCAGCGCGGTCGCCCGCGTGAGGAGGTCGGCAGCGGCGACCAGGTCACCGGTCAGCGAGCGGAGCCCCGCGGCGGCGAGCCGGGCGGCCGCCTGCTTGGCCATCGACGCCGCGCGCTCCGGGTCGGACTGGCGCAGCAGCACGGCGGCCTGCTCGAAGTGGAAGCCGGCCGCCGCGTTGGCGCCCTGGGCAGCGAGCACGAGGCCGCGCACCTGGTGCAGCTCGGCCTTGTCGTCGCGGGTCAGGCCGGCCGCGGCCGCCTCGCGCACCAGCTCCGACGGGAAGGAGAAGCGGCCGTCGACGACCTCGAGCAGGTCGCGGCGCACCAGCGCGGCGAGCTCGGTCTCGAGGTCGAGCTCGGTCTCGCCCTGGCACAGGGGCACGAGGTCGGCGACCCGGCCCGAGGGACCCACCACGGCCGCGCGCTCGAGCACCTGGCGGGTCTCGAGCGGCAACCGGTCGAGGCGGGCCGTGAGCACCGCGGCGACCGACAGGGCCGGTGCGCCGGTGCCTTCCCGGTGGGCCTGGGCCAGCTGCTCGAGGAACAGCGGGTTGCCGCCGGCGGGGCCGAGGATCTTCTCCACGCCCTCCGGGTCGTCGGGCAGCAGGTGCTGCGCGAGCTGGCGGGCGTGCTCCTCCGGGAGCGGCCGGACCGTGATGCTGACGGCGTGCCGCTGGCCGCGGCCCCAGTCGGGACGGATCTCGAGCAGCTCGGGACGGGCGGTGCAGATGGTGAGGACCGGCACGCCGTCGAGGCGCTTCACGACCTCGCGGCTGAGGGTGTTCATCGCCGGGTCGGCGAGGTGCATGTCCTCGGTGATGATGACCAGAGGCTTCTTCTGCGCGATCTTCGTGATGAGCCGCGCCATCGCGCCGATCAGGTCCGACAGGGCGACCTCGCTGCCCTCGTGCCCGACGAGGGAGGCGAGCACGGGCAGGCCGCCCGCGAACTCGCGCCGACGGTCGGAGGCTCCGAGGAGCAGCTCGGCGCTCGACCCCGGTGGGACGCCCATGTACTGCTCCGCTGCCGCGATGAGCGGCCCCCACGACGAGCCCGACCCGTAGGCGCGGCAGGTCGTCGTGAGGAACGTGGCCTGGTCGGCGCGCATCGCGACGACCTCCTCGACCAGCCGGGACTTGCCGGTGCCGGGCTCGCCGAGGACCGTCACGAGCTGCACGATGCTGCCGGTCAGCGTGCGGTCGAGCGCCGACAGGAGCATCCGCTTCTCCGCCTCGCGCCCGACGAACGGCCCGCGTGGCCCCCGCTCCACCTCCTCGAGGCGCAGCAGCGGCACCACCGCGAGCTGGCCGGCGCGGCCCTTGAGCGCGACGTCCCGCTCGGGACCGACGACCGCACCCGGGCCGAGCATCGCGAGGGTGGCAGGGCCCAGCAGGATCTCGCCGGGCTCGGCGTGCTGCTGCAGGCGCGCGGCGACGACGACCGCGTCTCCGACAGCGAGCTCCTCCTCGCCGTCGGCCGTACCGGCCAGGACCTCGCCGGTGTTGATGCCGATCGACAGCGCTGCAGCCCCCGGCAGCGTCGCGGCCTGCAGCGCCAGCGCGGCGTCGGCGGCGCGGCGGGCGTCGTCGTCGCGGGCGGTCGGCACGCCGAAGACGGCCATCACGGCGTCACCGGCGCTGCGCTCGACGGTCCCCCCGTGCGCGCTGATGACGTCCTTGACCGCGTCGTAGAAGGCGCTGGCCAGCCGGACCCGCGACTCGAGGTCGTGCCCGCCGCTCAGCTCCGCCTGCGCGAACAGCACGGTGACCGTCTTGCGGACGCCGGCGCGGGCGCTGCCCAGGGGCGCGCCGCAGGCACCGCAGAAGCGGGCGCCCGCCCTGCTGCGCCCCCCGCACCTATGTCAGACGATCATCCCAACCCCAAGGTTCTTGCAGACCGTCAAGGGTACGGCGGTCTAGGGTGCTTTCACCAGACTTCTGGCAGTTCGTGGGGGCGGCAGCATGGGACGAGCACCAGCGCAGGCGGACGTCGTGGCCGCCCTCGGGCAGGTGGAGCTGTTCAGCGGGCTCTCCGAGCCCGTGCTGCAGCAGATCGCGACGGTGGCGCGGGCCCGCGAGTTCGACAAGGGCGAGCTGCTCTTCGTCGAGGGCGACGTCGGTGACTCGCTGCTCGTCCTGGTGCACGGGTCCCTGACCGTGTTCCGCACCAGCGCCGACGGCGAGCGGGCCGCGCTCAACGTGCTCGAGCCGCCGGAGGTGCTCGGCGAGATCGCGCTGCTCGACGGCGCCGCGCGCTCCGCGTCGGTCGAGGCGACCGAGCCGTCGCTGGTGCTCAGCCTGTCGCGGCAGGAGTTCTTCGCCCTCCTGCGCGCCCAGCCCACGGTGCTGGACCCGCTGATGCGCCAGCTCGGGACGATGGTGCGCCGGCTCACCGAGCAGGCAGCGGACCACGTCTTCCTCGACCTGGCCGGGCGCGTGGCGAAGGCGCTGCTCCGCCTCGCCAGCCCGGGCTCGCCCCCCGTCGTCTCCATCACCCAGTCCCGGCTGGCGGAGATGAGCGGCGGCACGCGGCAGTCGGTCAACCAGGTGCTGGGCGGGTTCGCGCAGCGCGGCCTCATCCACCTCGAGGGGCGTCGCGTGCTGCTCACCGACGTGCCCGGCCTGCGACGGCGCGCGCACCTGCCGGCGGAGCCGGTCCGGCAGCCGCTGCGCCGCCCCGTCGGTCGTTGAGCCAGCCGGCTAGGAGGACAGGCCGCTCTGCTTGAGACCGGCGAGGATCTGCGCGCCGTCCTGCTGCTCCGACAGGGGCGGGGCCACGACGTTGACCGGCGTGCCGAACGCGAAGCGCTCCATGGATGTGACGACGTGGGCCTTCACGCCCTTGACCGTGATGTCGACGGTCTCGGTCATCTTCACGAGCCGGCCCTCGCTGTCGAGCCAGGCGTCGAAGGGCAGCGAGGTCACGCCGCTGTCGAGCAGCTTCTGGGTGGCGCCCTTGACCAGGCCGCTCTGCTTGGCGAGGCGCTCCTTGGTGATCGGGATGGCGCCCTTGTAGTGGGTCGCCTTGGCCCCGCGCACCGTGTCGTCGCCGACCTTCGTGACGTTGTTGTCGGCCGAGAGCAGGATCGCGGTCGACTCGCTCGGGTTGGCGCTGTCGGCGAGTGAGGTGCCGACGAGGTCGGACAGCGTGAGGACGTACCACTTCGGCTGGCCCTGGACCTTGAGGTAGAGCTTGCCGCCCGTGATCCGCTCCTCCATGCTGATCGCGCCGAAGGAGAGCTTCATCGAGCCGACGTTGCCCTTGAAGGCTCCGGTGCCCGAGACCTTCACGTCCTGCCCGCCGGCGGTCGTGCTGATGTCGAGGACCATCTTCGAGGACTGGGCAGCGGTCTTGCTGACCGAGGCGCGCAGCTGCGCACCGAAGTCGCTCTTGAGGGTGGTCTCGGCGGGCTTGCCGGAGTCGGCGCAGCCGGCGGCGAGCACGAGGACGACGGGGAGAGAGGCGAGAGCTCTGCGCATGCGCGCACTCTCCCACGTGGAAGGCGCTTGTGTAGGGCAGAATGTCTGCATGATCCGTCACTCGGACGAGGAGTTCACGGCCTTCGTCCGCGTGCACGGGCGGGCCCTGGCGCGCACCGCGACGCTGCTGGCCGGCGACCGGGTCGCCGGCGAGGACCTGCTGCAGACCGCTCTGGCGCAGACCTACGCCCGCTGGCGCACGTCCGAGATCGAGGACCTGGAGCAGTACGTCCGGGTCGTGCTCGCCCGCGCCCAGATCAGCTGGCGCCGCCGGCTGTCGAGCACCGAGCGCCCGCTGGACGTGCAGCCCGAGGAGCTCCCCACCCCCGACATCGCGGACCGGATGGTCGACCGCGGCGTCCTGCTGGCCGCGCTGCAGCAGCTGCCCCCGAAGCAGCGCGCCACCCTGGTGCTGCGCTTCTTCGACGACCTGTCCGAAGCCGACACGGCCAAGGCCCTCGGGTGCAGCACCGGTTCGGTGAAGCAGCACAGCACCCGGGGCCTGGCCAAGCTGCGCGCCCTGCTCGGCGCCGACCCGGTCCTGGCCGGGCTGTGAACGAGGAGCAGCTGCGTCGGTTGATGGCCGGTGCTGCCGAGCCCGGCCTCGACGACGACGTCCGCGCGGCCGCCGCGCTCGTCGCGGGGCACGACCTCGTCCGCGCCCGCCGCACCCGCTACGGCGTCGTCGGCGCCGCGGCCCTCACCGCGCTGGGCGCGGCCCTGCTCGTGCCGCACCGGTCCGCCCCGGCGAGCGACGTGGTGCTCGGCTGCGCGCAGGGGGTCGGCACGGCGGGCGCGGGGCGCGTCACGGCCGGCATCGACGGCGTCACCCTGTCGGTCGACAACCCGACGGGCCAGGTGCTCACGGTGACCGGCGGCAGCAGCTCGGTGATGGCGCTTCCCGGAAGCACGCAGGTCACCCTGCCGGTCGCCTCCGGCGAGACCGTCCGGTGCGGCAGCGGGGCGCCGGTGCGCCTCACGGTCGAGCAGCCGAGCCGCTCCGGCAGCTGCGCGTCCGTGCTCACCGCGGCCGCCGCGACGGTCGAGAGCGGGGAGATCTCCGCCCTCACGCGCTCCCAGCTGATCGGGCTGCCCCGCGGGTCGGTCGTCGACGCCCCGGACAGCACCAGCCAGCTGCGCCGGGTCCAGGTGCGGGCGGCCGGGAAGGTCGTCGGCGAGGCGCTCTGGCACGAGCTGCCCGGCGGCGGGGACTGGCAGCTGGAGTCGGTCAGCCGCTGCGGCTGACCTCGCTGTCACCGACGCGCTGCGCGGGGACGGTCGTCGGCGGGCGGTAGGGGCGGACGGCGTTGCGGCCGCTGCGCTTCGCGGCGTAGAGCGCCACGTCGGCGCAGGCCAGCACCTCGCGCAGCCGCTCCGGGTCCAGCGGTTCGCTGGCGCAGAGGCCGATGCTCGCGGTCAGCGAGAGGCCGGCGACGGTGGTGGACGCGAGGGTCTGGCGCAGCCGCTCGGCGACCACCAGCGCTTCGGCGGCGTCGGCGCCGGGCAGCAGCACGACGAACTCCTCGCCGCCGAACCGCCCGAGCAGGTCGTGCGGCCGCAGCGCCTTGCGCAGCAGGTCCGCGGTCCCGGCCAGCACGTCATCGCCGACCAGGTGGCCGTGAGCGTCGTTGACGCGCTTGAAGTGGTCGAGGTCGATGAGCAGGACCGCGAACAGCGCGCGCTTGTCGAGCACGGCGCGGGCCCGCTGCTCCCACGCGGCGAGCGTCAGCAGGCCGGTCTTCGCATCGGTCTCGGCAGCCTGCCGGAGGGTCTGGTGGAGCAGGGCCCGCTGCAGGACCGAGTACGACGGGACGACGAGCAGCACGAACGCGGGGCCGACGGCCCAGAGGACCGCGATCACCGACGCCTGGCACAGCACCAGCGCCTCGTTGCCGTAGAACGACAGCGAGCGCAGCTCGTCCTTGAGCCACTGCTCGTCAGCCGGGTCGCCCGTCACCGCGCACCCGGCGAACAGCGCGGCCTCGACGGCGAGGAAGACCGCACCACCGACGAGCATCGACGGGAGGGACGTGGGGTGGGCGAGCGGCTGGGCCGCGGCGGCGGCCAGGCTGAGCAGCGCTCCTGAGCCCACCCACTTGAAGAGCGGCACCTTGAGCCCGCGCCGTCGGACGTACGCGTAGGTGGGCACGGTGATGAGGACGACGAGGGTCCCGGTGCAGAGCACGGCGGCCGCGAACGGCCAGGCGCTCAGGCCCTTGTGCGCGCGCTGCGTGAGGACCTTGCCGCCCTCGGCGTGGCGGCCGAGCTCCGCGTCGAGCAGGGCGAGGCCGAGCAGGGCGGCGACGACGGCGACGTCGTGGACGCTGACCAAGGGGTCGCGCAGCGCTGCGGCCAGCGCGCCGACCACGAGGACGGAGATCCACGCCCGGAGGGCCGGAGTCGCGTCCCGAAAGCGCACGCCCTCACCTCTCCGCCGGCTCACACTGGAGCATCGGCGAGCAGTTGCCATCCGGTACATGGCCACATCGGGTCATCTCCGGGCACGCGGTCAGCCCAGCGGGACCTGCTCCCGGCCGACGAGCATGCTGGCGAGGACGTCAGGAAGGGGCTCGACCCCGATACCCGCACCTGTCGGCACCGTGAGGTGGCCGTCCTCGAGCACGAACGGCACCGTGACGTCCTGGCTGTAGTAGCGGTCCGACGCGCTGGTGTCGCCCGGCAGCGTGAAGCCCGGCAGCGCGGCGAGCGCGGCGTTGGCCGCCCTGCCGATGCCGGTCTCGAGCATGCCGCCGCACCAGACGGGGATGCCGTTCGCGACAGCGACGTCGTGGATGCGGCGCGCCTCCAGGTAGCCGCCGACCCGGCCCGGCTTCACGTTGATGACGGAGCACGCGCCCAGCGCGATCGCGTCCGCGGCCGATCGCGCGGACACGATCGACTCGTCGAGGCAGATCGGGGTGTCGAGCAGCCTCGCCAGCTCGGCGTGCCCGCGCACGTCCTCCTCGTCCATCGGCTGCTCGTGGAAGAGCAGGTCGAAGGCGTCGAGGCGCTTGAGCAGCTGCCAGTCCTTCAGGGCGTACGCCGTGTTGGCGTCGGTCTGCAGCAGGATGTCGCCGAACTGCTCGCGCACGGCCTTGACGGGCTCGTAGTCCCAGCCCGGCTCGATCTTCAGCTTGATGCGGACGTAGCCCTGGTGCAGGTAGCGGTCGACGGCGTCGAGCAGCTCGGGGACGGAGTCCATGATCCCGACGGAGACGCCGGCCGGGACGCGGTCCTTCGTCGCTCCGAGGTACGACGACAGCGGGGTGCCGCTCGCCTTCAGCTCGGCGTCGAGGACGGCGGTCTCCAGAGCGGCCTTCGCCATCCGGTGCCCCTTGACCGGGTGCAGCACGGCACCGACCCGGGCGGCGGTCAGCCCCTCGGCAGCGGCGAGGCGCGGCACGAGGTGGTGGCGCAGGACGTGCGCGGCGGCGTCGACGTACTCGCTGCTGTAGAGCGGGTCGTCCATCGCGACGCACTCCGCCCACCCCTCCGCCTCCGGCGTCGTGACGTGCACGAGCAGGACGTTGCGGCGGGTCTGCGTCGAGAAGCTCGTGCGGAACGGCGAGACGAGCGGGATCGCGATCCGCACCAGCTCGACGGAGGTCAGCTTCACGACAGCACCAGGGCTCCTTCGGCGTCGAGCCCGCGGACGACGGCGCCGTCGGCAAGGGCGGGTACGACGGCGTCGCGCACCCGGTGACGCCAGGCTCGGGCGGCGACGGGGTCCTTGAGCCGGAGCGCCTCGATGTCCTCGGGCAGCGGGACGGTCCGGTCCCCGCTGACCCACGGGAGCCGGCCCTCCGCGGCCTGGACGGCGCGGTCGCTGAGCAGGTCCCAGTGCAGCTCGAAGCGGTCGCTCTCGTCGCCGGCGTTGACGCCGTCCGTCATGGCGCCGTAGTGGTCGGGCAGGTAGGCGTGCACGTCGGCGCCGAGCGCGTGGAGGTTGAACACGAGGTTGCGCCGTACCAGCGGGTCGCAGGTCCAGGTGATCGTCGTGAGCCCGCGGTCGAGGGCCCACCAGCGCTGGTGCTGCTTGAGGGCGAAGCCGAGGCCCCGACGCTGACCCGCCGGGACGACGCCGGTGATGTGGGAGTGGAGGCCGTCGACCGACAGCAGTCCCATCGCCACGCCGAGCAGGGCGCCGCTGTCGTCGTAGGCGCCGAAGACGTAGCCCCCCGTGTGCTGCACGGTGCGAAGCAGGTTCGCCGGCACGGGCGACTCGGCGCTGCGCCACACCTCGCGCAGCAGCGCCGCGCCGCGCTCGGTCTCTGCGGGGGTGCGCAGCTCGAGCACCGTCACGCCGGCGAGCGCGCACGCGCGCTGCGCAACGGTCTCGGTCGTCACGCTCATGCGGACCACTCTCCACCCCGGCTCAGCCGCGTTGCATCGTTCGGCTCTGACAAGGAACGGCGGTTTCGTGGTGCTGGACGACGATTCCTCAGCCGGCTCCCTCCGGCAGACTGCCGGGTGTGCCCACCCTCTCCGCCGTGCTCGAGGCGCTCGGCCTCGCCCTGACGGCGCACGGGGACCTCGACGTCGACGTCAACGAGGTCGTGCTGGTCGGGCCCGGCGACCCGGTGCCGTCCGCGCCGGGAGCGCTGCTCGTGCTGCAGGACACGGTCACCGGGCCGATCGACGCGGCCGCCGTGGTGGTGCGCGGCGCCGCGCCCGAGCTGGGGGTCCCGGTGGTCTGCGCCCCCGACGACCTGCCCTGGAACCAGCTCCTGCACCTGCTCATCTCTGCGGTCTCGTCGCCGACCGGCGGCGACCTGTTCGCGCTGGCCAACTCGGTCGCGGCGGCTGTCGGCGGGGCGGTCGCGATCGAGGACCCGTCGCGGCGGGTGCTGGCCTACTCCTCGCTCCCGGAGCAGCCGATCGACGAGGCGCGCCGGCAGGGCATCCTCGGCCGGCAGGTGCCGGACCTGTCGCAGAACGACGAGCTCTACCGGGCCCTCCAGCGAGCACCTGGAGTGATGCGGGTGCCCGCCGACGGCTCCGTCCTTCCCCGGCTGGCCGTGGCCGTGCGCGCAGGCGCGGAGCTGCTCGGGTCGATCTGGGTCGTCGAGGCGTCGCCGCTCGGACCAGAGGCGGAGCAGGCGCTGCTCGACGCCGGACGGCTGTCCGCGCTGCACCTGCTGCGCGCGAGGTCCGGCGGCTTCCTCGACAGGCGCACCCGGGGCGAGCTGCTGCGCGCGCTCCTGGACGGCCGGTCGTCGCCGGAGCTCGCGGCGGCGCGGCTCGGGCTCGACGCGCGCGCGGCCGTCACGGTGCTCGGGTTCGGGCTGCCCGACGGCACCTCCGACCTCGACGCCGAGGGCGTGGCTGACCTGGTGCAGCTGCAGTGCGACGTGGTCAGCCAGCGCGCGTCGGTGCTGCTGCAGCTCGGCACGGTCTATGCGCTGGTCCCCTCGGACGCCAGGCCTGCGCTGGCTGCCCTGGCCCGGGCTGTCGTCGACCGCGCGCGGGTCCCCTTGGTCGGTGCGGTCGGCGCCACGGCCAGCGGGCTGCACGACGTCGCCCGCTCCCGCACCGACGTCGACGCGGTGCTGCGGCTCGGGGCGCCGTCGTCCGTCGCTTTGGTCGAGGACGTGCTCCCCCAGGTCGTGCTGCTGCACCTGCAGTCGCACCTCGCCGGCCGGCCGCACCTGCGACTGCCGACGGTCGAGCGGATGGTCGCCCACGACGCGGAGCAGCAGACGCCGTACGTCGACTCCGTGCTGGCCTACCTCGCCGCGAACGCCGACGTCCCCGTCGCGGCGGAGAGCGTCAACGTCCACCCCAACACGTTCCGCTACCGGCTGCGCCGGGTGCGCGAGCTGTTCGACCTCGACCTGGAGGACCCCGACGTGCGACTCGTCGTCTGGCTGCAGCTGCGGACGCGCCGATGATGATCGAGTGGCTGGAGGAGCTCGTGTCCTGCGAGTCGCCCTCCTCGTCGTCCTGCTCCGAGGTGCTCGACGTGTTCTGCTCCCTCGCAGAACCCTTGCTGGGCAAAGGATCTCGGATCACCGTGGACGGTCGCGACCACCTGCGGTGGACCTTCGGGACCCCCCGGGTGCTGGTGCTCGGTCACCTCGACACCGTGTGGCCGCTGGGCACCCTGGCCCGCTGGCCGTTCTCGGTCAGCGGTGACGTCTGCACGGGGCCCGGCGTCTTCGACATGAAGGCGGGCGTCGTGCAGGCGCTGCACGCCCTCACGCTGCTGCCGTCGCTCGACGGGGTGTGCCTGCTGCTCAACACCGACGAGGAGGTGGGGTCGCCGACGTCCCGCTCGCTGATCCTCTCCTCCGCTGAGGGCTGCCACGCGGCGCTGGTCTGCGAGCCGTCGGCTGGGGGCGCCGTGAAGACGGCGCGCAAGGGCATCGGCATGTACGACGTGACGGTCGCCGGTCGTGCGGCGCACGCCGGCCTGGAGCCGGAGAAGGGCGTCAACGCGACGGTGGGCCTTGCGTCCGCGGTGCTGTCCCTCGCCGCTCTCGGCGATGCCTCTCTGGGGACCACCGTGACTCCGACGGTGATGTCCGCAGGGACGACGACGAACACCGTGCCGGCCTCGGCGTCGGTGGCGGTGGACGTGCGGGCCGTGCTGCCCGCGGAGCTCACCCGGGTCGATGCGGCGATCCGCTCGCTGACCGTTCCGATCGGCTCCGTGGCGGTGGGTGGCGGCATCAACCGGCCGCCGCTGGACCCCTCCTCGTCGGCGTCGCTGTTCTCGCTGGCGCAGCGGCTTTCTCCTGGCCTGCAAGGGGTTGCGGTCGGCGGGGGCTCGGACGGCAACTTCACCGCGGGGGCGGGTGTGCCGACCCTCGACGGGCTCGGCGCGGTCGGCGACGGGGCGCACGCCGAGGGCGAGCACGTGATCGTGTCGCAGATGGAGCCGCGCGCAGCGCTGCTGGCCGCCCTCCTCGAGGAGCTGCTGTGACGTCCGTGCTCTTGAAGGGTGGCAGGGTCGTGGACCCGGGCAACGGCGTGGACGAGGTGCGCGACCTGCTCGTCGTCGGCGGGCGGGTGGCCGCGTCGGGCGTCGCTGATGTCGAGGTCGACGTGACCGGTCTGGTCGTCGGGCCCGGGTTCATCGACCTGCACTCTCACACGCACTCGATCGCCGGGCACCGCCTGCAGGCGTTCGACGGCGTGACGACCGCCCTCGACCTGGAGGCGGGGCTGTTTCCCGTGGCGAAGGCGTACTCGGACGCTGCCGCTGCCGGACGGCCCCTCAACTACGGGTTCTCGGCCTCGTGGGGCGGTGTGCGGTCGCGGGTGCTGGCGGGCATCGAGGAGGACGCCGACCTGGTGCGCGCGCTGTCGGTGCTGGGGAACGAGCACTGGCAGCGGTCGTCGACGCGGTCCGAGCTGGACGCCTGGATCGGGCTGCTGTCGGAGGAGCTGGCCGATGGGGCGCTCGGCATCGGCGTCCTCATGGGCTACGCCCCCCGGACCGATCCCGCCGAGCTGGTCGAGGTCGGGCGGCTGGCCTTCAGCGCCGGCGTCCCGACGTACACGCATGTCCGCGAGATCGTCGAAGCCGACCCGACCACGCCGGTCGACGGCTCCTCCGAGCTCGGCATCGTCGCCGCCCTCACCGGCGCGCACATGCACCACTGCCACGTGAACTCCACGTCCCGCGCGCACATCGACCGGGTGCTGCAGTCGGTCGAGACGTCGGTGCGCGAGGGGTCGCGCGTGACCCTCGAGGCCTACCCCTACGGCGCGGGCTCGACGGGGATCGGGGCGTTCTTCCTCGACCCGTCGCGGCTGGACGCGTGGGGCCTGACGCCCTCGTCGCTGACCGTCGTGTCGACCGGCGAGGTCATCGCCGACGTCGGCCGGCTGACCGAGCTCCGCGCGTCCGACCCGGGGCTTCCGGTCATCGTGCGGTTCCTGGACGAGCAGGACGCGCTGATGACGCGCGGCCTCGAGTTCCCCGACGTCATCGTCGCGTCCGACGCCATGCCGGTCTTCTGGGGCGACGCGATCGAGTCGCTCGAGTGGCCGCTGCCGCCGGGCGGCCAGACGCACCCGCGAACCGCCGGGACGTACCTGAAGTCGCTGCGGCTGATGGTGTCGTCGGGCACCTGGACGTGGTCCGAGGCCTTCCGCCGGTGCTCGTGGCTGCCGGCGCAGGTGCTGTCGTTCGCCACGTCGACCAAGGGGCACCTCGGCGTCGGCGCGGACGCGGACGTCGTCGTGCTCGACCCGTCAGCCGTGACCGACCGCGCGACCTACACGGACCCGACGCTCACCTCGGTCGGTGTGCGGCACCTGCTGGTCAACGGGTCGTTCGTGATCCGCGACAGCGACCTGCTGACCGACGCCCTCCCGGGCCAGCCCCTGAGACGCTGACCTCTCCGGCACATCGATGTGAGCGGGACAGCGTTGGAGCGCTGCAGAGCTCACATCGTCCCAGCGACAGGCGGCGACGGGAGAGCGTCAGCGTCGGCGAGCGCGGCAACGATGTGACGAGGACAGCGTCGGAGCGCTGACCAACTCACATCGTCGCCGGCGGACCTACTTGGGGGTGAGGTCTGTCGTCAGGGCTCGGGCGGCCAGGGGGACGACGATGAGGAACACCAGCGGGAGCAGCCAGACCACCGGGTACGCGTAGCCGACGGTGATGGTCTTCGGCTCGGTCACCGGCAGGTTGGGCGTGACCGCGGGCGGCTGCACCGCCGGCACGTCGACGGTCGGGGCGGTCACGTCCGGGATGTTGGGCACCGTGCCGGGGACGACGGGGTCGGTCACCGGGGCCACGGCGGTCTCGGTCGGGACGTCGACCGGGACCTGGGGGTCGGTGATGACGTCGGACGACGGCGTGACCGACAGCTGGAGCACCGGCGGGTCGGTCTTCGCGGCGTCCGTACGGCCGGGTGCCGAGAAGACCACGTGCCAGGCGTCGGCGGACGTGACGGCCGTGGCGTCCGGGAGCAGCGCGATGCCGTTCGTGGTGAGCAGGCCGGCGAGCAGCGGAGCCAGGTCGGCGTGCAGGTGCGGGGACGGCGTGGCGACGTACTTGAGCGTCGCGTGCTGGTCGCACGAGGCCTGCGGGGGCGACGCGATGGAGCCCTCGGTGGACGTGATCGTCGCCGAGACCAGGCAGGCCTGGATGTGGGAGGTCTCCGGCTGCACGGAGCCGTCGGCCTGCGTCGTGTCGAGCGGGACGTCGAGCGAGGCGGCGGTGACCGTGCCGTCGACGCTGCTGGTCGGGAAGCCGAGGTAGGCGCGCGCCTGCTCCTGGCCCTCACCCTGACCGCTCGCGGACGCGCCGGGGGTGGCGACCTGCAGCGTGCCTGCGGTGTACGGCGACAGCGGCACGTCGACCGGCGCGGGGACCGGCAGCGAGTCACCCGTCTGGCAGCCGACCGGCAGCGCGCAGGTCGGGTTGGGCTGGTACCAGGCCGAGGTGGCCGGCGTCAGGGTGGTGGTGCTGTCGGCGTGGGCGACCGGGACGAAGCCGATCGCGGCGGAGCCGGCGACGAGGGTCGCGGTGAGGAGCTTGGCGGCGGTCTTCATGAGCGCTGTGCCTTCCCAGAAGCCTTCACGGCCTGGACGAGCGCGTGCGCCTCGTCGAGCAGCAGCTCGGTCTCGGCGCGCTCGGCGGCGGCCAGCCGGCGGCCGGTCTGGATGCTCGCGAGCATCGCGCCGAGGGCGACCAGGACGATGCCTCCGAGGGCGCCGCTGACGAGCGCGGGCACCTGCTGGACGACCAGCAGGGTGCGGGCCGCGACCCGCCAGCCGAGGCCGATGGCCACGAAGCCGGCGACGACGAGGCCCGCGAACAGCGCCAGGCTCGGGGTGGCGGGGTCCTGGGTCCAGGCGGGGCGGCTCACTGGTCCTCCTCCACGCTCGCGCGGAGCTCGGCGAGCAGGCCGCGCAGCTCCGACAGCTGCCGGGTGCGCTCAGCCGCATCGGTGCGCTTCGCGTCGAGGTTGACGAGCGTCAGCCCCACGACGACGAGCGCGACACCGGTGAAGCCCGCGCTGATGACGTACGGGATCTGGAGCGCGACGTTGCCCGCGATGCCGGCCGTCTTGCCCCAGGCGACGACGAGCAGGATCAGCCCGACCGTCGCGACGAGCACCCCCAGCCACGTGCCGACGTTGGGGTGGGCGCGGACCGCGGACACGCGCCGCGACAGCCCCGCCAGCCGGCCGGGCGCCGTGCTCTCCTCGTGCGCCACAGGCCCAGTCTGCAGCACGTCGAACGTTGCCTGCGTCATCGCGTTCTCCCGTTGCTGATGAGGTCGCCGGAAAGGCTGTTCTGGATGCGGGTCGCCATGCTCGGGCCGATGCCCCGCACCGCGACCAGGTCGTCGTAGTCGGCTGCCCGCACGCCCTCGACCGACCCGAAGGCGTCGAGCAGCGCGGCCTCCCGCTGGGCACCGAGGCCCGGGATGACGGACGCCAGGTCGTCGTCATCGTGGTCATCGTCGTCGTCCTCATCGGAGGAGTCCTCGGACGACACCGCCGTGCCGCCCGCGCCGGCGGACCGCTCGATGGCGGTGATGCTGCCGCCGAGGTAGGCCTCGACGACGGCCGGGTCGGTGCGGACGATGTCCGGCGTGCCGGCGGCGATGACCTCGCCGTCGGCCATGCAGACGATCCGGTCCGACAGCCCCATGATCAGCGGGATGTCGTGCTCGATGATGATGAGCGTGAGGTCGAGCTCCTCCTTGAGCCGCACGAGCAGGGAGCCGAGGGCCTCGGTCTCCTTCTGCGCGACACCGGAGGACGGCTCGTCGAGCAGCAGCAGCTGCGGCTGGAGCGCGACGAGGCAGGCGATCTCGGTGATGCGCCGGGTGCCGGTCGAGAGCTCCTGGATCTGCGAGCTGCGGTAGCGCTCCAGGCCCATCCACGCGACGAGCGCGTCGGCCTTCTCGCGCTTGCGCTTCTCCGCCCGGCGCCAGCCCAGGAGGGAGGGCACGAGGCTCGTCGGCTCGACCCGCTCCAGCGAGAGCATCACGCACTCGAGGACCGTCAGGGTCGGGAACAGCGCCGCGTCCTGGAAGGACCGGATCAGGCCCATCCGGCCGCGGGCCTCCGGACCGAGGGCGGTGATGTCGCGGCCGCCGTACTTCACG
Source organism: uncultured Frankiales bacterium (assembly GCA_966212015.1). Lineage (GTDB taxonomy): Bacteria > Actinomycetota > Actinomycetes > Mycobacteriales > SCTD01 > RYN-111. The sequence goes on along the minus strand of CBIHPE010000008.1, from coordinate 19,816 downwards.
GTGCCCTCGTCGGCCTTCGTGAAGCCGGCGAGGAGCTCGAAGGTGGTCGTCTTGCCGGCGCCGTTGGGGCCGATGAGGCCGAGGGTCTCGCCCGGCTTCACGTCGAAGCTGACGCCGCGGACGGCGCGGACGCCGCCGAACGACTTGCGCAGCATCGAGACCTCGAGCAGGTTGCCGGAGGCCGCGTGGCGGCGCCGCTTCGGCCGCTCCAGGGCAGGGGCCACCCCGGTGCCGGTCGAGTAGGCGGAGAACCCGCGCTCGGCGGCGTAGACCGCGTCGACGTCGACGCCCGCACGGCGAGCGAGGGCGTTGGCGACCCGGTCGCGCAGCGGCGTCACGAGCCCGCCGAGACCGCCGGGCAGGTACATGATGACGATCAGCTGGCCGAGCGACGTCGCGGCGAGGCCCAGGTTGCCGAACTTGAAGAACTGCACGCCCTCGACGAAGAAGGCGCCGAGCACCGGACCGGAGAGCAGGCCGATGCCGCCGAGGACGGCGATCTTGACGACGTCGAGGGAGAGCGACGTGCCGAAGCTCTCGGCCGACAGCGACGACAGGGAGTGGCCGTAGAGGGCGCCACCGATGCCCGACACGAAGCCGGCGAGCGCGAAGCCCTGCAGCTTCACCTGCGTGGCTGGGACCGTGAAGGCCCGGGCTGCGTCCTCGTTGTCCCTGACGGCGACGAGCCTTCGCCCGAGCCCTCCTGATCTGATGTTGCGGGACAGCCACAGCGCGAACAGCATCGCGACCAGGCCGACGTAGTAGTAGCTGTGGCCGGTGTCGAGCGCCTTGCCGAAGATGATCGGCCGTCCCGGGTCCTTGCCGGAGCCGAGCATCCAGTCCTGCTGCAGCAGGTCGTCGCTCATGTCGAGCGCGAACCCGAGGGTCGTGACCGTCAGGAGCAGGCCCTTGACGCGGAGGGCGGGGAGACCGATGAGGATCGACACCGCCGCCGACGCGAGGCCGGCGTAGAAGAAGGACTCGAAGAAGTTCCCGGTACGGCGGGACACCTGGTACGAGACGACAGCACCGACGGCGCCGATGGCGACCTGCCCGAGCGACAGCTGGCCGCCGAGGCCGGTGATGATGCCGACGGACAGGGCCGTGATCGTGAGACCGAACATGCCGGTCACCGTCACCGAGTGGGTGTTGTTGATGACCAGGGGCAGCAGGCCGAGCAGGGCCAGGACGCCGAGGCCGAGCGTCGGGCCGAGCATCCGGACGGCGCGGACCTCACGGATCGCGAGCGGCAGCGGACGGGCGGCCTGGACCGCGGCCCAGGAGCCCTTCTCCTCGGTGCGGCCCACGACGGTGCGCTGCACCAGGAGCGTCACGACGATGAGGATGAACAGCACCCGCGTCTTGACGTTGGCCTGCGCGTAGTTCCACAGCACGAGCTGCTCGATGACGCCGACGGCGATGCCGCCCAGCATGGCCTTCGGGAGCGACTGCATCTTGGCGAGAACGGCACCCGTGAGGGCGATGAGCAGCAGGTTGGGGCCGAACGAGTCGGCCGAGGTGAAGCCCTGGGTCGGCTGGGTGAGGATCGCGCTGAAGGCGGCGATGCCGCCGGCCAGGCCCCAGGCGAGCGAGCTCATGCGCGAGGAGAAGACGCCGGCCATGCGGGCGGCCTCGGGGTTGGACGCAGCGGCCCGGATGCCCATGCCGTAGCGGCTGAACTTGAGGAACATGCCGACGCCGAGGACGACGAACGGCGAGAAGAACAGCATCCCGCTGTAGGCCGTGGTGATGCGCAGCGCGCCGATCGGGAACTCGGGCAGGAAGTGCCCGCCGAAGATCGCGAAGTGCGGCGGCTTCGGGTAGAGCGAGCCCGCGCCGGCCTGGCTGTTGATGACCAGGGCGAACAGGCTGAGGAACTGGCCGACGCCGAGCGTCGCGACGACCGACATGATGGCCGGCGCCTTGCGGAGCCGGCGGACGACGGCGAGCTCAGCGAGCGCCCCGACGCCGGCGGCGACGGCGAGGGCCGGCAGCAGGGCGATGTAGTAGGGGATGTGCCACTTCACGACCTCGATGCCGAAGAACGCGGCACCGAACGCCCCGATGTTGCCGTGGGCGAAGTTGATGATGCGGTTGCTGCGGTAGATCAGCACGAGGCCGACCGACAGCAGGCCGTAGGTGAGACCGGTGATGACACCGAGGCTCAGGACGGGGAACGGCGTCTCCCAGTGGCCGGAGCCGGTCTTCTTGGTGTCGATGACGTTGGGCAGCACCGCGTAGAGCAGGACGATGATCCCTGCGGCCGCGAGCAGGACCTTGCCGACGGCCTTCGGCGTGAGGGTCTCGCGGAGCCCCTTGAGCGCGCGCTCGAGCAGGAGGTTCACTTGCCCTCCGCCTTCGACGCGCCCTCGAGGAAGACCGCGCGGAGCAGGTCGTCGCGCTCGAGGAGCTGCTGGGCCGGGCCGTCGAAGCGCATCTCGCCCTTCTCCATGAAGTAGGCGTGGTCGACGAGCGAGAGCGCGATGTTGACGCTCTGCTCGACGAGGACCACGGCGGTGCCGGTCTGGTTGATCTTGCGCACCATCTCGAGGAGCTGGCCGACGATGACGGGAGCCAGGCCGAGGGACAGCTCGTCGATGAGGAGCAGCTTCGGCTGCAGGATCAGGGCCTTGGACAGGCCGAGCATCTGCTGCTCACCACCGGACATGGTGGCGGCGAGCGACGTGCGGCGCTCGTAGAGCCGCGGGAAGGCCTCGAAGCACTCGTCGATGAGGGCGTCGACCTTCTTCTTGTCGCGGCCGAGCGTGAACGCGAAGGTCCGGAGGTTCTCGACCACGTCCATGGTGCCGAAGACGGCGCGGCCACCCGGGACCTGCGTGATGCCCAGCGGCACCCGCCGCTCGGCGTCGAGGTAGGTGATGTCCTCTCCGCGGTAGCGGACGGTGCCCTTGCTGGGCAGGCCGATGCCGGAGATGACCTTGAGCAGCGTCGACTTGCCGGCGCCGTTGGTGCCGAGCAGCGCGACCATCTCGCCGTCGTCGACGGTGAAGTTGACGTCGAACAGCACCTGCAGCTGGCCGTAGGAGAAGTCGAGGTTCTTCGCCGCGAGCATCGGCAGGTGGCCGCCGCGCTCCTTGATGACGCGGATGTCCTCGCTCTCGAGGACCTCGTCGATCATGCGGTCGAGGTCCTTGTCGATGAGCGTGCGCGCGCTGCGGATGATGAGGGCCGCGGCGATGCCGGGGAACGCCAGGGCGATCATCGAGCCGGTGGTGCCGTAGCGGTCGTTGACCGAGCTGAGCAGCAGGATGCCGAGCAGCGAGCCGCCGGCGATGAACATGCCGACGAGAGCGGCAGCGTGCGGGCGGTAGCGCGCGTCGACGATGGACAGCAGCGCCGTGTAGAGGCCAGGGGTCAGCGTCGCGATGAGCGACTGACCGGCCGCGAAGAACAGGCAGGTCAGCGGGAACGCCGGCATCACGCCGCCGAGGGCGATGCACGAGACGCCGAGCGCGAGGAAGAGGCCGACCTGGCTGAGCACCTTGGCCGGGGCGTTGGCGAACAGCTTCTCGGTGCGGCTGCCGTAGACGACCAGCGAGACGATGCCGACGGTGTTGATGCCGGCGAAGAAGAGGCCGCGCTGCGAGGGCGACAGGCCCCAGCGCTGGGAGAGGAACGCCGACAGGAAGGTGAGGAACGGGATCACCAGGACGCCGAAGGCGAAGAAGCCGACGCCGATCCGCTGCACGGTCGGGATGAGCAGCAGACGGCGGACGATCTCGAAGAAGCCGAGGGCGACGTCGTCCTCGCTGAACGCCTCGTCGTGGGCGAGCCCCGCGTGGTCCGACGAGCGGAGCAGCGCGGTGTGGAAAAGGCCGGGGGGCCGGGGGCCTCTGGTTCACCGGGTGCGCCGACGTCGTCGTGCGCGACCGGCTCGGCCTCCCCCTGGTGGTGCAGCTGGGTGTCGAAGGGGCCGGGGCGGGGGCCGCGCAGGCCGATGGCGTAGAGGCTGGAGGCGAGCGACGTGAGCCCGAGGAAGAGGAAGCAGCCGCGCCAGGTCAGGTCGAACGGACCGGTGAGCAGCGAGACGACCAGCGGCGCGACGACCTGGCCGAGGACGACGAAGCTCTGGTAGATCGAGAGCGCCCGGACGCGCGCCGCCGGCGGGTAGGCGTTCGTGACGAACGGTGGGTGCAGCGCGAGCACCGAACCCGTCGACAGCCCGTCGAAGACGAGCACGGCGAGCAACGCGATCAGGCTCGTGACGAAGCCTGTCGTCAGCGTGATGACCGACCAGATGACGCCTGTCGTGACGCACAGCAGGGCCATCCGGCCGCGCTTCTGCGCGAGGGCAGCCATCGGCAGCGGGGACAGGATCTGGGCGAGGAAGGCGAGCGTCCGGGCGGCACCGATGGCGCCGAGCCCGAGGCCCATCGACCGGCTGACCTCGGGCGTGAGGATGTTGAACGCATCGGCCTGGAACCTGTCGACGACACCCAGCAGACCAAGGGCGGTCAGCGGGTAGACCGTCAGGCCGTACTGCTTGAGCACCGGGCCCAAGGGGGCGCTCTCCTGCTTGCCCGTGACGCCGAGGGTCTGCCGCGCGGCAGCACGACGCTCCTCGCGCGCCGACGGCGGCGCGTCGAGGGCGGTGGGGGCGTCCAACAGCTCGGTCATGAGCTCCTCCGCTTGCTTCGGAACTCGATGTACCAGCCGGTCTCACCGATGCGCTGTCCCTTGCCGTTGAGCAGGACGACGTTGGCGTAGTGCTCCTCGTCGCCCCGACCTGCGCGCGACTGGGGCAGGGTGTCGATCTTCAGGGACGTGTCCTTCGTGATGTAGACGCCCTTCGCCGCGAGGTACTCGGCGTTGGGGCAGCGCGGGTCGCGCTTGCACGAGGTGTCGCTGTGCCCGATCCACTTGATGTCCTTGCCGACCGGCATCGGAGCCGTGTCGACGAACACCGCGAAGACGCCGTGCGCCTTGTCGGAGGAGCCGTCGAGACCCACCGGGTCGAAGTCCTTCATCGTCCAGGAGATCGTGAACGGGACCGAGATCTTGTCGCGGTTCTTCGGCGTCTCGAAGGTCAGGCGGTGGTCGTTCTTGAACTGCAGCCGGCTCACGTCACAAGCCGACAGGCTCGACGCGGCCAGGGCGCAGGCCAGCAGGGTCGTGGCTCGCCGCCGCAACGCAGTCCTCCTCGATCGGGTCCTTCATAGTCCCCCGGTGACGACGGTCACGTCCTCGTTGCGCACAACAACCGGGGTGATGTTCCGTGGTGAGCCACGACGAACAGGGGTGAACGGGCTGGGTCAGGCCCGCACGCCGCTCGGGTCGCGCACGAAGGCGCTCAGCTGCTCGTGCACGTCGTCGATCCCGTCGTACATGGAGGGGACCGACAGCGAGCCGTGGACGTGGTCGACGACCTCGAGCAGCTGGGTGGGCACGCCGGCCTCCAGCAGCCGGGCGGCGTAGGCGACCCCCTCGTCGTGGAGCGGGTCGTGGTCGACGGTGACGACCAGCGCCGGCGCGAGCCCCGACAGGTCGGGCGCGAGCAGCGGGGAGCAGAGCGGGTCCGTGCGGTCGCCGTCTCCGACGTAGAGCTCCGCGCAGAGCTCCATCTCGTCGGTCGTGAGGCCGATGCCGCGGTACTGGCGGGCGCCCGGCGTCGACATGGTCATGTCGACGGCGGGGTAGATCAGCAGCTGGCCGGCCAGGGGGGTGCCGCGGTCGCGGAGCAGCAGCGCCATCGCCGCCGACAGGTTGCCGCCCGCGCTGTCCCCGGCGACGACCAGGCGCTGGTTGTCCCAGCCCTGCTCCAGCAGCCAGTCCAGGGCGTCCTCGCAGTCGTGCAGCGGGCCGGGGAACCGGTGCTCGGGGGCGAGGCGGTACTCCACGGAGACCACGACGACCCCTGCCTCGGCGGCGAGTCGGCGGCAGATGTGGTCGCACGACTTCAGGCCGCCGAGGGCGAAGCCGCCGCCGTGGGCGTAGAGCACGGGCGCGGTCGCCCCCTCGGGGGCGTAGACGCGCACCCGGATCTCCGTGCCGTCGCGGGTGGGGACCTGCACGTCGTACGAGGGAACGTCCGGGACCTTGCCGACCATCCGCCGGCCGGGACCGAGGGCGAGGCGCTTCGCGACGGGCATGGCCGCCGCCTTCTGCGCGTTCGGCAGGACCCCGATCCTGGTCAGCGCCTTCATCACGGCGAAGGTGGTGCGCACCTTGCGACTGAGAGCCATCGATGTCTCCTTACGGGGTCGGGACGGGGAACGTCGGTCCCCGGTAGGTGAGGCAGGAGCAGGCGTCGGTCCAGCCGGTCTCGCGGGCGAGGGCGGGCCCGCCCCGCTGCGTCGAGGAGGCCCGCATCGCGCCCCCGTAGGTGCCGCTCGCCGCGAACGAGGGCATGGCGGCCTGGACGGCGCTGATGATCGGCTGGGCCTGCGTCGTCCCCGTCGCGGCGAGCGCCTTGGCGTAGAGGTCGATGCCGTCGCAGGCCTGGTAGGCCGCCATGAAGTCGTTGAAGGCCGAAGGGCGCAGTCCGTGCTTCACGAGCTTGGCGATGCACGCCTTCTGGCCCGCGGTCTGCTGGTACGGCTGGTGCTGGAGGTCGACGTCGACGGACGGCATCCAGCCGAACCCGTGGAAGTGCTTCATCTGGCTGGCCGGCGCGTTCGCCGCCAGGGCGGCGCCGCCGACCGAGGTGAAGTACTCGGGCTGGTAGCCCTGGCTCTGGGCGTCGGACATGAACAGCAGCAGCTCGACGGCGCTCCCGAAGACGAGGTTGACGCCGGACGATGCGAACTTCAGCTCGGCGTTGCTGATGGCCGTCGCCGCACTGGAGGCGTCGGACGAGCCGGCGGCGCAGTTGCCGACGACGGTCTGGTAGTTCACGCCGTGCTTCTTGAGCCAGGGCTCGACCGAGCGGGTGTAGGCCCGGTCACCGTCGGCGCAGGTGTCGATGATGAGCCCCATCTTGGTCTTGCTGTTGATGAGGCCTGACCGCAGTGCGCCCTCCAGCGCGGTGAGGTCGAAGCCGTCGACCGTCGGGTGGCCGGTGCCGACGAGCGTCGGGTAGGTCCGCTGGTCGATGACGTCGCCGGGCTGGTAGCCGCCGTAGAGGTGCGGGATGTGCGCGTTCTTCAGGCAGTTCTCGAACGACGGGAGGAAGACGAAGACGTAGCCGATGACGGCCTTCACGTGGTGGTCCTGCGTGAAGGTCGCGCACACCTGGGCGAACTGCTGGGACCAGTTGCTGCTGGCGGTGTCCGTCGCGCCGATGACCGGGATGATGCGGTGCCCAGCGACGCCGCCCTGCGCGTTGTACTCGGCGACGAGCGCCTCGAACATGGACTTGTCCGTGTAGGACTGCCCGGCGTTGACGCCGAGCGCCTCGGCGTTGCCGACGCTCGTCGTCACGAAGCCGATCTGGATCGGGTCGTGGTTGCCCGTGGCCTTCGTCCCGGTGGTCGACGTCGACGACCCGCCGGTCGTGGAGCCGGGTACGGAGCCGGTGCCCGTTCCCGTCGTGCCGCTGCTCCCGGTGCTGCCGTCGAGAGGGGCGCCTGCCGTCGTACTACCGCTCGTCCCGCTCGTGCCGCTGGTCGAGCCGCCACCGTCGGTGCCGGTGAGCCCGGTGCCGCCGGTGGTCTGCTGCTGCCCGGTCAGCCCGTCTCCGGACTGCACCTGGCCCTTCAGCTGGACGGTGCTGCCGCAGGCTGCGGCGAGGAGGGCGGCCGCGACGAGCGCGACCCAGAGGCGGGTGGACGGCTTGGCTGGGTGGGCCATCTCGCTCCTACGGGGTCGGGACCGGGAACGTGCCGCCCCGGTAGGTCGTGCACGAGCAGCTGTCGGTCCAGCCGTACTCGCGCGCGGTGGCCGGGCCGCCGTGCTGGCGGCCGGTGTAGCGCAGGGCGCCCTGGTAGGTGCCGGTGCCCTGGAAGGACGGCAGCGCCGCCTGCACCGCGTCGGCCACCTGCTGGGCGGTGCCGGCGCCGGCCTGGATCGCCTTGATGTAGAGCTCGATGCCGTCGCAGGCCTGGTAGGCGGCCATGAAGTCGTTGTAGCCGCTCGGGTCGAGCCCCGCCTTGGTCAGCCGGGAGATGCAGGCCTTCTGCGCCGCGCTGCGGGGGTACGGCTGGTGGGAGGGGTTGACGTCGACCGCGGGCATCCAGCCGAAGCCGTGCAGGTTCTTCATCTGCGCGGCCGGGGCGTTGGCCTCGAGCGCGGCGCCACCCACTCCCGTGAGGTACTGGGGGTGGTAGCCCTGCGACTGCGCGTCCTCCATGAACACCAGGAGCGCCACGTCGGAGCTGAAGACCAGGTTGTCGCCGGCAGCCGCGAACTTCAGCTCGGCCGAGCTGACGGCCGAGGCCGCGCCGGACACGTCGGTCGCCCCTTGGGCGCAGTCGAGGACCACGGACTGGTGGACGACGTGGTGCGCCTGGAGCCACGGCTCGATCGTGCGGTTGAAGGCCCGGTCGCCGTCGGCGCAGCTGTTGACCAGCACGCCCATCTTGGTCTTGCTGTTGATGAGGCCGGACCTCAGCCCGCCGACGAGCGGTGTGAGCCCAGCACCGTCGACGGACGGGTGCCCGGTGGCGACGATCGTGGGGTACTGGGACTGGTCGGTGAGGTCGCCCGGCTGGTAGCCGCCGTAGAGGTGCGGGACGTGCGCCTTCGTCAGGCAGTTCTCGAAGGACGGCAGGAACACGAAGATGTAGCCGATCACCGCCTTCACGTGGTTGTCCTGCGTGAACTGCGCGCAGACCGCGGCGAACTGGTTGGCCCAGTTGTTGCTGGCCGTGTCGGTCGCCCCGTAGACCGGCTTGATCTTGTGACCCGCGATGCCGCCTTGCGCGTTGTACGACGCGACGAGGGCCTCGAACATCGACTTGTCCGGGTAGGAGGAGCCGACGTTGACGCCGAGCGAGTCGGCGTTGCCGACGCTGGTCGTGACGAACCCGATCTGGATCGGGTCGTGGTTGCCGGGCACGACCGCCGTGCCTGAGGTGCCCGAGCCGGCGGTGCCGGACGTCGAGCCGGGTACGACGACGGTGCCGCTCCCGCCGGTGGTTCCGGACCCGGTCGTGCCGCCGATCGGGGCGCTCCCCGTCGCGGTGCCCGTCGTGCCGCCCGTCCCGAGACTGCCGGTCGAGCTGGTCGAGCCGGTGCCGTCGGTGACCTGCTGGCTCGGGGTGAGGCCGTCGCCGGACTGCACCTGGCTCTTCAGCTGCACGGTGCTCCCGCAGGCGGCGCTGAGGAGCGCCGTCGCGACGAGTGCGGCGGACAGCCGCTTCACGGCGTGACCGCCGGGGCGTGGTGCGCGGCGAGCAGCGCGACGACCTCGTCGTGCCACGCGCCGGTGCCGTCGTCGATCGCCGTGAGCCAGCTGCTGCCGTGGATGTGACCAGGGGCGCAGCGCAGCTCCACCGGGACGCCGGCGTCGGCGAGCGCCTGCGCGTAGCGCTCGCCCTGGCCGCGGAGCGGGTCGAGCTCGGCCACGGTGATGATGGCCGGCGGGAGGCCGGTGAGGTCGGCACGGGCCGGGCTGACGTAGGGGTGCTCGACGTCGCCGCCGTAGAAGCCGGTGATCATGCCGAGCTGTGCCAGCTCGAGGCCGTACCCCGTGCCGTAGGCCCGGACGTACTCGTCCTCCGGCAGCGCCAGGTCGACCGCGGCGACGTCGAGCCACTGGGCGACGATCCGCGGTCCGCCGCGGTCACGCGCCATCAGCGCGACGACGGCGGCGAGGTTGCCGCCGGCGGACTCGCCCCCGATCGAGATGTGGTCGTAGGTCTCCGCCATCCAGGTGAGGACCTCGTAGACGTCCTCCGGCGGCGCGGGCCACGGGTGCTCGGGCGCCAGCCGGTAGTCGACCGAGAGCACGGCCACGCCGAGGCCGGTCGCGAGCTCGCGGCACATCGGGTCGACCGTCTCGATGCTGCCCATCCACCAGCCGCCGCCGTGCAGGTGGATGTGCAGCGGGAGGTCGCCGCCCGTCGGCAGGTAGAGCCGCACCGGGACGCCTCCGGGGCTGACCAGGTCGCGCACCTCGTGGAGCGGGCCGCTGTCGCGGACGAAGGGCAGCGTGCGCAGGACGCCCTCGTCGCAGAGCGCGCGCAGCTCCTGCACCGGCAGGTCGGCGGGCAGCTCCGCGACCGCAGCGGAGAGCAGCTCGGCGATCTGAGGAAGGGGCTGAGGCACGCGTTATCTCCCGTGTTTACTCGTGTAAATGGAGAAGGTAGGGTCTGCTCCTCGTTCTGGCAATGCTTCTCGGGAGTTTCATGACCGTCACCAGCGCGGACGTCGCCCGCGCGGCAGGCGTCTCGCGCGCCACGGTCAGCTACGTCCTCAACGACACCCCGGGCAGGGTGCTCACGCCGGAGACCCGGGAGAACGTGCTCCGGGTCGCGCGCGAGCTGGGCTACCAGCCCAACGCCCTGGCCCGCTCGCTGAAGCGGGGCCGGAGCAACACCGTGCTCTTCCCGATGCGCGGCGCCGAGATGAACCACGTGCTCGCGGCGCTGTTCACGTCCTGCACCGAGGCCCTGACCCCCCGCGGGCTGTCGCTGGTGCTCGACACCTCGCAGCACGGCGACCCCGTCGCGCAGGCCGACTCGTGGGCCGGGCTCGCCCCTGCGGCGGTGCTGGACCTGGTGCTGCACCGGGACGACCCGGCCCTGGTGCACCTGCGGAGCCGGGGCGTGCACGTGCTGTCGACGGTGTCCGCCGGGGCGCACGAGTGGGAGAGCTACGGCGACGTCTTCGCCCGCGAGCAGCGCCTCACGCAGATCCGGCACCTGAGCGAGCGCGGCTACCGCAGGGTGCTCAGCGTCTTCCCCCGCTCCCTGCCCGCGTCGGTCGACCCGCGCACCGAGTCGCTGCTGCTCGCCGAGATGCGCAAGGCCGCGCAGGCCGGTGGGTCACGGCTCGAGATCGTCGAGCTCGACCTCGACGAGATCCCCTCGGCGGTGGGCGGATGGGACCTCCCGGACGCGGTCGCGGCCTACAACGACACCTACGCCATCGCGATCATGACGGCGCTCAGCGCCCGTGGGGTGCGGGTCCCGGACGAGGTCGCCGTCATGGGCGCCGACGACGAGCCGCTCGGCCGTGCGGTCACCCCGGCCCTGACGACGATCGCCGGCGACTTCACGGCGTTCGCGCACGCGGTGGCCGACGCGGTCGAGGCCGTGCTGGCCGGCCGTACTCCCCCGCCCCTGCCCGTGCCCGACCTCGTGCTGCGCGAGCGCGCCTCCGCCTAGCCGCCGCGAAGGGGTCAGAGAGCGTCGACGGCCTCGGCGAGCCGGTGGTCCTTGTCGGTGATGGCGCCGCCCTGGTCGTGCGTGTTGACCGCGAGGGTGACGGTGCGCCAGCGGATGTCGATGTCGGGGTGGTGGTCCTGCTGCTCGGCGATGTCGGCGACCTTGCCCACGAACGCGATGGCGTCAGGGAAGGACGCCAGCTCGAACGACTTCGTCAGCTTGCCGTCCTTCTCCACCCAGGTCATGCGGCCGCCTTCAGGGCGAGGATCGAGTCGTCGGTGCAGGTGTCCCAGAACTCGCCGACGACGTCGGTGACCTGGTCGAAGGACTCGGCGGCGTAGAGCAGGTCCTGGTAGACGGTGATGTCGTAGTCGGTGGTGCCCATCGCGACGACGTCGAGCGGCTTGATCGTCATGCCGCGGAACTCCTCGATCTCGCCAGGGCTCGACAGGATGCCGGCGCCGTAGGCCTTGAGCTCGCCGTCCTGCTTCACCACCCCGAACTCGAGGGTGAACCAGAAGACCTTGCTGATGAACTGCAGGGCCTCGTCGGTCTCGACCCGGTTGGTCGCGCGGCCGGCTGCCTCGTAGAGCCGGGTGAACCGCGGGTCGGCGAGGGTGTTGCCGTGGCCGACGACCTCGTGGAGGACGTCGGGCTCGGGCGTGTAGAGCGGGACGGAGTGGTGCCGCACGTACTGGGTGCTCCAGAACGCCCGGTCCTCGAGCGCGCCGTAGAAGTCGCGCAGCGGCACGAGCCCCGCGGCGGGACGGTAGGTGTAGCCGGTCAGCGGGCTGAGCAGCTCGCTCACCTGGGCCAGCTGCGGGAGGTGGTCGGTGGGGAGGCCGAGCGCCTCCTTGCCGTCGAGGAACTCCTGGCACGCGTACGTGCGGTGCTTGTCGACCAGGGCCTCGCTGACGACCCGCCAGACCTCGTGCTCGGCGTCGGTGTAGTCCGCGACCGGGAGGGGGTCGCCGGGGGTCCACCTGCTCGCCAGGGTCGCGAGGGCGTCACGCCGGCTTCGGTACTCCGGGTCGGCGAAGCCGGGATGGCCCTTGCCGAGCTGCACCTTGAGCGTGCCGTCGTCGTGGGCGACCACCGGGGCGAAGTACTGCGCTTCCTCGAACATGCCTCCAGTGTGAGGGCTTGTACGAGGTCAGGACAGGTCTGCTGGACGAGTTGCTGCCTTTGGCGGGCCGATGTTGCAGGATGTCCAGTCATGGACACCGTTGACCGGGCGATGCTGGACGTCCTGCGCGCGGACGCGCGGGTGTCCGTCCGCGAGCTGGCCGCGCAGGTCGGCATCTCGCGCGCCTCGGCGTACGCCCGGCTCAAGCGGCTGCAGGACTCCGGCGTGATCCGCGGCTTCACCGTCGACATCGACCCGGCCGCCCTCGGGCTCGGCCTGCCGGCCTACGTGCACGTGCGGATCAAGCAGAACACGTGGAAGACGTTCCGGCAGAAGGCCTGGGCGCTCGAGGAGGCGGTGCACGTCGCGCTGGTCGCCGGCGACTTCGACTGCGTGCTGCTCGTCCGCTGCCGCGACGCCGAGCACCTCCGGTCCCTCGTGCTCGAGAAGGTGCAGTCGCTGCCCGAGGTGCTCGCGACCCAGACCGTCCTCGTCTTCGAGGAGCACTCCGGCTGACGGCCCCCGGCGCCGCCCTGATCCATGAGGTCGTCCGCCGGAGCGGCCGCCACTAGAGCAGCGCGAGCTGCCTCCGGAAGCGGCGGACGAGCAGCGCACGCGAGGCGCAACGGGCACAGAACGCGCCAGCAGCGGCGCAGCAGCACCAAGGAGTCACGACGGGCACTCTGGGATGTGACGGGCGTCACGTCAAGGCCGGTGCGCTCCGAAGCCGTTGCCAGGCAGTTGTCCCGCAGCACAAGGTCAGGCGTCGAGCAGCTGAGCGACCCGGTAGGGGACCTCCGCCGTCAGGCTGATCACCGTGCTGGTCCGCGCGACCAGCTGCGTGGACGTGATCGCGTCCAGCACCCGCTGCAGGTCGGCGTGGTCGCGCGCGACGATGCGGCACAGCAGGTCGCCCTGGCCGCTGGTCGTGTGCGCCTCGAGCACCTCGGGGATCGACAGCAGGTGCTCCCGGATCCGGGCGATGCCGTGGCCCTGGTGCACCTCGAGGGTCGCGAAGGCCATCACGCCGTACCCCATCGCACCCGGGTCGACCGTCGGGGCCCAGTCACGCAGCACGCCGTCGCGCTCGAGCCGGACGATCCGGGCCTGAGCCGTCCCGCGGGCGACCCCGAGCCTCCTCGACGTCTCCAGGACCCCCAGTCGGGGCTCCGTGAGGAGCAGCTGCAGCAGTGACCGGTCGAGCGCGTCGAGACTGGACATGTTGTCCAGTGTGTCACCAGATCCACTGGGCTGTCTGCACACGCTGACCAGCGCTCGCGGCATCGCTTGCGCAGCGGCGCGCGGAGAGGCAGCGTTGAGCGCATGACGCACCAGGACGACTTCCCGCTCGAGGGCTGGGACCACATCCGCTTCGTGGTCGGCAACGCCCGTCAGGCCGCGCACTTCTACGCGAGCGCCTTCGGCATGAACCTCATCGCCTACCGCGGCCCCGAGACCGGCAGCCGCGACTACGCCGAGTACGTCCTGGAGTCGGGCGGTGCCCGCTTCGTCCTGGTCGCCCCCGTCGTGGCCGGCACCCCCGAGGGCGAGCACCACGCCCGGCACGGCGACGGCATCGTCGACGTGGCGCTGCGCGTCGGCGACGTCGAGCTCGCCTACAAGCTCGCGATCGAGCGCGGTGCCACCGGGCTGCAGGAGCCCACCGTCACCGAGGACGAGCACGGCAAGGTCATCACGGCCGCCATCTCGACCTACGGCGAGACCCGCCACACGCTCGTGCAGCGCGGCGACTACAGCGGGCCGTTCCTGCCCGGCTTCGTCGCCAAGCAGCCGCTGGTGAGCGCCGGCGAGAAGCGCTTCTTCCAGGCGATCGACCACGTCGTCGGCAACGTCGAGCTCGGCCAGATGGACACCTGGGTGCGCTTCTACAACCAGGTCATGGGCTTCGTGAACATGAAGGAGTTCGTCGGCGACGACATCGCCACCGAGTACTCCGCGCTGATGAGCAAGGTCGTCAGCGACACCGGCCACAAGGTGAAGTTCCCCCTCAACGAGCCGGCAGTGGGCAAGAGGAAGTCGCAGATCGACGAGTACCTCGAGTTCTACGGCGGCCCGGGCGTGCAGCACATCGCCCTCGCCACCAACGACATCGTGCGCGCAGTCCGTGAGATGCGGGCGCGCGGCATCGAGTTCCTCGACACGCCTGACTCGTACTACGAGGAGCTCGGCAACTGGGTCGGCGAGACCCGCGTGCCCCTCGACGAGCTGCGCGAGCTGAAGATCCTCGCCGACCGCGACGAGGACGGCTACCTGCTTCAGATCTTCACCAAGCCGGTGCAGGACCGCCCGACGGTGTTCTTCGAGCTCATCGAGCGGCACGGCTCGCTCGGCTTCGGCAAGGGCAACTTCAAGGCGCTCTTCGAGGCGATCGAGCGCGAGCAGGAGCGACGGGGCAACCTGTAAGGCCGAGCCCCGCTCGCAGAAGGAGGCGCAGTGCCGTACTACAGGAGCGTTGGCGACGTACCCCGCAAGCGGCACGTCCAGTTCCGGCAGCCCGACGGGCGGCTCTACGCCGAGGAGCTGATGGGCGAGGAGGGCTTCTCGTCCGACAGCGCCCTGCTCTACCACCGGGAGCTGCCGACCCGGATCGTCAACGCGGTGGCCTCCGGCACGGAGGCCGGTCCGCTCGAGGCCCCCGAGGTGCTGCTCCCGCGGCACCTGCAGACGCACAAGCTGCCGCCCGGCACGTCGCTGCTCATGGGCAACAGCTCGGTGCGGCTGTCGTACTCCGTGCGGTCCGAGCAGTCGGGTCTGTACCGAGACTCCGACGGCGACCTGCTCGTCTACGTCGAGTCCGGCGCGGGCGTCCTCGAGTCGGTGTTCGGTGCGCTGCCCGTCGGCCCGGGCGACTACGTCGTCATCCCCACCGGCACCACCCACCGGTGGACCGTGTCCGAGGCCCCGCTGCGCACCCTCGTCGTCGAGGCGCGCGGCCACGTCACAGTCCCGAAGCAGTACCTCGGCCGGCACGGCCAGGTCCTCGAGGCCTCGCCCTACTGCGAGCGCGACTTCCGCGCTCCGTCGGAGCCGCTGCTGGTCGAGGGCGGGGAGACCGAGGTCCTGGTACGGCGACGGGGCCGGCTCACGACGTACACCTACGCCTCGCACCCGTTCGACGTCGTCGGCTGGGACGGCTGCCTCTACCCCTACGCGCTGTCGATCCACGACTTCGAGCCGATCACCGGCCGGTTGCACCAGCCGCCTCCGGTGCACCAGACCTTCAGCGGCCCCGGGTTCGTCGTCTGCTCGTTCGTCCCGAGGCTTCTCGACTACCACCCCGAGGCCATCCCGGCGCCCTACAACCACGCCAACGTCGACAGCGACGAGGTGCTCTTCTACTGCGGCGGCGACTTCACGTCGCGCTCCGGCAGCGGCATCGGCCAGGGCTCGATCTCCCTGCACCCAGGCGGTTTCACGCACGGTCCGCAGCCGGGGTCGGTGGAGAAGTCGATCGGCCGCGCGTCGACCGACGAGCTCGCGGTCATGGTCGACACCTTCGCCCCGCTCGACCTCGCGCCGTCGGCGTACGAGGTCGAGGACCCGGGCTACCCGTGGACCTGGGCTCGGTGAGACTGCTCGAACGCCTCGTCGACGACGCAGGGTTGTTCCCGCCTACTTCGCTGTCGATGGCCGACGCCCTCGCGCGTCACCGCTCGGTCCACCACCCCATGCTCACCGGGCGGTTCCTGGTGCCCGGTGCACGGCTCGACGAGCTGTCCGAGCTGCTGGACGGTCCGGTCGACGTGCACGTCATCGGTCCGGGCACGACCTCCGACGACCGCATCCGAGTGCTCGCGAGGGAGGGGACCGAGCCGGGCGAGATGCCCTGCTACGTCGAGGGATCCGACCCCGGCGGCTGCTACGGCAAGGTCCGCTGCGCGGGCATCGGCGACGAGGACCTGGCCCGCTTCATCGAGTACGCGGCGGCCGAGGCGCGTCCCTTCAAGGCGACGGCCGGGCTGCACCGGGCTGTGCGCGGTTGGGACGGCGAGGGCTTCCACGGATACCTGAACGTGCTCATCGCCACGGCCTTCGCCATCAACGGCGGCAAGGCCCTCGACGCGATCCTCGAGGAGGACCCCGCGGTCCTCGTCGACGAGGCCCGGCACCTCACCGACGACCAGGTCACCGCCGTCCGGTGGCTGCTGCACTCCTACGGCTCGTGCGACACGATCCAGCCGTACACCGACGCTCAGGAGCTTGGCCTTGTTCGATAAGACGACGCTGCCCTACGGGATCTTCTCGGTCGGCGGTGGACCTCGACGTGTCGGCGTCGCTGTCGAGAACGGTGTCCTCGACCTCGCCGAGCACCTCGGAGCGGAGTTCGAGGCCGACACCCTCAACGCCCTCATGGCCTCCGGACCTGCTCGCTGGGACGAGGTGCGGGAGCAGGTGACGGCGCTGGCGCAGACCGCCGACCTGGTGCACGAGTTCGACCTGCACCTGCCGTTCGAGGTCGCCGACTACGTCGACTTCTACGCCAGTGAGCAGCACGCGACGAACCTCGGCAAGATGTTCCGCCCGGACGGCGAGGCGCTGCTGCCGAACTGGAAGCACCTGCCGGTCGGCTACCACGGGCGCGCGGGCACGGTGGTCGTCAGCGGCACCGACGTCGTGCGCCCGTCGGGCCTGACGCTGCCGGGGCCGGAGCACCGCGCGTCGGCCAAGCTCGACGTCGAGGTCGAGGTCGGCTTCGTCGTCGGCGTCGGCTCCGAGCTCGGAAAGCCTTGCAGCACAAGCGATTTCGCCGACCACGTGTTCGGGATCGTGCTCCTCAACGACTGGTCCGCCCGCGACATCCAGAGCTACGAGTACGTCCCGCTCGGTCCGTTCCTGGGCAAGAGCTTCGCGACCAGCATCAGCCCGTGGGTCGTGCCGCTGGCCGCCCTCGACCGGGTGCCTGCGCCGCCACAGGACCCCGAGCCCGCGGCGTACCTCCAGGTCGACGGCGACTGGGCCTTCGACATCGAGCTCGCGCTCTCGAAGAACGGCGAGGTCGTGAGCCGGCCGCCCTTCGCGGGCATGTACTGGACCGCGCCGCAGATGCTCGCGCACATGACGGCCAACGGCGCGTCACTCCGCACCGGCGACCTGTTCGCGAGCGGGACGATCAGCGGTGACGAGGTCGACCAGCGCGGGTCGTTCATCGAGCTGACGTGGAACACGTCGTTCCTCGAGGACGGGGACCTCGTCGAGATCAGCGCGACCACGGGCAGCGGTCGCTACCTCGGCGCGGTGAGCGGCCGGGTCGTGCCCTACTTGCCGTAGGTGAAGACCCCGTCGCCGCTGGCCTCGTCGAACACCCCGAGGACGAAGACGCTCGTCGACGCGTAGAAGCTGTCGACCTTGGTCCCGGCCTTGAACAGGTTGTCGATGGTCCAGTGGACGTCGTTGCCGACGACCTCGGTGCTGCCCACTGTGGCGCCAGCCTTGCTGGGGTCGCTGCTCTGGCAGATGGCCAGCGAGGAGGTGCCCGCGCCGAGCTGGATGGTGCTCGTGTCGCCGCACGGCACCGAGGTGTTCATCGTGACGGTCAGCACCGTGCCCTGCTGCAGCGGCGCGGCGAGGTGCAGCACGACGTCGAAGCCGGCCGGCTTGCGGGTCTTGCCGCTGCCCTTGAACCGGTTGGTGACGTCGATGCCGAGGATGTCGGCGCCGGCGACCTGCGCCGGGCCGGTCGAGGTGCCCGGGATCGGGAGCCCGACGCCCTGGCCGTTGACGCCGTTCGCGTCACCCGCGGCGTCGGCGATGTGGAACTTCTTCGAGGCCGCGCCCGCGGGGTGCGCGAGCACGAGGACGGTGGCGGCGACGGCGGCAAGGGCTGGGAGGCGCATGCCTGGTTGGTTCGACGGCCGGGAGCCATCTCCTGCTGCGGGAGCGCGCGTCCGCTCACCGGGCGCTCGCGCGCTGTCCAGGTTAGCGGACGCTACGGGTGGTTCAGAGGCCGAGGGCCTACAGCGTCTCCTGGTAGCGCTCGACGTTGCCGAGCTTGACGTCCTCGAAGCCGCGGACCATCTCGGACGCACCAGCAGCGGTGACCGCCGTCGCGTAGGACTCAGCGGTCAGGGTCGCCGACAGCTGCTCGACGAGAGCCGTGTGCGACTCGATGAGCTCGCGCTCCACGACGCGGACGTGAGCGCGGCCGAACGGGTCGAGCTTCGTGCCGCGGAGCCGCTTCGAGGCCGCCATCGTCTTGAGCATCGGTCGGGACCAGGCACCGAGCTTGAGCTTGCGGTCCATGCCCATGGAGCGCAGCGCCGGCGGGTGCAGGTTGTAGGTGACCTTGGTCGCGCCGGGCACCTGCTGCTGCACCTCCGCGAGCAGCTCCTTGCGGGTGAGCAGGCGCGCGACCTCGTACTCGTCCTTGTAGGCCATCAGGTGCGCGACACCGCGGGCCACGGCCTGCGAGTAGTCGGTCGCGACCATGACGGCGCGCTCGGCGGCCCAGGCCCGCTCGACGACGTCGAGGTACTGGCGCACGGCACGCGGGCCGGAGTGGTCCAGCAGCAGCTGCGCGCGCACCGAGGCGAGGCGACGGGTCTCGCCCTCGAGCGGCGACGAGCCCAGGTCGTAGACCTTCGGGGCCACCGCAGCACCCGTGGCCGTGGCCTCGGCGAAGGCCTCCGGGTCGGCGACCGAGACGCGGCCCCAGCGGAAGGCGGCGACGTTGGCCTTGACGGCGACGCCGTTGAGGTCGATCGCCTCCTCGATGGCCTGCGCCGGGAAGGGCAGGACACCCAGCTGGAAGGCCGCGCCGACGAGCAGCAGGTTGGCCGGGGCGGTCGAGCCGAACAGCGCCTCGGAGGCGCCGAGGGCGTCGATCTCGAAGACCTTCACGACGGCGTCGCGGATCTTGCGGACCTGGCCGGGCACGTCGGTCTTGGGCGCCTGCGGGTCAGCCACCTGCGTGCCGGTCGGCGTCTCCGAGGTGGAGACGACGGCGATGGTGAACTCCGGCGAGCAGACAGCGAGGTTCTTCGGGTCCGCCATGACGAGGGCGTCGAAGCCGAGGATGACGTCGGCGGTCGCGTGACCGACCCGGTTGGCCGGGCCCTTGTCGCCGCAGCGCAGGTGCGACGTGACCGGACCGGCCTTCTGCGACAGCCCGACCTGGTCGAGACCGGACAGGCCGGTCGTGTCGAGGTCGTGGCGCAGGGCGGCAGTGGCGAGCAGCTGGTTGACGGTGACGATGCCCGTGCCACCGATGCCGGCGAGGAACACGTCGGCCGACGACGGCAGGACGGGCTCGGCGACCGACGGCGCCTCGGGGGTCGCCTTGCGCGCCGGCTTCTTGTCCTTCGACGTCACGGCCTGCACCGTGAGGAACGAGGGGCAGTCGCCCTTGAGGCACGAGTAGTCGGTGTTGCAGGACGTCTGGTCGATGCGGGTCTTGCGACCGAGCTCGGTCTCGACCGGCTGCACCGAGAGGCAGTTGGACTTC
>CBIHPE010000007.1:0-42070 GCA_966212015.1 uncultured Frankiales bacterium | reverse complement strand
CCACGACTCTCATCCTCCATGGATTGAGAGCCTCCACCAGACCCGGGGCGATTCACACTGCGTCGCGCCCGAACCGGCCGCCGGCGGACACGTCGACGGTGCCCAGTGGGGGACGCGCCAGAATAGTCGCCCCTAGAAGATCTAGGTTAGCGTAATTTAAAGTATGCTAACCTAAAACCTCCTACGAGGAGGTACCGGTGGCTGCCGAGACATACGACTGGCCGATGGTCAGCAGGTTCCGTGACCGGACCCGGGAGCTCGGTGTGCTCGAGCGATGGTGGGAGTCGGAGTCGACGGAGCCAGTGAACCTCTACGGCCGGCGCCGAGTCGGGAAGTCCTGGCTATTTCGCAAGTTCGCGCACGACAAGCCTGCCGTCGTGTTGGTCGCCGACCAGGTTGTCATCGGTCAGCAGCTCGATCACCTCGCCGATCAGCTCCGGACAGCGTTGGGCGTGAAGCCACGCCTGGACGATGTCGCCGACCTGTTCTCCGTCCTGTACGACCTGGCCAAGGCCGAGCAGATCTTGGTGGTCATCGATGAGTTCCCGTACTTGCTCGGCACGACGCAGACCGAGAAGTCGCGGACGCTGTCCAGCATCCAGGCAGTGATGGAGCAGAAGCAGGACTCCTCGCACCTCAAGCTCATCTTGACCGGCTCGGCTATCGCAACGATGGAAGACCTCCAGTCAGAGAGGAACCCGCTGCACGGGCGACTGCGTGCGCTGCCACTGTGGCCGATGCCGTTTCCCGACGCGACATTGCTGTTGGAGACGACCGACCCACTCGAGCAGCTGAGCCGCTACGCCATCGCCGGGGGCATGCCGAGGTACCTCGCCGCGATCGCGAAGGGTGACCTGGTCGACGTCATCGCAGACGCGATCGTGGATCCGTACAGTCAGTTGTTCAACGAGCCGCCGACATTGCTGCAGACCGAGCTGCGCGAGCCGACCGTGTACACATCGATCCTGGCGAGCCTGGCCGGCAACCCCCAGGAACGCTCAGACATCGCGACCAGCGTCGGCATGCACAGCAGCGAGCTGTCGAAGTACCTCGCAACGCTGGAGGCCTTGCGTCTGATTGAGCGTCGTCGTCCCGTGGGCGCTGGTCCCGACTCCAGGGCCACGCAGTATCGGTGCACCGACCACTTCATCCGATTCTGGTTCAAATTCGTCCAGCCGTACCAAGGCGAGCTCGAAGCCGGCGCCGACCCGATCGCTCACGTCGAGCAGAACATCATCCCGTTCCTGTCCGACCACACCGCGGTGGTGTTCGAGGAGACGGTGGTGTCCTGGATCCGAGCCAGGCACCCGGGCGCGAAGGCGGTCGGCGCATGGTGGGGTCCGGCGCTACACAAACTGCGTCAGCGCAAGGAGCGGTTCAGCGAGGAGATCGACGCGGTCGCGTTGAACGGCACAACGGTGCTCGCAGTCGCTGAGGCGAAGTGGACAAACAAGGCGATGCCGGCGAAGGTCCTCACCGATCTGGTCAACTTCAAGCTACCGGCGATGGCTCAGGCGGGTCTCACGATCACCAGCCCGGAGATAGTGCTCACCTCGAGGTCAGGGTTCAGCAACGGCCTTCTTGCCGAAGCCGAGGCGAACCCCAACGTGGTCCTGGTCGACGCCGAACAGGTCCTGGCCGACCTAACCCGCTGATGCGACGACCTTCCTCCTCTCCAGGAGGGCGCTTCGGAAGAAGCTACATCGGCCCCAGGTGAAGCCGAAACGTATGCGGGAGTGATTCCCCCGGCATCAAGAGGGGCCTCTAGTCGGGCGGGGCGTGCCCTGGCTGCGCTTCGAGGCGCTCCTGTAGGGTCCCGCAACCGATCGGTGCCGGTCCAGCCAGTGATCCAGTCTCAACAACCTCATGAAGTGCAACAGGCGACCTGGTGGCTCATCGGCGGAAGGGCCGTGCGCAGCTCATAGGCCCGCGCCAAGCTCGCTGTCGGATCCAGTGCCGGGGCTGTGAGCCAGCTCGTGAAGCAGGCGGACAGCTCGCGCATCCCCGCGGGCCCCGCGGTGAAGGGCGAGGTCGGCCGCAAGCCGCAATCTCGAACCCGGGTAGGCGTGGTCTTGGCCCGCCGGTAGCACGTGAATCATGACATTAGCCCCGTGCTGGGCCTCGACCAGCAGGAAGTCCCTGATGAGCGGCTCGACATCCTGCGCCGCTAGGTAGCCTTCGACATCGGTCGTTGAGATACCGGTCGCCTCGGGCTCCACAGCTGCCTTCCACCGCGGGTCCATTCGCAGGTCAGGCAGGTCGAGGGGGGACGCATGATGCGCACGGCGCTGTGCCAAGTTCCGGAACTGCGAACGCAACCGGACCGCGAGCTCCAGGACATCGTGTTCGTCTTCTGGGCGGCGTCCGGCGGCGTGCAGCAGGTCAGAGAGCCTGAGGCGTGCGCGGCGCCGCTCGGGGGCGCCAACGCATCAACAGCCGCTGCGTCGCCCTCAGACAGCGCGACCATCGCCCAGGCCGACCTCGGCGAGAGAGGCCGCCCGCTGCTGCGACGTTCCTCGACAGCGCGCAGCAACCCCTCGTCCACAACCCACTGCGACCCCAGCCGCTCGGCGGGCAGCGACCCAGTGGCGATCCTCTGATGAATGCGTTGAACGCTCACACCCAAGCGTTCCGCCACCTGGGCAACGCTCAACAACGCCATGACACAACTCTAGAAGCGTACCTAGAGTTATGTCACCGCCCGGACGGCCCCGCATGATCGCGTAGCGGACGTTGTCCACGTGCATGCGTCCCTGACGCCCGAATCCGCCGAGACAGCAAGCCTCCCCGGCAAGTCGTGAGCAAGACCCATGCCGGTCGACACCTACCCTGGCCTAGGCGTAGCTCGGACCGACCCTGCCGGCGATCGTGATCGCCAAAACTGTCCGACGTCAGCGTCACACTGCCCTTATGGAAGACAAGCTCCCCGCCGAGGCGGCGACAAACGCCCCCGACCACGAGACCCCGCCCCGCGACGACCACCTCTGTCGACGAGCTCGGCCCGGCAAGCACCGGCCGCTGGCTGGTGCGCTCACGAGGAAGCGAACACACCTTCGACCTCGACGCCGGCACCTACAGCCGCCGACCAGGCGCCGGCCACGGCCAGTTCAGCCACGACGGGCACGTCGTGCGCCTCACGCGAGTGGAACGATGGCCCCGCCTCGGAGAGAGCTTCTTTATCTGGGTCGACGACCACGACCAACCATCCATGCTCGAGCACTGGCGCCAGTCCTCACCGATCGTCAGCATCACCGCGCTCCCACCGCACGCCACAGACTGATGCCCAACCCCAGCTGATCCGTACCGTCCACGTGCCCGGGCAGGTCCGCAACGTACTGTCCAGGCACGCCGGAGCGACCAGGCCGCGCGACCGTGACCGGAGTCTCCAACAGGGCAGGTTCAGCTCAGTGACCCGGTGGGCGCTAACCGCCAGACGAAAGATTCTTGCGGGCAACGGAACCGATTCAACCGCCCACGTGGTCTTGGGAGACGATGAGGATCATGGACAGCGTCGACTTCGAAGAATTCGTTGAGGCACGGTGGGCGGCACTCGTGAGAGCAGCCTGCCTGCTCGGCTGTTCTCGTCACGAGGCGGAGGACCTTGTGCAGACGACTTTGACGAAATGCTTCGTCCACTGGCCACGAGTCAGCAGGGCTGGTAACGCGGACAAGTACGTGTATACAGCTCTGTTGAACCAGCAACGCACCAACAAGCGCCGTCGCTGGTGGTCAGAACGACCGACTGACACGCTTCCTGAACCTACGCGGTCAGCGACCAGCGATGAGCCGGAGCACGTCATTCTGATTCACAACGCGCTCGGCCGACTCACCCCTGCGCAGCGCAGGGTCGTCGTTGCGCGCCACATTCTCGACCTAAGCGAGGCCGAGGCCGCCGATGTTCTCGGCATCCCGGCCGGCACGGTGAAGAGCCGTCTTGCGCGCGCTCTTTCCGCCCTGGCCGCTGACCCCGACCTGTTGACCATACAAATGCGAGGTGCCTGACCATGGACCACATCCAGGTTGACGAAGCGGTCCGCGTAGCGTCCCGCGACATCCCTGTGGGCCCGCCTCCGACTCGAGAGATTGTCGCTGGCGGAGTACGCCGCCGCCGCCGTCGGCGAGCAGGCGCCGCCGCTCTTGCAGGGTGCGCTGTACTTACGGCCGGCGCCCTCATCGGTCTGGTAGACCGGCCGTTCGAGAAGCAGCCGACGTTTGCTGCCCAGGACGACTTGAACAGCACACCATCGGCAAGTGCGGCGAGCACGCCGAGCGCAAGCGCGAACGCATTGACGCGCGCCGGCATTGACGCATACCTCGAGGAGTTGCCCGGTGTGGCGCTCGTTCTACCCGCGAAACTGCCCGTCGGCTACCGCTGGGACGGCCCCTCAGCGTACGAGACGAGCGACGAAGGGCAGGCGATCGTGCGAAGCTCAACATTCACCAGCGTCCGTTCCCCCGCCGACGAAGCTGCAGTCGAGGTCTGCGCCCACACCGCTCAAGGCCGCACGTGCCCGCAGGGCGCCACTAGGTTCACCAGGACTGTCGACGGCGTAGATGTCATCGTGAGCTTCTCGCGGACGCCGTCGGCTCAACAGCGGCAGTTCTGGGAGGACGCCCCGTTGACGCTCGGCACCGATGTCCCATGGTTGAACTGAGTGCAGTTTAGGTTCCAAGCTCCTCAGCAGCGGCTGCACGCGGCGCCTTCGCCGGCCGTCAGCAGCCATTTGATTCACGCGGCTGATTCCTTTACAAACTCATGTCCGCCGCCCATTGAGCGCCGTTACGTTCTCTTCGCATTGACGCCCGCGTCGATGGTCGACTCGGGCGATGGATTGGAGACACGTGAAGAGAGCACTCATCAGCGCCATAGCAGCGGTGACGATCGTCGGACTCGGAGTTCCGGCCGCACACGCTGAGGCCAAGTCAAGCCCCGGTTAGTGGTGTAGCGCTGCGTTCTCCTCGTTGAGGTGATCAGGCAGTCAGAGCGGGCAGTTCATCAGCTCCGATCTCGGTGTCGGTGGTGGGCACGAGGTTCATGCGGGAGCGGGCCAGGACGTCGAGTCCGAGGTAGCGGCGGCCTTCGGCCCATTCGTCGGTCTGCTCGGCCAGCACGGCGCCGACTAGGCGCACGATGGCGTCGCGGTTGGGGAAGATCCCCACGGCGTCGGTGCGGCGGCGGATCTCCTTGTTCAGCCGTTCGGCGGGGTTGTTGGACCAGATCTGGGTCCACACGTCCTTGGGGAATCGCGTGAAGGCGAGGATGTCGTCGCGGGCGGCGTCGAGGTGTTCGAACGCTGCGGGGACGGCACGCTCGACGTAGTCGAGCAGCCGGTCGAACTGTGCGGCGACCGCGTCGGCCTCGGGCTGGTCGTAGACCGAGTGCAGCATCGCCTTCACCGCGGGCCACATCGACTTCGGAGTCACGCTCATGAGGTTCGCGGCGTAGTGGGTGCGGCAGCGCTGCCAGGCGGCGCCGGGCAGGTTCGCTGCGATCGCCTCGACCAGGCCCCTATGTGCGTCGGACGTGACGAGCCGGACCCCGGACAGGCCGCGGGCCACCAGGTCGGCGAAGAACTCGTTCCATGCAGCCCCTGTTTCGGCGGTGGCCACGCGCATCCCGAGCACCTCACGGTGTCCGTCGCTGTTCACGCCGGTGGCAAGAAGGACGACGGCGTTGATCACGCGGCCGCCTTCGCGGACCTTCATCGTGAGCGCGTCGGCCGCGACGAAGGTGAACGGTCCGGCGTCGCCCAGGGGTCGGTGGCGGAAGTCGTCAACGATGGAGTCGAGCTCGGTGGCCATCCGGCTGACTTGGGACTTCGACAGTGAGTCGATGCCGAGGGTCTTGACCAGCTTGTCCATCCGGCGCGTGGACACGCCGGCGAGGTAGCAGTCGGCCACGACGGTGATCAGGGCTGCTTCGGCGCGCTTGCGGCGCTCGAGGAGCCACTCGGGGAAGTAGGTGCCCTTGCGGAGCTTGGGGATCGCGACGTCGATGGTGCCGACGCGGGTGTCGAGGTCGCGATGGCGGTAGCCGTTGCGCTGGCTGGTGCGGGTCGCGCTGGGACGTCCCCACTCGGCACCGACCACGGCGTCAGCGTCGGCGGACAGCAGGGCGTTAATGATCGACTGCAGCAGCGAGCGCATCAGATCGGGGCTGGCTTCAGCGAGGGCTTCGCCGAGCAGGCCAGAGGGGTCGACAATGTGCGGAGCGGTCATCGTGATGTTCCGTTCGAGAGAGCTGTGAGAGGTGAACTCGAAGGATCACGCGGTGGCCGCGTCTACGTCCAAGCCAGAGACGACTCGGCGACCGCGCTACACCACTATCGGGGACTCAACTTGAGGCCAACCCCTCGAGCGGCACGACCACGCCGGCGGCTCCGAGTCCCGACGTCGAGATCAACGGGGTCTCGGTGACCCACGGCCACGCCAGCTTCAGCGTTGGCAGCAAGGCCATCGGCAAGGCGCGTGCTGCCGCGGTCGCACACCAGTCCGCGTCTGGACCTTCGCGCGCCGAAGGGAAGCTCAAGGGACGACTGGTCGATGCCGTCGAGGCCGACGGTGGAACTATCGACGACGAAGCCATCGACGTGGTCCCGCTCCTCGATGGCGACATCACCCTCACGGTCCCGGTCAATGTCGATGTCGACAAGGTCAACGTCGACATCGACAACGGCACGGTCTCGGTCGGTGCCCTCACCTCTGAGTCGGACGACCCTGCGATCACGGCGAGCGGTCCCGGCATGGCACCTACGTGGAGCACGCCGGTCGACGGCCAGTACGTGATCACCGTCAACGGCCTGGGTGACGCCCTGTTCACGTGGTCGCGGGTGCGGCTCCTCAACGACGGAAACTCCACCTACGACTGGCTCGCCTACAAGCGTCGCGGTGACGCTCACCCCGTCTCCAAGACGGGCCTGCCCGACCCGCGCGTCGCGTCGCTGCGGATCCAGAACTACCCCTACGACTCGGTGGAACCAAACCTCGTGAACTGGAACGAGTGGGACCCTGCGTCGAACTTCTCCGGCCAGTGCGACAGCCACGTCTACAACGCCGGCGTCACCGTCCTCGGCGCGGGCTTCGGCCTCAGCTTCCAAGACTGTGACGGGTACGAGGTGTGGCGCAACGCCAACAAGCCGAGCAGCTACTGGCTCCAGATGGACCAAGGCGTCGTGCTTCACGGCGGCAGCCGCTCGATCGGTTACGCGCTCGCATGGAAGCAGAAGGATGGAACCGCTGCCTCCCAGCACGACTACCAGCAGGTCAACTTCTACTGGAACAGCAACGACCACAACTGCAGCCACACCGATGCGGGGGCTACGTGCTGATTGGCCTAGCCAAGGCTGCTGTGCCCCTCCTGTGCGCCCTGCTTCTCGCAGGTTGCTCAAGTGAAGTCGAGCCCGGTGCGGAGAACTCCGCGCCGGGCTCGGCCCCGGCCAGCCCCACCGCGTCCACACCCACTCAACTCGCCGCGACCGGGCTCCCGACCGTCTGCGAGGACCACCGGGTTCGTTGCGAAAAGCTGCCGAGCAAGAACGTCGCCGTCGTCTACCCACACAAGGGCAAAAGCACCGCGCGAGGCGTGCTCTACTGGGACGCAGGCGGCCCCGGCCAGACACCGCTCGACGGCGGCGCCACACGCCAGGTGCTCCCTGCCTGGACGAGGCCCTACGACCTCGTCGTGATTGCCGAACCGTGGACATACAAACCTACGGACCCCGCCTGCAGCTCTGCGCTCATCGCGGCGGGCGTCACCGGCACCCAGCCCGCCAAGGACCAGGACTCCAGCACATGCGACTGGAACGCATGGCGCCTCGACCCAGCCGATATCACCACCGCAGCCACCGAGATCGACCACACCGTTGGCCAGATCTCGGGTGTGTACGCGGAGAGTTTCGGCGCCATCCGAAGCTACCCAGTCATGAAACTAGTGGCGCAGCGCGGCGGCTTCGTGGTCATGGATTCACCTGCGCCCACCCCGACCGTCAGCGGCATCCAGATGCTCAAAGACCGGTGGAAGTTGACGCTCGATTCAGTGCCGCGTGTCCCGGACTGCTCAACAACGTGTGTCAGCGACCGGCGCGACGAGTTGCGCACCTTCCTCCACGGAACCGATCAGCTAGACGCCACCCAGGCAGGTCTAGGCCTAGCAGGTCTAGCACCCAACCTCGCGGACAACGAGAAGTTTCTCGAAACGTTCTGGGGGCATAGTGCCAACCTCTCCCGTTCAGGCGTCCTTGCATGGAAGCAGAGCGCCCACGACTTCAACCGCAGCAACTCTGCGAACGAGCCCGCAGCTGACTTGGTGTCGTACATCGCGAGCATCTGCGCGGCGTACAGCCAATGGCCAACGGAACCTGAGAACCCGGTGGAGGCCATGCATGCAATCTGCTCGGATTCGGCCTTCGCAACTCACCAGAATGGCCTTCCGAAGCTAGACGGGAACCTATTCCTTGCCGTCAACGACCTCGACACGGTTGTGCCCGCCGCCAGCCAAGCCGCTTGGGCCTCCCAGTTCAGCCATGCCGAAGTTGCTCACTATCGGGTCCGGGCCCACGCGTCCGCGCCGGACTCCGTCAACGCCGCAGTCGAACGGTGGCTGGTGGCCAACGCCCAACAGTGAAGTCAAGAGGGGCCGCACCCGCGGCCCCGACTGCAGGTCTGAGCCGGATCGTCGGAGGTGGTCAGCGCCCGCTACCCCCAAACCCGGTTGCCCTCGTCGGGGAAAGCCGTGTTCGGATCTGCGGGGGTCGAAAATCCAGCCCTGCCTGGGGATATGCCCGAGGGCGCACCTGCGGCGGTCGACCCGTCGGAACGGGCGGCGCACCTGTCCGGCACGCCACGGCCTGCGCTTCGCCGAGGCAGCCGCGCCAGGCGTCCCAGATATCAAATGTAGACCGTCTCTGAGCGACTGATACCGGGGCAGCCGGCCGCTGTTCCTCCGGATAACGCCTTCGCTCGTCCAGCCATCTGGATCTCCTGCCGCCGCGCATTCGGACGTGCGTCCCATCGCTGCGACGGCGGCAACGCCGTCAGTGGGGATCTAGCGTGGAGGCCGTCTCGGGGTCTGCCCCAGTCTTGTTGATACTCGGGCTGGTCCCGATCCCTGCTCGCGGGAGTCGTTCGCCGCCGCGGGCGTTCCGGAACCAGCGATCGACGTTCCGATAGGTGGTTGACGGACCCATCGTATGCGCGCAAACAACCAGGCTGAGCTGGATTTTCGACCCCCCAACGGGGCGGGGGTAGACAATCACGTCGAGCAAACCATGGGAAATCCACCCGGTGTGGTTTGCCGCCGTCGCTAACGGTCCGCGCGGAAGACGCTGAGGAGCCTGGACCTGGGCCTTGAGGCGACTGAGAGTAGATGTGGGTGGCCGGCGGCGAGACCCCGATCGGCTCACACCACCCTCGAAGACGGAGCGGTCAGAATCAGGCCGGCTCGAGCTCGCCGAACTGGGCCCGGTGCTCGGTCGGCGTGACGCCGAGCTGGCGACGGAAGTGATAACGCAGCGCCTCCGGAGACCCGAAGCCGCTGCGGGCGGCGACATGGTCGATGGGCAGGTTCGTCGACTCCAGCAGGCGGCGTGCCCGATCGACCCGCTGCAGGAGCAGCCAGCGCATCGGGCTCAAGCCGACACGCTCGCTGAAGCGCCGGGTGAAGGTCCGTCGCGACATCGCGCCCGCACGGGCCCAGGCGGTGAGGTCGATCGGCTCGTCAAGCCGGTCGTGTGCCCAGCTCATCGCCACGGCGAGGGTGTCCTCGCCCGCGTCGGTGACGGGCGCCGGAATGTACTGCGCCTGCGAACCGACGCGGTGCGGAGCCATCACCATCGCCCGGGCGACGAAGGCGGCATATGTGCTGCCGTGGTGCTGGCGGACGACGTGCAAGCAGCAGTCGAGCGCGGCTGCGACACCCGCAGACGTCACGATGTCGCCGAGGTCGCTCCACAGCACATCGGCGGCGACGTGGACGGCGGGGAAGCGCTCAGCGAGCTCGACGGCGGAAGCCCAGTGCGTGGAAACCGTGCGCCCGTCGACCAAACCGGTCGCCGCGACCAGCCAACTGCCCAGGCACAGGCCGATCAGCTGGGCGCCGCGCTCGTGTGCGGCCCGCAGGGAGCCGAGCAACGCCGTTGACGGCTCGACCTCCGGGTCCCAGCTCGGTGCCACGATGACGTCCGCTGTGGCCAGCGCTTCTAGCCCCATCGGCACGCGGAGTGTGAGCCCGCCGGCAAGTGTCAGCTCGCCGGGGTCCTCAGTGCACACGACGACGTCATAGCGGGGCTTCACGCCGCTCACGCCGGCGAGTCCGAAGACCATCTGCGGCACCGAGAGGTGGAACGGGCTCACGCCGTCATAGGTGAGGACGGCGACCGAGCGCCTGGGCTGCATGGCCCGATCTTACGGAACGGTGGCATTCGGGCCAATGGTCGGCGCGTCGTACGGACGGCACGCTTTTGCCATGACTGAACTCCTCCTCGTCGGCGGCCCTACCGTCCGTATCCGCTACGCCGGCTCGACCTTCCTGACCGACCCGACCTTCGACCCGCCTGGGGACTACGAAGGGCGCGTGACCCTGCACAAGCTCACCGGCCCCGCACTCACTGTCGACGAGGTCGGGCCGGTCGACGTGGTCCTGCTCTCGCACGACGAGCACGCCGACAATCTGGACCATTCGGGCCGGGCGCTGTTGGCCCAGGTGCCCGTCGTGCTCTCCGAACCGGGAGCGGCGCGCCGAATTCCGAGCGTGACGGGGCTCGAGCCGTGGGCGTCGACCCGCATCGGCGACGTGACCGTGACGGCCGTGCCCGCCTTGCACGGTCCGGAGGGCTGCGAACCGTTGACCGGTGTCGTCACGGGATTTGTCCTCCAGACCGCCGGCGAACCCACGGTCTACGTGTCCGGAGACAACGCATCGGTCGACATCGTCGGCGAGATCGCCAGCCGGTTCCCGATCGACGTCGCCGTGCTCTTCACCGGGGCCGGCAATGTCGGCGCCTTCGGCGACACCGACATCACCCTGAACCGACGCACGGCGGTCCAGGCAGCCGGCCTGCTCGGCGATGCAGTCATCGTCCCCGCGCACGCAGATGGTTGGGATCACTTCAGCGAGACCAGGGAGTCGTTGGCGCGGGCGTTCGAGTATGCAGGTCTTGGCGCCCGGCTCCTGCTGCTCGAACCAGGCGTGGCTACGGCACTCTGACGCTCGGCCGCACTCAGGCGGAACCTCTCCCGCGTCCACCTGAGGGTCACGTGAACTCGCCCAGCACGACACGTCGGTCCGCAGCGGCCGTCAGCGTCGTACGACGTCGAACTGGGCCATCATGCCGTGGTCCTCGTGGTCGAGCATGTGGCAATGGAGCATGAACAGGCCGGTGTAGTCGCTGAAGCGTGCCGCCACCTCGATCGACTCGCCCGGGTCGAGCCGCCAGGTGTCCTCGAGGCCGCGCTCCCAGGGCGGAGGGCGCCGGCCGTCGCGCAGTAGCGTGCGCCATTGCTCCTCGTGCAGGTGCACGAAGTGGGTCAGCCGGGTGTCGTTGACAATGCGCCACCGTCGGACGCTGCCCAGGGGGACCGTCACATCGGCCCGGTGCGGGTCGAACGCCTTGCCGTCGATCGACCAGTACGACCTGCCGTGAGGGCCGTGCGCGAGGCCGAGATGCCAGGTGTGGGTGACGTGGCGCGGAGCCGGGGCCAGCGCGGGTGACGGCAGCTGCGCCGGGATGCGGGACCGGTCGGGAGCGGCGTGCCGGACCCGGAACTCCATCGCGGCTCCGGGCCGTGAGCCGGTCCCGCTCGTCGCATCGGCGCGCGGGATGGTGGTGAGGACGACGTTCTGTCCCTCCAGGCCATGGAAGTCGACGATGACCTGCGCCCGCTGCGAGGGCCCGAGCAGGATGTCCGGGCGCACGACGGGATGGCGCAGCAGCCCGTCGCCGGTGCCGATCTGGACGAGCGGGCGCCCGTTGGAGAGCGCGAGGTCGTACATCGAGAACCCCGACGAGTTGAGCAACCGGAGCCGGTAACGCGTCGCGCTGACGTCCAGGTGTGGTGCGTAGCGGCCGTTGACCAGGATCCGCTCGCCGGGGATGCCGTCGTTCGGCGGCGCGTGCGGGCCGGTCCAGCTCATCGCGCCGTGGTCCATGACCATGGTCGGCATCGAGGGATGGATGAGCTGGTTGTGGGCGTCGAGCGAACGCTCACTGATCATGAGCGGGACGTCCCGACGCCCGTGCGGCAGCCGCAGCCGCTTCTCGGCCGGGTCATCGACGATCATCATCCCCTGGAGCCCGTTCCAGTTGTTGCGCGAGGTGCGGTCCATCCGGTGGTCGTGGTACCAGAAGAAGGAGCCCGGCTCGGCCCGGCCGTCGTCGGTGAGCGGGTAGCGGTAGGTGCGGGTCCGGCCGTGGCGCACGAGGAAGTGGGTGGGCTGCCCGTCGTACTGCGACGCGTGGTGGTCGCCGTGGAGGTGCATCGAGGTCGATCCTGCGGAGCGGGGGAGCCGGTTGACGACGGTGACGTCCGTCTCGTGGCCCGTGGGACGGCGGATCGTGGGGCCCGGGTAGGTGCCGCCGTACGTCCACATCCGGGTCAGCGGGCCCGCTGGCATCACGCGGACGCCCGCCCGCCGCTGCACCAGCCGGACGTGTCGCCCGGCGACCTGACGCGGGACGACCAGGGCCTGGTCGAAGGAAGGCAGAGTGCCCGTTGTGCCGCCGCGGGAGCCGGTGACGATCAGCTGCCCCCGCATGCTGGGGTGGAAGGTGCAGTGGAACCAGTAGGTGCCTGCAGCGAGGCCGGCGACCGGCACGCTCAGCGTCGAGCCGGGAGGAACGCGGACCGAGAACAGGGGCGTGCCGCCCGCGTCGGTGGCGTCGGAGGTGACCGTGTGGTCGATGCTGTCGAGGTTCACCGCGCTCAGCACGCCATCCTGGGACACGGTCACTCGCCGGGTCGCGTAGCCGTGATCCATCGCGTCGCGCGGGATCACGATGGTGGCGTTGACGGGAGTGTCCCCGAGGTCGGCCGAGGCAGGCACCGGCCCGCCGACCACGACGCTGAGGCCGACGGCCATGACCAGCGTGACGGCTGCGCGCATGACCCTGGAGCCCGTTCTCGCCACCCCACCAACCCTCCGCGACATGGCCGTGCGCGTCATACCCGATTTACGGGAATGGCGAACACGTCCGCATGCGGCTGCGCGGCTGCGCGCCACTGTCGAGAGAACTTCCCGCCTAGAAAGGCCGCACCATGCATCAATTCCTCCGTGCGCGCGCCCTCAGTCTCGCGGTGGTCGCCGCCGTCGCCGGCGCCGTCGTCTCCGTACCGGTCCACGCCGACGCTTCCAGCATCCTCAAGATCCACATCAACTCGCATGGCAAGGTGAGGCTCAGCGACACGACGCTGCACACCGGCACGGTGCGGTTCGCGTTGACCGGTGGCGCCCCGGGCTGGGGTGTTCAGGTGGTGACGCTCAAGCACGGGCTGACGCTGAAGCGTGCCGAGGGTCTGGTCGCCGGTGCCTTCGCGGGCAACGTCAAGAAGATCCGCAAGATGTACGCCGACATCAACTTCGTCGGCGGCCCGAGCGCCAGCGGCCCTACGTCTGGCACCCTGGAGCTGCCGAAGGCCGGCACCTACTACGTCTTTGGTACGCCGCCGGACGGGGTTAAGTCACCCAACGTCGTGATGGTCCATGTCAGGGGCCCGGCCGTGCGCCCGGCCGCGCCGACGAGCAAGGCCCAGGTCGTCGCGGTCACGGGCGCCCGTTGGGGCGGCCGGTCGACCCTGCCGCACAAGGGGACGCTGGTCTTCAAGAACAGGTCCAAGGACTACGCGCACTTCGTCGACTTCGAGGCCGTGCAGCCGGGGACCACGCGGGACCAGGTGCTGAGCTTCCTGCAGAGCTCGGGGCCGAACTCGCCGCCGCCGAGCTTCGCCGACATGACGCGTCAGGGGTTCAGCGGCTCGATCGTCAGCCCCGGCGAGTGGACGGCCCAGCGGTTCCACCTCGCGCCGGGCGCATACGCGGTCCTGTGCTTCATGCCCGACAAGAAGATGGGCATGCCGCACGCGCTCATGGGGATGGTCAAGAGCGTCACCGTGATGTCGCTCGGCCGCGGCGGCGCGCGGGGGGGTCGGCCCCCGCCGCGCTCACTCGCGTCCGGACTCGGGTACGCCGGTCCCTCGCCACGGGTGCGCCCCAGGCCGCCGCCTCGTTCCGTCGCGGGGTGAAGTCGGCGGCCAGCTCGCGCACCTCGGCGATCGTGCAGGGCTCTGCCCCGCCTCACGGACCGGAAGCATCACCGCTCCTGCCTTCACGAGCCCGCGATGTCTTAGTCGACCCCAGACGAGGAGGACCGCCGGTCCCAGGACGCGCAGGCCCTTCCAGGCCGGGGCCCCTCGCGGTTGACTGGCCGCGGAGCAGCGCGCCCCCGGCTATGACCCGCGTCACTTCGCAAGGAGTGGATCGATCCATATGACGGCGGTCACACCTTCGGCATCCTGATTCCGGCATGATCCCCAGCACGAAGCCCGGGAGCACCTCGATCCACGAGAGCCCTGGAGCGCGAGAACCACGAAGGAGCCTCGATGTTGATCGGAGTGACCCGCGAGACCCGTCCCGGCGAGACGAGGGTCGCGGCGACGCCGACCACCGTCGCCCAGCTGCTCAAGCTTGGGTACGACGTCGTGGTCGAGGCGGGCGCCGGTGCCTTGTCGAGCTTCGCCGACGAGGCGTACGTCGAGGCCGGCGCGCGGATCGG
Source organism: uncultured Frankiales bacterium (assembly GCA_966212015.1). GTDB lineage: Bacteria > Actinomycetota > Actinomycetes > Mycobacteriales > SCTD01 > RYN-111. Next base: position 27,305 of record CBIHPE010000007.1, on the reverse strand, counting down.
CACGGCCGAGGACGCGTGGGGCGCCGACGTGGTCTTCCGTGTCAACGGCCCGACGGTCGCCGAGGTCGCGCGCCTCAGGAGCGGTGCGTACGTGACCGGGCTGATGGCTCCGGCCCAGAGCCCGGAGCTGCTCGAGGCGCTCGCTGCGCGCGGCGTGACCGCGCTGGCGATGGACGCGGTCCCGCGCATCAGCCGCGCGCAGTCCCTCGATGTCCTCAGCTCGATGGCCAACATCGCGGGCTACCGCGCCGTGATCGAGGCCGCCCACCACTTCGGCCGGTTCTTCACCGGCCAGGTCACCGCCGCGGGCAAGGTACCGCCGGCCAAGGTCCTCATCGCGGGGGCCGGCGTCGCGGGCCTGGCCGCCATCGGCGCCGCCTCCTCGCTCGGCGCGATCGTGCGTGCCACCGACCCGCGCCCCGAGGTGGCCGACCAGGTGAGGTCCCTCGGTGGCGAGTACCTCCCGGTGGTCGTGCCGCAGGAGGAGCAGCAGGTCTCCTCGGACGGCTACGCCAAGGCCACCAGCGAGGCGTACGACGCCGCGGCCGCGCAGCTCTACTCCGACCAGGCCGCTGACGTCGACATCGTCGTGACCACCGCGCTCATCCCGGGCCGCGCCGCCCCGCGCCTGCTCACCGCCGCCGACGTGGCCTCGATGAAGCCCGGCTCGGTGATCGTCGACATGGCCGCGGCCATGGGCGGGAACGTCGAGGGCTCGGTCGCCGGCGAGGTCGTCACCACCGACCACGGCGTCACGATCATCGGCTACACCGACCTGGCCGGTCGCCTGCCCGCGCAGGCCAGCCAGCTCTACGGCACCAACCTGGTCAACCTCGCCAAGCTGCTCACGCCGGGCAAGGACGGCCGCCTCGTCCTCGACTTCGAGGATGTCGTGCAGCGTGGCCTCACGGTCACTCATGACCGCCAGGTCATCTGGCCGCCGCCGCCCGTGCAGGTCTCGGCGGCGCCGGCGGCACCGGTGGCGAAGCCGGAGCCGAAGCCGGTCAAGGAGCCGATGTCGGCGCAGGCCCGGCTCGGCTGGAGCCTGGTGGCGATGCTGGTGTTCGGCGCGATCGTCGCCTGGGCGCCGCAGCCGCTGCCCCAGCACTTCACCGTGCTGATGCTCTCGATCGTGATCGGCTACTACGTGATCGGCAAGGTCGCGCACGCCCTGCACACCCCGCTGATGTCGGTCACCAATGCCATCTCGGGCGTGGTCGTGGTCGGCGCGCTGCTGCAGCTCGTGACCGTCACCGGCGACCGCACGATGCAGCTCCTGGCTGCGATCGCCGTACTGCTCGCCTCCATCAACGTCTTCGGCGGCTTCGCCGTCACCCGCCGCATGCTGGCGATGTTCTCGAAGGGCAACTGATCATGACCGTCAACGCGATCGCGACCGCGGCCTACATCATCGCCGCCCTCCTCTTCATCCTCGCCCTGGCCGGATTGTCCAAGCACGAGTCGGCGAAGAACGGTCTGACCTACGGCATCATCGGCATGGCCCTGGCTCTGCTCGCGACGGGTGCCGTGGTCATCAACGACGCCACCGGCGGCGTCGGATCTGGTGGCGGTCTCGCGATCGTCCTGATGCTGTGCGGGGTCGTCGTCGGCGCTCTGATCGGCCTGCAGCGTGCCCGTGTCGTCGAGATGACCGGCATGCCCGAGCTGATCGCGATGCTGCACAGCTTCGTCGGTCTGGCTGCCGTCCTGATCGGCTGGGCCGGCCACCGGGAGACCGTCGTCGTCCACCTCGGCGAGGGCTACCCCCAGTCGTTGTGGAACATCCACAACGCTGAGATCGCGATCGGCATCTTCATCGGTGCCGTCACGTTCACCGGCTCGATCGTCGCGAACCTCAAGCTGAGCGCGAAGATCAAGTCCGCCCCGCTGATGCTGCCCGGCAAGAACGCGATCAACATCGGCTCGCTGATCGTGTTCGCCGCCCTGACCGGTGTCTACATCGTGCTCGACCGGCACGAGACCGGTGTCAGCGGCACCGTTGTGCTCGCCCTGCTGACCGCGGTTGCGCTCTTCCTCGGCTGGCACCTGGTGATGAGCATCGGCGGCGGCGACATGCCGGTCGTGGTCTCGATGCTCAACAGCTACTCCGGCTGGGCCGCGGCCGCCTCCGGCTTCCTGCTCGACAACGACCTGCTGATCGTCACCGGCGCGCTCGTCGGGTCCAGCGGTGCCTACCTGTCCTACATCATGTGCCAGGCGATGAACCGCTCGTTCATCTCGGTCATCGCGGGCGGCTTCGGCATCGAGGCACCCACCTCGGGGGCAGCGGACGGCGAGCTCGGTGAGACCACGGAGATCAGCGCCGAGGCCGTCGCCGAGCTCCTCAACGGCGCCACCAGCGTCGTCATCACGCCCGGGTACGGCATGGCCACCGCCCAGGCCCAGCACGCGGTCGCGGAGCTGACCAAGCAGCTGCGTGCCAAGGGCGTCGAGGTCCGCTTCGGTGTCCACCCGGTCGCCGGTCGCCTGCCGGGCCACATGAACGTGCTGCTCGCCGAGGCGAAGGTCCCGTACGACATCGTCCTGGAGATGGACGAGATCAACGACGACTTCGCCTCCACCGACGTGGTCCTGGTGATCGGTGCCAACGACACCGTCAACCCGGCCGCCTCCGAGGACCCCTCCAGCCCGATCGCCGGCATGCCGGTGCTCACCGTCTGGGAGGCCAAGGACGTGATCGTGTTCAAGCGCTCGATGGCCGCGGGGTACGCGGGTGTGCAGAACCCGCTCTTCTTCCGCGACAACACCCAGATGCTCTTCGGTGATGCGAAGGCGAAGGTCGAGGAGATCGTGGCGGCCCTGGGCCGCTAGCCCCTAGCCCGGCGGAGCCCGGCTAGGGGTTCGCGAGCTCCTCGGGACACGGCGTGCCGCGCGGGATCGTGTACGGCGCACCGATGCGGTACGTGCCCGCGGCCGGCGCGTGCAGCACGGTCCAGGTGTCGGTCGGCTGACCGGTCACGGTCGGCTCCTCGTGACTGCTCAGACACCCGTTGAGGTTGACCGGAAGCTGGCCGGCCTCGGTGCTGGCCGGCGGCGGCAGCGCGGCACCCTGCGCGTCGACGATCGCCAGCCACGGGGAGTTGGGCACCCGCAGCAGCACGGTCGCCTTGCTCGGCACGGTGACGACCACCTGGGTCGCGGTGAAGGACGCGATCGTGCCGGGTGCCTCGACGAGCGGGGTGGGGTCGAGCACGGCGTAGAGCTGCCAGTCGGCGTTGCCCCAGATCGGTTTGAGGAACGGCAGCCCCCCGCGTACGAGCGCCGCCTCGGCGCGGCCCGCCCCGTCGATGTCCCCGGGCGGCAGCACCACGTAGCGCACCGCCCAGCGGTCCAGCCAGGCGCGATAGGTCTCGGCGGTCAGTGGCGTGGAGCCGTCGTAGAAGAGCGGGTTGCGCTGCAGATCGGCCTGCCGGTTCCAGCCGCGGGCGAGGTTCACGTATGGCGCCAGTGCGCTCGACTCGCGGTGCGAGCGCGACGGGACGACCTCGACGCGGCCCAGGTGGGTGTTGCGGATCGCGAGCTGGTGCAGCAGCGCGTTGATGTCGTAGCGCCACGCGGCGTTGGGCCGCTCGTGCACGTAGTCGAGCGTCGCCACGCCGGCCTGCCAGGCGAAGCCGGTGATCAGGGCGAGCACGACGAACAGCCGGCGGGGGAGCCGCCCCAGGACGCCGTACCGGAACGGGTTGCGATCCTCGCCCGAGCAGAGCGCCGCCAGCAGCGCGACCGGCGCGAAGATCAGCGCGAGGCGCACGACATTGGTGCCGATCGGCGTCGGCACCAGCCAGGCGAAGAGCACCGCGACGACGTAGATCGGCGACATCAGCCGCACCACCCGCCAATGCGCGGGGCTGACCAGCCCCACGCAGACCGCGAGGATGATCGGCAGGATCGCCGAGATCCAGTGCATCGGCTGCTTCCCCCCGAAGGGGAACCAGATCGCGCTGTTGATCACCACCAGCACCGGCGGGATGCCGAGGACGTACGCCGCCGCGCGCCGCTTGGACAGCCACAGCGCCGCCGCCACCAGCCCGAGGTAGAAACCGGCGACCGGGCTGCCGAAGGTCGCCAGCGTCGCCATCACGATCGCGACGACGCCCTGCACGATCCGCCGGCGGTGATCGGCGAGCCGCCACGAGGACGGCCACGCGACCACGGCGCCGAGCGCCGCGAGCGCGAACATCATGCCGAGCGCGAAGGTGACCCGGCCGGAGATCGCGTTGCCGGCGACGGCGACGACCGCGGCCAGCGAGGGCCACAGCGGCCGCTTGACCGCCGGCAGCTGCACGAGCAGCAGCGAGGTCAGCGTGGCCAGCCCGACGCTCGCGAGCACCAGCGTGGTCCGGACCCCGACGCGCGCCATGATGGCCGGCGAGACCACGCTGTACGAGACCGGGTGCATCCCGCCGTACCAGCTGAAGTTGTAGGCGCTCCCCGGGTGCAGCCGGACGAACTCCGACCACGCGTCCTGGGCCGCGATGTCGCCGCCGGTGGTGGCCAGGCCGAAGCGCCAGACCAGCAGCGTCGCCGTCGAGGCGAGGAAGGTGATCAGCACCGTCCGGTGCCGGACGTCGTGCCGGACGTCGTGCCGGACGTCGTGCAGGAGACGCTGGATCACGCGGGCCGTCGCAGGCTCCGGTACACGGTCGCGTGCGCGATCGCGACCGACATCACCGCCAGCAGCACCCCGCCGGCCAGGTCGGGCAGGAAGTGCCAGCCGAAGTAGACGGTCGCGATCACCACGGGGATCAGGTAGATCCCGGTGATCCAGGTCAGGGCGCGCTTGCGCAGGTAGGCCATCATCAGCACCACCGTGGTGGTGAAGCCGACGTGCAGGCTGGCGAACGCGGCCACGCCGACGAACGCGTCGGGTGCCTGCGGGTCGGCGAGCATGTGCGCGCGATCCGCGATGTTGCCGGTGACCATGTCGGTGACCGCGGTGTGCGGGAGCATCGCGAACTCCTGCGGCGCCGAGAAGACCGGCCCCAGCGTGGGGATCAGGTAGTACGACGCTGTGCCGAGGATCCAGGCCCACATGCCGGCGACCACCATGACGTACGCCTTGCGGATGTCGTCGAGGAAGGCCAGGCAGCCGACCAGGGCGGCGGTGCACACGTAGGTGAAGATCGCGTAGAAGAACGACAGCGGGTGCGCCGCGTGATCGGTGCCGAGCAGGTGGTGCAGCACGGTCGCCGGGCTGTGGCCGAAGAAGAGGTCGCGGTCCAGCTGCAGCATCCGGTCGTCGTGGATCGGGCGGAAGACCAGCCACGACTTGAGGTTGCGGTAGCAGATGTAGACGAGGTGGTAGGCGAGCAGACCCGCACCGACGAGGGCCAGACGCGAGGGGGCCCATCGCGTCCGTACGACCGCGCGCATCGCGGCGGCGCCGCGGCCCGCGCGCCACCACCGGATGGCGACGTCGGCGATCGACAGGACGACGAAGATCCACACGGCGCCGAGCAGCTTGCGGGCGAACATCTTGCCGTGCGGGTCCCGGAACGGGACGTCGACCTGGTGGGAGCGGGCGACGGCGATCAGTCCGAAGACGACGGCGGTGCCCGCCATCAGCGCGAGCGCCGGCGCCAGGCGCGGACCGCTGCCGGCGTCGGTGATCGGCGGAGGAGACTCGACGCTGGTGGCACCCACGCAGGGAATCGTACGGGCCGCAGTCTGGCTGTTGCCTGGGGATATGCGGGTCAGGAGAGGCGGCCCGGCCGACACCGGAGCCGCGCACGGGCGGCCCCCACCGGTACTGGCGGGTAGCCGGTGCCGCCGCTTTTGTTGCGCCCATTGCCCGGGCCGTGGTCGTTCTCGGGTGTCACCCTCAGGGGGCCGCGATCGGCCGAGAATTCCCGAAGTCAGGGGTTTTCAAACTGCGCCAGATTGGTAATGTCCTGTCTGCAACAGGTGCAAGTTCCAAGTGGTCTGACGCCCGCGGAGTTTGTGAGCCAACGGCGTTTCTGTTCTGTGGCAAGGGGTCATTCCAGGTGCCCACAGGTCGGAGCGACGTGTCACCGCACGTGTTGTGGGGCCGTCGAAATCGGCAGCCTCTCGCCCCGATCAGTAGGAGAACAGAGCAATGGCTCAGGGCACCGTCAAGTGGTTCAACGCCGAGAAGGGCTTCGGCTTCATCGCCCAGCAGGACGGCGGCGACGACGTCTTCGTGCACTACTCGGCCATCCAGTCCAACGGCTACAAGTCGCTCGACGAGAACCAGCAGGTCGAGTTCGACGTCACCCAGGGCCCGAAGGGCCCGCAGGCGGAGAACGTCCGCCCCCTCTGATTCCAGTCGCTGACTGATCAGAACCGTGCGAAGCCCCGGCCAGTGGCCGGGGCTTCGCTGCCATTTCGCACCGCGCCGCGTTCCCCGCCGGCCTCCTTGTGGTTTGGGCCTATCCTGGACGGGGTATGGGTGCGCGCGACAGCAGGGGGCAATGACGCTGTCGGGCGGCGATGAGGAGGACCAGGTGCACGATCAGTTCGATATCTCGCTCGAGGACGCCGAGCTCCTCGGGGAGGTCGAGCTGACCACCAATCTCATCATCGCGGCGAGCGAGTCCGAGGAGCACCTCAGCCCGGACGAGATCGACACCATCCTCGGTGTCGACGGGCCGCCCCCGCCGGTGCCGCCGGCCGCCCGCACGGGCAACTAGACGCCCCGGCTAGCAGGTCGCGAAGAGCAGCGGCCCCGTCGACAGGTCCGAGAGCACCGGTGAGTCCGCGACGGGCTTGAGGTCCATCGTCACCACCGCTCCGCGCGCGGCGACCTCGCCGAGCGCGAACCGATCGGGGAAGGTGCCGCCCTGCCCGGGAGCGTCGCCGCTCGCCAGTCTCGCCCGCGTGGCGGCGTTCGCCTTCGCCTGGTCGTGGTCCGCGAACGCCATGGCCACCCGCACGGCGTGAGCGGTCCGGGCCATCGCGAAGGCCAGCACCGGGTTGACCTTGCCGGCATCGGCGATGAGCTGCTCGCCCTGCGCCTGGTCGGTCGCATCCGCGTTGGCCATCGCCAGATGGCTGCAGGTGTAGTCGCCGTCGTACAGCTCGGCCGCGATCGGCGACCCGACCTGAGCGGCGACCTGCGCGATCGGCGCCGGCACATCGCCGTCCCCGCGGTGGGCCATCACGTCGCGGAGGAAGCCCGCCGAGTCGCTGGTGACGACGAGATGTGCGGAGGCGTCGAGGGCGGCGAAGCCGAGGATCGGCACCGGACCCACGCCCGCGACGTCACCGCCGTCCCACACGCCCTGATCGGAGGACGGCGGAGCGAAGCCGGCGTCGCTCAGGTGCGCCCGGATCGCGTCGAACGATACCGAGTCGTCGAGCGTGATGAAGAGCGCGGCGCCGGTCGTCGACTGGGTCAGCAGCTCCGAGGACATCGTCGCGGGGGAGAAGCCGAACGCCTCGCGCAGGGTGTCCACCGAGGACGTGATCGAGGAGGCGGGGGTGAGGTCGGCGTCGTACCCCTTGTCGAGCAGCGCGTCATCGGCCTCCGTGCCCGTGCCGCTCACTCCGAGGGCCGTACGCAGCGCCGCCCAGTCGGTCCACGAGTACCGGGCCGCGTCCTTGGGGGCGAGGTCCAACGCGCGCTCCAGCGAGCTGCGGTGCGCCCCGTGCCAGGCGCGCGCGCCGACGATCACGCCGACCGCGACGATCACCGCCAACGCGACCGCTGAGGCGATCAACCGCACTCGTGTCCGTTCCACTGCCCGTTCGCCCCGCACAGTGTGAAACCTAGGGCATCCGGCCCGACCCGGCTCCCCGCGCCGCCGCGCTCGGGACACCCACCGGACACCGCTCGCGACGGCGACCGCCCGAGCCGAATACCCTACCCACATGGCAGCACCGACCCGGGACGTCCAGGCCGCTGGTGCCGTTGTCCTCCGCCGCGTCGACGACGGTCCACGCGAGGTGCTGCTGGTGCATCGCCCCAAGTACGACGACTGGTCCTTCCCCAAGGGGAAGCTCGAGCGCGGCGAGCACCCCACCGTCGCCGCGGTGCGGGAGATCCAGGAGGAGACCGGCCTGCGGGTGCGGCTCGGGCGACCGCTCGGAGCCCAGCGCTACCGGGTCGGCCGCGGCTGGAAGCGGGTGCACTACTGGACCGCGCGCGTGCGCGACGGCGTCGACGACGACGTCAGCGGCTATCGGCGCCCCGGGGAGATCGACCAGGTCGCCTGGGTGCCGATCGCCGAGGCCACCCGGATCCTCACCTATCCGCACGACCGCGCCACGATGCGCGAGGCGCTCGCGACCCGCAAGAGGACGTATCCGCTGGTCATCCTGCGCCACGCCGAGTCGCGTGCCCGGGCGACCTGGCACGGCGACGACGAGGCGCGTCCGCTCCTCGCCGAGGGCAAGCGCCAGGCCAAGCGGCTCGCCGCCGTCCTGGACGCGTACGGCGTCGAGCGGATCGTCACCTCGACCAGCACCCGCTGTCGTCAGACGGTCGAGCCCTACGCGGCGGTCGCGGACGTGACCATCGAGCCGACCGTGCTGCTCAGCGAGGAGGGCTCCTCGAGCGAGAGGACCGCCGCCCTGATGCTCGGGCTCGCCCACGACCTGCCGGGCCGTGGGCCCCTGGTGGTGTGCAGCCACCGACCGGTGCTGCCCGGGATCTTCGCCGCGCTCGGGATCCGCAAGATGGCGCTGGAGAAGGGCGAGATGGCGGTCGCCCACATCCGCAAGGGGAAGGTCGTCGCTATAGAGCGCCACCTATCGCTCTGACAAGAGCGCCCGGTGCTAGTTCACTCACTATCCGCCTCCTCCACGCGATCTTGTCCCCGAGACGGCAGGTCACGTTCACGGCCCGTTCACCAAGGGCCCCGAAACAGGTCACTTGGCCTGCCTACGTTCATCGAGTCAACCTGCGTAGACCACAGGAGAAACTCTCGTGAAGACCACCCTTCGCCGCGCCATCGTCCCCGGTGCTGCCGCCCTCGCCCTCGCCGCCTCCCTCGCGGCCTGCGGTGACAGCAACACCAACACCGCCGGCGACAACGCTCCTGCCGACGGCGGGAGCGCGCTGAGCGGCAAGCTCGCCGGCGGCGGCTCCAGCGCCCAGGGCACCGCCCAGCAGGCCTGGATGGCCGCCTTCCAGGGCGACAACTCCGGCGTCTCCATCACCTACGACCCGGTCGGCTCCGGCACGGGTCGCACCAGCTTCGAGTCGGGCGCCTACTCCTTCGCCGGCTCCGACGCCTTCATCGCCAACCCGTCGGACGAGTACACCGCTGCTCAGAAGACCTGTGGCGGCGACCCGATCGAGGTCCCGAGCTACATCTCCCCGATCGCCGTCGTCTTCAACCTCAAGGGCGTCGACTCGCTCAAGCTCGACGCCAAGACGATCGCCGACATCTTCAACGGCACCGTCAAGAAGTGGAACGACCCGCAGATCGCCTCGCAGAACGACGGCGTCACGCTGCCGGACGAGGCCATCCACACCGTCCACCGCTCCGACGACTCGGGCACCACGCAGAACTTCACCGAGTACCTGTCGAAGGCCGGCGAGGGCGCCTGGAAGGACGAGCCGGCCCAGACCTGGCCGTCCACCGACGGTCTGTCGGGCAACGGCACCTCCGGTGTCATCACCTCCATCAAGGGCGGCGAGGGCACGATCGGCTACGCCGACGCCTCGCAGGCCGGTGGCCTGGGTGTCGTCTCGATCAAGGTCGGCTCGTCCTACAACGCGCCGTCCGCCGAGGGCGCCGCCGCCGTCGTCGCGAACTCCGACCTGGACGCGTCGGCCACCGACAGCCAGCTCATCTACGACGTCAACCGGACCGACACGGCCGACGGCGCCTACCCGCTCGTCCTGGTCTCGTACCTGCTGGCCTGCCCGACCTACGCCGACGCCTCCACCGCTGCGATGGTCAAGGGCTACCTGACCTACATCGTGTCGCAGGAGGGTCAGCAGGCCGGTGCCTCGGCCGCCGGCTCGGCCCCGCTGAGCAGCGACACCTCGGACAAGGCCACCGCGATCCTGGACAAGATCGCCGCCAAGTGAGCACAGGTTCGTCCCTCACGCCCCCGCCCGCCGTCTCGGCGCGGCGGGGGCGCCTGGCGCTGGGCGACAGGGTCTTCGCAGCGAGCGCCCGTGGCGCCGGTCTGCTGATCCTGCTCGCCCTCGCCGGCGTCTTCGTCTTCCTGCTGATCCAGGGCATCCCGGGCCTCAGCGTGGATCCGAAGGAGTACGGCCAGGGGTTCGAGACCTTCTGGCAGTACGTCGGTCCGCTGCTCTTCGGCACGATCTTCATCTCGCTGCTGGCGCTGATCGTCGCGGTGCCGTTCGCGCTCGCGGTGGCGCTGTTCATCAGCCACTACGCGCCGCGCAGGCTCGCGACCCCGGTCGCGTACGTGATCGACCTGCTCGCCGCCGTCCCGTCGGTCGTCTTCGGCCTCTGGGGCGGCCGGGCCCTGTCGCAGGCGCTCAAGCCGGTGATCAACTGGCTCGGCGACTACCTCAACTGGATCCCGCTGTTCAAGGGCCCCGCCTCGCCCAACGGGCAGACCGCGCTCACCGCGGCGCTCGTCCTGGGCGTGATGATCCTGCCGATCATCACCGCCATCAGCCGCGAGGTCTTCGCCCAGACGCCACGGCTCAACGAGGAGGCCGCCATCGGCCTGGGAGCCACCCGCTGGGAGGTCATCCGGCTGGCCGTCCTCCCGTACGCCAAGTCCGGCGTCATCGCCGGCATCATGCTCGGCCTGGGCCGCGCCCTCGGCGAGACGATGGCCGTGACGATGGTCTACTCGTCCTCGCCCAAGTACATGCTCAACATCATCGGCGACACCAGCCCGCAGACGATCGCGGCCAACATCGCCAACAACTACGCCGAGGCCTCGGCCGACAAGCAGCACGTGCTGATCGCTGCCGGTCTGGTGCTGTTCGCGTTCACCTTCGTGGTGAACTTCATCGCCCGCTGGGCGATCGGCCGTGGTGAGAGGAAGCTCGCTCGATGAACGCCGTCGCCGTGGCCCAGTCCACGCTCGCGCACCCGCGCCTGCCGCGTTGGGCACCCCTCGTGGTGGCCGTCGCCGCCCTCGCCGTCGGCGCCCTGCTCGGCCTGATCCTCGGCTGGGGACCGGTCGCGATCGTGCTCCTCTCGGGTCTGCTGTACGTCGTGGCGCTGCCCGCCTGGTCGCGTGTCCTCGAGGGCCGTCGCGCCGCGACCGACCGGTTGATGACCAACCTGGTCTGGGGCGCGTTCGCGGTGGTCTGCGTGCCGCTGCTGTGGCTGCTGTGGAACGTCGTGCAGAAGGGCGCCCCGCACGTCACCGTGCACTTCCTGACGACCTCGATGCGCGGCGTCTTCGGCTCGATGGAGGGCGGCATCCTGCACGCTATCCAGGGCACCGTGATCGTCACCCTCGCGGCGACGGTCATCGCGGTCCCGATCGGCCTGATGACCGCGATCTACCTGATCGAGTACGGACGAGGCAGCCGCCTGGCGAAGGTGATCACCTTCCTGGTGGACGTCATGACCGGCATCCCCTCGATCGTGGCGGGTCTGTTCGCGCTCTCCCTGCTGGTGCTGTTCTTCGGCCCCGCGTTCCGAGCCGGCATCGGAGGCGCCATCGCGCTGGCGCTGCTGATGACCCCGACCGTGGTCCGCTCCGCCGAGGAGATGCTGCGTCTGGTCCCGAGCGACCTGCGCGAGGCCTCGTACGCGCTGGGCGTGCCGAAGTGGCGCACCATCCTCAAGGTCGTCATGCCGACCGCCATCGGCGGCATCGTCACCGGCGTCGTGCTGGCCATCTCGCGCGTCATCGGCGAGACCGCACCGCTGCTGGTGACGGCCGGCTACAACGACTCGATGAACGGCAACCTCTTCTCGGGGCGGATGACGACCCTGCCGGTCTACATCTTCAACCAGTACAAGACACCGGGCGCTGTGCCGCTCGGCGCCCATGCCGCCGACCCGCCGGGCTACGCCCGGGCGTGGGCCGCGGCGCTGGTCCTCATCGTGATCGTCATGATCCTCAACCTCATCGCCCGCATCATCGGGAAGATCTTCGCCCCCAAGACCGGGCGCTGACGGGAGTACGCAACACCATGGCAAAGAGCATCGACGTCCAGGACCTGGACATCTTCTACGGCGACTTCAAGGCCGTCGAGGGCGTCAGCATGACGATCAAGGCGAAGTCCGTCACCGCGTTCATCGGCCCCTCGGGCTGCGGCAAGTCGACCTTCCTGCGTTCCCTCAACCGGATGCACGAGGTGATCCCCGGCGCCCGTGTCGAGGGCAAGGTGATGGTCGACGGGATGTCGCTCTACGACCCCATCGTCGACCCGGTCGAGGTGCGTCGCCGGATCGGGATGGTCTTCCAGCGGCCCAACCCGTTCCCGACGATGTCGATCTACGAGAACGTCCTCGCCGGCAACCGCCTCAACAACAAGCGGATGCCGAAGTCGGAGGCCGACGACGTCGTGGAGAAGTCGCTGCGCGGCGCGAACCTCTGGAACGAGGTCAAGGACCGCCTCGGCAAGCCCGGCATGGGCCTGTCCGGCGGCCAGCAGCAGCGCCTGTGCATCGCCCGCGCGATCGCCGTCGAGCCCGAGGTGCTGCTGATGGACGAGCCCTGCTCGGCCTTGGACCCGATCTCGACGGCCGCTGTCGAGGACCTGATCCACGACCTCAAGTCGAGCTACACGATCGTGATCGTCACCCACAACATGCAGCAGGCCGCGCGTGTCTCCGACGACACGGGCTTCTTCAACCTCAAGGCCGCCGGCAAGCCCGGCCACCTGGTCGAGTTCAACCCGACCAAGCAGATGTTCACCAACCCGGACAGCCCGGACACGGAGGCGTACATCTCCGGTCGCTTCGGCTGAGCCGGCACCCCGTACGAACGACAGCGCCCCGCACGAGAGATCGTGCGGGGCGCTGTCGCGTTCGTACGGGGTGGTGCGGGCCTCAGAGGCCGAAGGGGAGGCGGAGCAGCTCGTAGACCAGCGCGGCGGCGAGGCCGGCGGCCGGGAAGGTCAGCACCCAGCCGGCGACGATGTTGCCGGCGACGCCCCAGCGGACCGCGTTGAAGCGCTGCGTGGCGCCCGCGCCCATGATCGCCGAGGTGATCGTGTGGGTGGTCGAGATGGGCGCGTGGAAGAGGTACGCGGTGCCGTACAGGACCGAGGCGCCGACGATCTCCGCGGAGAAGCCGCGGGCCGGGTCGAGCTGGATGATCTTGCGGCCCAGGGTGCGCATGACGCGCCAGCCGCCGGAGTAGGTGCCCAGCGAGATCGCCGAGGCCGCGGCGATGACGACCCACAGCGGCAGGTGGTCGCCGCGGTAGGTGGCGGGGTAGGCGACGGTGAGCGCCAGGAAGATGACGCCCATCGTCTTCTGCGCGTCCTGCAGGCCGTGGCCGAGCGCGAGCGCCGCAGCCGAGACGGTCTGCATCGCCCGGAAGCCGCGGTAGACCTTGTGCTGGTTGCGGCGGCGGAAGATCCACATGATCGACAGCATCACCAAGAAGGCGGCCGCGAAGCCGACCACCGGCGAGATCACCATCGGCAGCAGGACCTTGTCCACGATCGTCTGCCAGTGCACCGAGGCGTACGAGCCGCCGGCGGCGAGGGCCGCGCCGACCAGCGCGCCGATCAGGGCGTGCGAGGAGGACGAGGGCAGGCCGAACCACCAGGTGATGAGGTTCCAGGTGATGGCTCCGACCAGTGCGGAGAGCACGATCACCAGCGCATGCTTGGCGTCGGCCGCATCGAGCGAGAGCGTGTCGGCGACCGTGTGCGCGACCTCCTGGCCGAGCAGCGCGCCGACGAAGTTCATCACCGCGGCGAGGGTGAGGGCGACCTTCGGCGTCAGCGCCCGCGTCGAGACCGAGGTCGCGATCGCGTTGGCGGCGTCGTGGAAACCGTTGGTGTAGTCGAAGGCGAGCGCGATCACGATGACCGCGATCAGGATCCCGAGAGTCACGATTCCTTGACGGCGATCTGCTCGACGATGTTGGCGACCCGCTCGAAGCCGTCGATCGCCTCTTCGAGGGACTCGACGATGTCCTTCAGCTTGAGGACCTCCATCGCCTTGAACTCTCCGGAGAAGAGCTTGGCGAGGATGCGGCGGTGGTTCTTGTCGCCCTGGTTCTCGAGACGGTTGATCTCGATCCAGTACTCCTCGAGATCGCGCAGCGTCTGCAGCTTCGGCATCGCGGCGGCGGTCAGCTCGGCACAGCGCTGGAGGACCTGGACCTGGTCGCTGAGCTCGGGCGGCAGCACCTTGACCTCGTACACGAGGATCTGGTCGACGACCTCGTCCATCGAGTCCATCACGTCGTCGAGGCCCGAGCCCAGCGCGTAGATGTCCTCGCGGTCGAACGGGGTGACGAACGTCGAGTTCACGAGGCGCACGATGGCGTGGGTGGTCTCGTCGGCGGCGTGCTCGGCCTCGCGCATGCGAGCGGCGACGGCGCTGTGGTCAGCCTCGTCGGCGAGCATCTCGGCGAGCAGTGCGGCCCCGGTCACGAGGTGCTGGGCCGATTCCGTGAAGAGGTCGTAGAACGCGGTCTCGACCGGACGGATGCGCAAACGCACGGCAACTCCTGGCGTGGGGTGAACGAACGGTGAACATGGTAGGGGAGAGAGCGAGCGACAGCGCGAACGGCGAGGCACCAGCCGCTCCGACACCGGCCGGGTCGACCGGACAGGCTCCGTACGCGGCTCGCTCGTCAGCCCTTCTTGCGCCGCGCGCGCTGGCGCGCGATCAGGGCCGCCTGCAGGTCCACCGTGCCGTCGTTGCGCGTCCACTCGCCGTCCGCGCCGAGGCTCCATGCCGTGGTGGTCGGGTCGAACGCCAGGTCGAGGATCCAGCCGATCTCGCCGACGAGCTCCGGCGTCGGCATCTCCACCAGCACCTCGACGCGGCGGTCGAGGTTGCGGTGCATCATGTCGGCCGACCCGATCCAGGCCCGCGCCTCGCCGCCGTTGTCGAACCAGAACACCCGGGAGTGCTCCAGGAACCGGCCGAGCACCGAGCGGGCCTCGATCGTCTCCGACAGCCCCGGCACGCCGGGGCGCAGCGAGCAGATCCCGCGGACGAGCAGCTGCACCGGCACACCGGCCTGCGAGGCCAGGTAGAGCGCGTCGATGACGGCCTCGTCGACCAGCGAGTTGGCCTTCAGCCGGATACGGGCCGGTCGCCCGGCGCGGTGGTGCGCGATCTCGGCATGGATCTGCTCGATCAGCCCCGATCGCACGGTCGCCGGCGCGACCAGCACCCGCTCGTACTCCGGCGCCGTGCCCCAGCCCGAGAGGTTGTTGAACAGGTGGGCGACGTCCTCGCCGATCGCCTCGTTGGTCGTGATCAGGCCGAGGTCCTCGTAGATGCGGGAGGTCTTCGGGTTGTAGTTGCCCGTGCCGATGTGGGTGTAGCGCCGGATGCCGCCGCCGTAGTCGCCCTCGTCGCGCACCACCATGGCGAGCTTGCAGTGGGTCTTGAGGCCGATCAGGCCGTACACGACGTGGCAGCCGGCCTGCTCGAGCTTGCGCGCCCAGCGGATGTTGGCCTGCTCGTCGAAGCGGGCCTTGATCTCGACGAGCACCAGGACCTGCTTGCCGGCCTCGGCCGCGTCGATCAGCGCATCGATGATCGGGGAGTCGCCCGAGGTCCGGTAGAGGGTCTGCTTGATCGCGAGCACCCGCGGGTCGGCGGCGGCCTGCTCGATGAAGCGCTGCACGGAGGTCGAGAAGCTGTCGTACGGGTGGTGCAGCAGGACGTCGCCGCGGCGCGCGGCCTTGAACACGTCGACCGGTGCCGCGGACTCGACCGGCGCGAGCTGGCGGTGCGTGGAGGGCACGAACGCGTCGTACTTGAGGTCCTCGCGGTTGATGTCGGCGATGCCGTGCAGGCCGCGCAGGTCCAACGGGCCGGGGAGGCGGAAGACCTCCTGGTCGCTGATCCCGAGCTCGGAGACCAGCAGCTCCAGCACCGAGGTGGAGATCGAGGACTCGACCTCGAGCCGGACCGGCGGGCCGAAGCGGCGGCGCAGCAGCTCCTTCTCCAGGGCGGCGAGGAGGTTCTCGGCGTCGTCCTCCTCGACCTCCAGGTCCTCGTTGCGGGTCACGCGGAAGGCGTGCACCTCGAGGATGGTCATCCCCGGGAAGAGCTTGGAGAGCCGCTCGCGCATCACGTCCTCGAGCGGTACGAAGCGGTTGTCGCCCAGCGGGATGAAACGGGAGAAGATCTGCGGCACCTTGACCCGGGCGAAGTGCTCCTTGCCGGTGTGGGGGTCGCGGAGCATGACCGCGAGGTTGAGGCTGAGGCCGGAGATGTAGGGGAACGGGTGCGCCGGGTCGACCGCCAGGGGAGTCAGGACCGGGAAGACGCGCTCCTTGAACATCTTCTTGCACTGCTTGACCTCGGCGTCGGACAGCTCGTCCCAGTGCACCAGGTGGATGCCCTCGGCGGCCAGCTGCGGCATCAGGATCTTGCCGAAGATGCGGGCGTGGCGCTCGGAGAGGTCGCGGGTGGTGCGCCAGATCAGCTCGAGCTGCTCACGCGGCATCAGCCCCGAGGCCGCCCGTACGGCGAGCCCGGCGGCGATCCGTCGCTTGAGGCCGGCGACGCGGACCATGAAGAACTCGTCCAGGTTGGAGGTGAAGATCGCCAGGAAGCGGACCCGCTCCAGCAGCGGCAGGCTCTCGTCCTCGGCCAGCTCGAGCACACGCTGGTTGAACTTCAGCCAGGACACCTCCCGGTCGAGGAACCGGTCGTCGTACTTCTCGACCTCGGCGAGCGCCTCGTGATCGGGCACGTAGACCGGGTCGAGGTCGTACTCCTTGTCCGCGATGGCCTCGAGCGTGGTCGTGTCGGGGCTCCGGTCGGCGCTCTCGATGGTCATGGCGCAAGTGTGGCACCTACCACGGGGTAAGTTCTGGGCCGTGAACCGTGATTCGCTGCGCTTCCGCGTCGAGAAGCTCGCCTTCGAGAAGCTGATGAACCTGCGGCCCTCGTGGCAGCGCCGCCTCGCCGGCCGGCCGATCGTGCGCGACGGCCAGACGCTCGCCACCGAGACCCAGCTGATGCTGCGGCTCAACGAGCTCGCGCGCCTCGGCGACCCCTCGACCCTACCGCTCGACGAGGGCCGCGCGGCGCTGCTGCGCCAGGCGCTCATCGGGGGCGGCCAGCAGAAGCGCGGCTCCGCGCGCTCCCTGACGGTCGCGGGTCGCCCGGCCCGGCTCTACATCCCCAACGGCGCAGCCGCGATCGGCCCGCTGCTGGTCTTCTTCCACGGCGGCGGGTTCGTGTACGGCGATCTGCGGTCGCACGAGGCGTCGTGCC
This sequence comes from uncultured Frankiales bacterium, assembly GCA_966212015.1. GTDB lineage: Bacteria > Actinomycetota > Actinomycetes > Mycobacteriales > SCTD01 > RYN-111. The sequence goes on along the minus strand of CBIHPE010000007.1, from coordinate 9,996 downwards.
GCTACGTGGCCGACCGGGCCGGCGTACGGGTGCTGTCGGTCGACTACCGGCTCGCGCCCGAGGAGCCGTTCCCGGCGGCGTACGACGACGCGGTCGCGGCCTTCGACTGGGTGCACGAGCACGCCGAGGAGATCGGCGCGGACACGTCGCGGATCGGCGTCGCGGGTGACTCCGCCGGCGGCAACCTGGCCGCGGGCGTCGCGCTGGTCGCCCGCGATAAGTGCGCCTTCCAGCTCCTGATCTACCCCGTCGTCGACATGGACGCGCGCACGGAGTCGCGCACGATGTTCAACGAGGGCTTCTACCTGACCCAGAGCTTCCTGGACGTCGCGGAGAGCTCGTACATCCGCACGGGCACCGACAAGCGCGACCCGCGGCTCTCACCGCTCTACGCGGACGTCCCCGCCGGGGTCGCGCCCGCCTACGTCGTGACCGCGGGGTTCGACCCGCTGCGCGACGAGGGCGAGGCGTACGCCCGCAAGCTCGAGGACGCCGGCGTGAAGGTGGAGCTGCGCCGCTTCCCCGACCAGATCCACGGGTTCTTCAACGTGATCGGCGCCGGCCGTACGTCCAAGGCGGCCGTCGACGTGATCGCCGACGCGCTCAAGGCCGGTCTGTAGCTCAGACGCCGATCTCGGGGCGCCAGCGCGTCAGCTCGCGGGTGAACGCCTCGGCGTCGACCATCTTGGCGTCGATCGAGACCGCCTGGCCGCCGGCCTCGAGGTCGACCTTCCAGCGGCGGCTGCTCGGCTTGGCGTGCATCGTGACCGTGGTGGCGGTGTCGTAGAGGTCGAACCGGTACGTCCGGCTGCCCTTGCGCACGTCGAGGACGCCCTGGTCGCTGACCGTGACCTCGCCGGCGGTGAGCAGGCCGAGCTTCGACTCCGGGGTGAAGCTGCGGATGTCCTGGTCGGCGTCGGTCGCGGCCGGGGTCTCGGCACGCCCGCCGGCGGTCGCCGACGGGTCGGCACCGGCCGGGAGCCTCCCGCCCGCGGCGTCCATCGCGCGGAGCACGTCGGGGGTGAGCTTGGGGATCTGGCCCGTCTGGGCGAGCTCGGCCGCCAGTGCCCACGCGCTCTTGGTCTGTGCGCGCTGGTCGGGCGCGGAGACCTCCTGCGCGGCGGCCGCGGGCGCCGGGGTGCCGACAGCGGGTGCGGCGGCGATCGCCAGCTCGAGCGCGGCCAAGCTCCGCTTGGACCCCTTCTCCTTGATCGTCGTCACGACCTTGTCGCGCAGGTCGGCCAGCTCGCGGCCGAGCTCCGCGGCGCGACGCTCGGCGACGAGTCGCTCCTGCAGGGCGGCCTCGACCAGCTCGGTGTGGTGGCGGATCGAGGACTCGATGGCCTGGCGGTCGATGACCAGCTGGTCGACCTTCGACTCGGCCTCGGCACGCAGCCGGGCCGACTCGGCCGCGGTCTCCTCGGCGGCGATCCGAGCGGCGTTGGCCTCCTCGACCCGCGCCCGGGACTCCTCGGCGGCGGTTGCCAGCGCGGCGAGCAGCTCGGTGGTGCGGGCCTCGGCGGCGGCCCGCTCGCTGGCCGACGTCTGGGCGTGCGCGTGGGCGGCGCCGGCGGCGTCCTCGGCCTCGCGACGGGCGATGGCGGCGGCCTCGGCGGCCCTCTCGGCGGCCGTACGGGCCTCGTGGGCTCCGGTCGCGAGGCCGGCGTGCTCGGCGGCCCTGGCATGGGCGGCCTCCGCCTCGGCGGCCCGCTCGGCGGCGCGGTCGTGCGCGGCCTGGGCCTCCGCTGCGGCAGACTCCGCACGCGTGATCGCAGCCAGCTCGGCCGCAGCGGCCTGGCCGGCGACGAGGGCCTGCTGGTGGGTGACGTTCTCGGCCTCGGTGCGACGGGCCTGTGCCTCCTCGGCGGCCTGCTCTGCGGCCAGTCGGGCGGTGTGCGCATCAGCGGCCAGTCGAGCGGCCTCGGCGGCCGCGGTCTCTGCCTCCGTACGGGCCAGGTGGGCGGCGTCGGCGCGCTCGGCGTGCTCGTGGGTGGTCAGATCGGCGGCCCGACGCGCGGTGTGCGCCTTCTCCGCCTCGTGCTCGGCGGCGGCGCGCAGGTCGTGGGCCGTGGCCGCGGCGCGTGCGTGCTCCTCGGCCGCCTCCTCGGCGGCCCGGCGGTGCTCGTGGGCCTCGACGGCGGCGGCCTCCGCGGCAGCGCGCTCGGCGTGCGCGGCCTCGACGGCGACGCGACCCTGCTCCTCCGACGCGACCCGCTCGGCGTGGGCCGCCTCGATCGCGGCGCGGCCCTCCTCCTCGACGGTGAGCCGGGCCGCGTGCGCGGCCTCGACCTCGTCGGCCTTGGCCTGCGCGGCGTGCTCGGCGGCCGTACGGGCGTCGTGGGCCTCCGCGGCGAGCCGGGCGTGCTCGGCGGCGGTCTGGTGGGCCTCGGCGGCGCTGCGGGCGTGCTCGGCGGCAGCCTCGTCGGCCGCCTGGCGCGCCTCGTGGGTGGCGATGGCGGTCGCCTCGGCGGCGGTCTGCCGGTCGTGGGCCTCGGCCGCGATCCGGGCGTGCTCGGCGGCGGCGTGCTCGGCGGCGGCCCGCGCGTCGTGGGCCTCGACGGCGGCCTGCTCGGCGGCGACCCGGTCGGCGTGGGCCTGCGTGGCCTCGTCGGCCTTGGCCTGGGCCGCCTCCTCGGCGCGTCGGCGGGCCTCCTGGGTCTCGGTGACGCGCAGCGCAGCGACGCCGGCCGCGCGCTCGGCCTCGGCGCGGGCCTCGGCGTGCTCGGCGGCCTTGGCATCGGCGGCCTGTCGAGCAGCGGCGGCGATGGTGGCGGCCTGCTCGGCCTCCTGGCGCGCGGTGTGCGCCTGGCGTGCCTGGTCGGCCATCGAGGCCGAGACCCGCTCGGAGAACTCGCGGGCGCCGTGCGCAGCGGTCGCCTCGGCCGCCTTCGCCTCGGCGGCCTGCTCCGCGCTCGTACGGGCCTCGTGGGCCTCGGCGGCGAGCCGGGCATGCTCGGCGGCAGCCTGCTCGGCGATCTGACGGGCCTCGTGCGCGGCCGCGGCCTCCGAGGCGCGCAGCCGGGCGCTCTCCTCGGCCCGGGACCGGGCGTCGGCGATGTCGGCGGCCTGCTGCACCGCGTCGCGGTGGCGGCGCAGTGCCTCCTCGGCGAGCTTGGCCTGCTCGGCCGCGGCCTGCTCGGCCCGGACGCGCGCCTTGGCGTTGGCCTCGCCCGCCTCCTCGGCCGCGCGGCGCGACCTCTCCGCCTCGACGGCGGCCTCCTCGGCGGCCACGCGCGCCTGGTGGGCCGCGCTCGCCATCGACGCGTGGTCCGCCGCGATCCGGTCGGCCTCCGCACGGGCGCGCGCGTGCTCGGCGCCGGCCTCCTCCGCGACGATCCGCTCGGCGGCCTGCTCGGCGGCGGCCTCCTCGGCCGACTTGCGCAGGCGGGCGTGACGCTCGGCCGCGGCGGCGTACTCGGCCGCGCGCTCGGCGAGCTTCTCAGCGGTCTCGATGGCGCCGGGGGCCGTACCGGGTGCGCCGTCGCCACCGGCACGGCGGAACCACTTGCGGTCGGAGGAGTTCGCGTTGTCCATTTGCGCACCAGCCTATCGGCGTTCGCCGGACGTCATACGCACTCTGCGGCCGTTGGTCACACCTCGCGACGTCCGGTCAGTAGACGATCGCCTGTACGCCTTCTGTGAGGATCTCCTCGGCGAAGACCGCCGCACCCTTGATGACGATGCCCGGGATGACGTCAGCCTCGGTGATACCGCGGCGGGCGGCGCACTGGCTGCACACCGTGACGGCGCCGTCGGCGAGCACGAGCCCGAGCAGATCGACCAGCGGCGTGGCCAACGGGAGGCTGAACTGCTGAGCGCGCCCGGGCACCCCGAACCAGGCGGCCTCGCCGGTCAGCCACAGGCTCACCTCGGCCCCGGCAGCGACGGCCGCGGCCGCCACGGTGAACGCCTGGTTGCACCGCTCGGCGTCCTCGGTCCCGGCGGTGACCTTCACGACGAGCTTCCTTCGCATGGGGCCACCCTATGCGCGCGCGCTTAGACTGCGGCCCGTGCCTTTCCATCTGCCTGAGAACCTGCATCCCGACTGCGCCCCGATCGCCTGGCTGCTCGGCACCTGGCACGGCAACGGCCACGGTGACTACCCGACCATCGACGCGTTCGAGTACGAGCAGGAGCTGGTCTTCCAGCAGGACGGCCGCCCGTTCTTCGCCTACTCCGCGCACAGCTGGGTGATCGACCCGGAGACCAAGGAGCGGATCCGCCCTGCGGCGATGGAGACCGGCTTCATCCGCTCGAAGCTGATCGAGCCGGGCAAGGCCAAGCTCGAGATGACGCTGGCGCACAACATCGGGTACGCGGAGGTCTGGTTCGGCGAGGCCGCCGACGGCCGGGTCGAGTTCGCCACCCGAGGCGTCGGCCACACCGAGACCGCCAAGGACATGACCGCCGGTCATCGCCTGTACGGCAACGTGGAGGGCCAGCTGCTCTACGCCTACGACATGAAGGCGATGGGCCAGGAGCTCCAGCCCCACCTCTGGGCGCAGCTCAACCGCGTCGAGGGCTGAGCCGGGTGGGCGAGGACTGGCGCGAGCGTCTGCGGGGGAGCGGCTATCGGCTGACCCCGCAGCGCGAGCTCGTCCTCGCTGCCGTGGAGCGGCTGGGTCACGCGACCCCTGAGGAGGTGCTCGCGGTCGTACGCGAGTCCTCGTCGGCGATCAACCTCTCGACCGTCTACCGCAACCTCGAGGTGCTCGAGGAGCTCGGCCTGGTGCGGCACGCGCATCTGTCGGATCGGGTCGCGACGTATCACTCGACGACCGACCACGAGCATTTCCACATCGTGTGCAGGAAGTGTCAGCGTGTCGTCTCTGTTGACCCTGAGGTGGCCGCCTCCTTCGAGGAGCGGCTGCGGACCGAGATGGGTTTCGAGGCGGACCTGGGGCACCTGGTGGTGTTCGGGTCGTGCGTGGAGTGTGAGTCTTCTGATGGTGAGTGAGCTTCTGTCCCTGTCGGGTGCTGTCGCGGCGTCCGGCGCCGATGCCGGTGTGGCGGCGCACTACGGGTCGTTCAACGTCGAGCAGCGCACGCTCGCCTCGGGCGAGGGGTTCGTCGACCTGTCGCACCGCGAGGTCGTCCGGATCACCGGTCCCGACCGGCTGACCTGGCTGCACTCCCTGACCTCGCAGCACCTCGAGTCGCTGCCAGCCGGGGTGTGGACCGACGCGCTGATCCTGTCGCCGCAGGGCCACATCGAGCACTTCTTCTCCGGCGTCGACGACGGCGAGGCGTTCACCGCGTGGACCGAGCCCGGACACGGCGAGGCGCTGGTGACGTTCCTGGAGCGGATGAAGTTCTGGTCCGACGTGACGATCAGCGCCGAGCCCGACCTGGCCGTCGTGTGGCGGCCGGTGTCGGCCGGATCGACGTCCGGGGGCACGACGTCGTTCATCCCACGCACGTCGCTGCGCGCGTACGTGGACGCGGCCGGTCCGGCTTGCGGCCTGTGGGCGTACGAGGCGTTGCGCATCGAGCGCGGCGAGCCGCGCTTCTTCGTCGACACCGATCACCGGACGATCCCCAACGAGGTCGGCCTGGTGGGGACGCACCTGGACAAGGGGTGCTACCGGGGCCAGGAGACGGTCGCGCGCGTCCACACCCTGGGCCGCCCGCCGCGTCGGCTCGTGCTGCTCCATCTCGACGGCTCGGAGAACCGCCTGCCGGCTGCCGGCACGCCGCTGCTCACCGAGGCGGGCAAGGAGGTCGGCTTCGTCGGCACCTCGGCCCGCCACTTCGAGCTGGGCCCGATCGCGCTCGGTCTCGTCAAGCGCTCTGTGCCGGTGGATGCTCAGCTGTCGGTCGACGGGATGCCGGCGGCGCAGGAGGTCGTGGTCGACCCCGACGTCGGGCTGCACGTGCGGCCACTGCGTTGAGCACCTCCTCGTCGACGAGACCGGTGCGGTCGAACGGCGCCGAGACGGGCGCTCCCCAGATCTTCCAGGGGTAGCCCGGGCCGAGGGTGAGGCGGCGACCTTCGAGGGCGTCGTACCACGGGCCCGGCTCGGTGAGGTGCCAGATCGTGCGATGCCCGTGCATGTTGGTCGTACGGGGGAGACCCTCGAGGTAGTGCTGCCCGGTGATCTCGCCGCCGAACACCACGAAATTGCCGACCGTGGCGATGAACGGGAACGGGCGCGGTGGGCTGCCCTGCGCGGCGATCCAGAGATGGGCGAGCAGCGGAACGTACCAGGGCCCGCAGACCGCTGCGACCTGTTCGGGAAGTGGCGCGTCGATGTGGAAGCTGCGATGTCTCGCGATGCGGCCGATGAAGACCCCGCGTGGGCAGGCGGCCCAGACCTCGTCGTCGCCGAGCTCGGTGGCGTCGGCGAGTTCGAGGAGACGGCGTGCGTCGAAGAGACGCCGCCGGCCGTCCGCGCGGGGTGGCCCGGCGAGACCGGCGGCGAGCACCGCCTCGCCCTGGCGCTGAGGGAGACGGCAGACGGCGCGGAGGAACTCGAGCGACTCCCGGGTGGTCGGGTCGGGCGAGGGACTCATGCGACGGGACGCTACGTCGCCTTCTGCGTCAGCGGTGTGAGCGTCATGTGCCTTGTGGAGATCGCTGCCTCGGCGTCGACTGTGAAGACGATCGGGCCGGTTCTCTCCCGTAAAGGCGACTCGGCGACGGGTATACGGATGAGCACGATCCACGTGCTGTCGCGCGCCTTCTCACGACTGTGCTCGTCTTTATAGGCACCTATACGGATGAGCACAGTCGAAGCCGCCCGCGAGAACGTGCTCGTCTTTATAGGCCCCTATAAAGACGAGCACCATCGGCGGTGCCCGCGATGTGCTCATCTATATACGACGCGCCGCCCCCGTATCCGCAGCCTTGGCGGCGACCGGTCCTGGGCGTCAGTGAGCCGGTGCGCTGCGCTCGTACTGCACGTGCGTGTCGCTGGGCGAGTGGGTGAAGCCGAGCCCCTCGTACAGCGATCGCGCCGGGGTGTTGTCGCCCTCCACGTAGAGCACGACCTCATCGACTCCGAGCGCCCCAAGGTGCTCGAGGCCGGCCAGGGTGACCAGCTTGCCGAGTCCGCGGCCCTGCGCGGCCGGGTCGACGCCGACGACATAGACCTCGCCGTGCGCTGCGTCGTGCTGCTTGGTCCAGTGGAAGGCGAGCAGGCGCCCGGTGTCGGCATCCCATGCCGTGATCAGCCCGTCGGCGGAGAACCACGGCTCGGCTATCCGCTCCTGCAGGCCCTCCAGGCTCAGCGAGCCTTGCTCCGGGTGATGCGCGAAGGCGGCCGCGTTGACCCGCAGCACCTCCCCCTCGTCGCCCGGCCTGAAGCCGCGCACGTCGACCCCCTCCGGCGCCGCGATCCGTGCGGGCAGCGGCGCGGACGTCGGCCGCCGCATCACCCACAGCTCACGCGCCCGCCCCCAGCCATGGGACGCAGCGAGAGCCCGGGCAGCCGGGTGGTCGCCGTGCGACCAGGCCAGGCGCGCCTCCGCCGGAGCCTGCAGCAGCAGCCGCCGCCCCAGACCGGTCCCGCGCTCGTGCGGCATCGCCAGCAGCGAGAGCTCCTCGCCGATGAGCAGCCCGAAGCCCCGCACATCGCCCCACACCTGCACGGTGTCCGGGCGGTTGCGCACGGCCAGTCGGGTCGCCTCATCGAGCGAGGCGACGCCGTCGGCGGCCTCCGCGAGCCGGGCCATGGCCAGTACGTCGATCACGCGCGCGACTCCGGGGACCGGCGGATCAGGACTCGGCAGGGCTCAGCCGGGCGACGTCCTCGACCTGCTCCTGCGTCCGGGCGGCCGGGACGACGAAGCGGTAGCCGACGTTGCGGACCGTGCCGATGAGGGTCTCGTTCTCCGGGCCGAGCTTCGCGCGCAGGCGGCGGATGTGGACGTCGACCGTACGGGTGCCGCCGAAGTAGTCGTAGCCCCAGACCTCCTGGAGCAGCTGCTGGCGGGAGAAGACCCGGCCGGGGTGCTGGGCCAGGAACTTCAGCAGCTCGAACTCCTTGAAGGTCAGATCGAGCATGCGCCCGCCCACCTTCGCGGTGTACGAGGCGTCGTCGACGACGACCTCCCCGGAGCGGATGAGGTGCGCGTCGGGGTCGGCGGCCGCCGACGCGGCGCCGAAACGGCCCAGCGCCAGCCGGATCCGGGCCTCGAGCTCCGCGGGCCCGCAGGTGTGCAGCACGACGTCGTCCATGCCCCAGTCGTGGGCGACGACGGCGAGGCCGCCCTCGGTGACGACGAGCAGGATCGGCATCTCCATGCCGGTCGCGCGCAGCAGCCGGCACAGGTCGCGGGCGTGCGCGAGATCCTGACGGCCGTCGACGAGCAGGAGATCCGCGTCGGGCGCATCGAGGAGAGCGCTAACCTCGGCAGGCAGGACCTTCGTCTGGTGGCCGAGCAGCGCGAGGCCAGGCAGCACCTCGATCGAGGGCTGCAGGGAGCCGGTCAGAAGTAGCAGCGTGCTCATGTTCCTCCAGGTGGAGCCAGAGCGACATCGTAGCGAAAGGCTCAGAGATGACGGCAGGAACGATCACAGTTCGGTACTGGGCGGGCGCCAAGGCGGCCGCGGGTACGGGGGAGGACGTCTTCGCCGTCGACGGCCCGACCACCCTTCGGGAGATCACGATCCGCGCCGTGAACGAGCACCCCGGTACGCGGCTGGCCGACGTCCTCGCCGTGTGTTCAACACTCGTCCAGGACCGTCCGACGGCATCGGAGGATGCGGCAAACGTGCAGGTCAGCCCGGGGGAGACGGTTCAGTTCCTGCCGCCGTTCGCCGGCGGCTGATCGGCCTTGCGTGGTCTAGACCGAGAATTTTTTATGTAGCCAGGCGTGTCGTCGTAGTCACAGGCTCGTTGGGGAACCAGACGCACGAACCGGCCCCGGCCGGAGTCCACTCCAACGAAAGGTCCCCGCCATGACCACCACTGCTCCCACGCGGATGCGCTTCGCCGCCCTCGGTCTCAGCACCGCCCTCTCGATCGGCGTGCTCGCGCCCTTCGTCGCCACCGGCTCGGCCGAGGCTGCGGTCTCCTGCACCACGGCGAAGGCGAACTACAACGCCGCCAACGGCCAGCTTCACAAGGACCAGCGCAAGCTGAAGAAGGACAAGAAGAAGCTCCGCAAGGCCAAGAAGGCCCGCAAGTCCGTCGCGGTCATCAAGCACAAGAAGCGTGTCGTCAAGAAGGACAAGCGCCACGTCCGCGCGGACAAGGCTCGCCGGGCTGCGGCTGCCAACGCGCTGCGCACCTGCACCAACCCGACCACGGGCACCCCGCAGGGCACCGCCAACCCGCTGACCGACCTGCTGACCACGCTCACCGGCTCGGGCCTGTCGCCCGCCGCTCTGACCAACGCCCTCAACTCGATCGCCTCGCAGCTCAGCGCGTCGGGTGCTCCGGGTGCGGCTCAGCTGGCCGACGCCATCAAGCAGATCTCGTCTGCCATCTCCTCGGGCTCGTCCTCGATCGACCCGTCGAAGCTGCAGTCGCTGCTGAGCCAGCTGCCCTCGTCGTTCGACCCGGCTGCCTTCCAGGCCGCGCTGACCGCTGCCGTCACCGCCATGCAGGCCTCCCTGAGCAACCCGCCGACCACGGCCAACGGCCTGATCGACGCGATCTTCAACCCGCTCATCGCCGGCTTCTCGCAGTTCGACGCTGCTGACCCGCTGACCGCTGCCCTGCACTCGCTGCAGACCACGCTCGACAACATCCTCATCGGCCTGGGCCTCCCCGGCCTCGGTGGTCTGGGCTCGCTCCCCGGCGCCGGCAGCCTCCCGCTGCCGATCCCCGGCCTGTGATCCAGCGGCCCCATCGCTGATCAGCTAGCTCTCTGAACGACCCGCGGGGCGGCCCCCCGGCCGTCCACCCCCCGCGCAGCGGCGTGTGCCTCACGAAGGAGAACTTCGTCGCGTACTTCTGGGGCAACGACATCGGCCCGGAGCCCCTCGGACGCGCGATGCTCGTGGCGCGCTGCGCGTTCGGCATCCACCTCGACATGAACCCGGGCCTC